>NZ_PYNY01000006.1:0-209880 GCF_003026135.1 Photobacterium sp. GB-36 | reverse complement strand
TTTATGAACAACACCTTACCCATCTCACCTTGCAAGGTAAACGTCCCGCTACGATTGATGCTTATAGTCGTGCTCTACGTCGCATTACCCATCAACTGGATAAATCGCCAGACACGTTAACTACCGACGTTCAATAATAAGGATAATGGCTTTCACGCTTCGTAATTAAAGAGGATTTTATTATAAATCAGAGTATTAAAATGATTGGTTCACACCAAGGATAACGTTCGACTTCTTTTTGGCATCCCCCTTCATGATATTTCCAATATTTACTTATATAAGGTAGCTTGGGCTTGTCCAACACTTCGGATAGGTGTCGGCTACGCGACACATATCCTCATTTGTTAGAGTTCTTATTCCGCAATTTCTTCGGTGTTTTTGACACCGAATGGTATATGAACTGACGGAGCAACAGTGCTAGTTGAGCTCAGATGACCAGACTGGTCATCAAAGAAAATATGAGGTTTGAGAACACCCAAAATCAAACCTTTATCAACACCACCTAGGAAGAATGCGTCATTTGTCATTACACCCCATTCTTTCAGCGTATTTAAAGCTCTTTCATGTGAAGGGGCATTCCTTGCTGTAACTATTGAAACTCTTAGTCGATTTCGATAATCAGGTTCAGATTGCTTCTTCTTCTCTTCAATCTTCTGAATTGCTGAGACTTTAACTAAAAACTCTTTCAGCGGACCAGGATTATGAGGCTGTAATACGTTCTTGGTTTCATGCTCATGAAACTGACTTAGGTCGTTGGTGTTGTGCATGACGGATTCTGATTCATCGTCAGCAAGAACACCGTCAAAGTCGAATGCAATTCGCAAGTCATCGTCATCTTCATCGACAATCGTCGATTTCATTACATGACCTGCCGGATAACCTAACCTTATGGCTTCTTTTACATCAGACGAATTGCCTGACAAAAACAAAGAGATACTCAATGCTGGAATGTAGTCATATGGAGATTTACCTTGCATAAAAATCGCACGCGAAATAGGTAAGTTGTAATGCTCGATCGATTTCATAACACGAAGCCCTGTATCTGGGTCATTTCGTGACAACAAGACAACTTCTACTAGTGGGTCTGATTCCGGCTTATCACTCAAATCATTCAGAGAAAGTAAACGCTTCACAAACGAAAATGAGACCCCTTTATCTAAAGGATTATCGATATTCTCTGACTGATACTTACGATATTCCTCTTCACCTTTAGTACGAAAAACCATATCAGATTCAGTTAAATCGAACATTGCACTTGAAGCAACGCCAATTACTAGCCTTTTACCCAATTCATAGGGCATATATACACTCCAAAATTTTAATGATGAATTACTGAGAACTCTAACAGTATATTAATAAGCATTCTTACTTTTACGCTTTATTAATACTGTAAACATTCAACATCTTACTAAAAAAAAGCACCCATTTTCATAGTGTTAGTCGCAAAAAATCACATCCAACCTATATTTTACTGTGATAAAAGTAAGAACTGTTTTTAACCCGTCGGATTAAAAACACAGCTATGAATATTACATCATATATATCAATATCTTATAAATAGAAGCTGAGATAATTAAGCATTTTTTCTTATTTAAAACGAAGTCTAAGCATCAAAATTTACGATTTGCATTATAACTGGACAAATAAACAGGTTTATTCATTAGCAGAAATCAAAAATATCTCGCCTAAATTGATATAGGAATAACACGAGTACTAAAAGAAAGAGAATGGAGATAAGAGAGATGGAGACAAAGTAGGGTTCATCTCCATGTTTAGGCATTATTGCGGCTTGTGGTGATGATAAGACACAGCTTCAAGCGATCCAATTTATGTTCATGTTAGCAGGACAACTGACGTTGCCCTCACCGAATAAAACGATACGTATAAAAGCCCAATCCTTTTGCCCCTGCTGCCAACATGTCATGCAATTAACGGGGATATTTCGACCCAGATAACCGACGTTAAATAATAAGGATAATGGCTTTAACGCTTCAGAACTAAAGAGGATTTTATTATAAATCAGGGTATTAATATTATTGGTTCACACCAAGGATAACGATCGACTGCTTTTTGTCATCACCCTTCATGATATTTCCAATATTTACTTATATAAGGAGGCTTGGGCTTGTCCAACACTTCGGATAGGTGTCGGCTTCGCGACACATATCCTTATCTGTTAGGTGCTAATTGCCCGTACCAACTAGTTCAATCGTGCAGGTTGAACTGCTTGAACCAAAGCTTGTATATCGACATTGTTTAAACCACCTTTTTTTGCCTTATTGTTCAAATAAGTGCCAAACTTCTCGGTGACATAAATGTCGTCCATCCAGCGACGGAACTCACCCAAAGCCTCAACAGGGTAAATCCATGCCATTGGATCTTTTTGGGGGAAATCTTCCGGAAATACGTGCAGGTGTTTTCGACGAAGACCGTATTTTTCATCAAAGCTATTGCCACACCAATGCTTGCCCCATGCCATACCAACGCTTATATCTGGCATCGTATTACTATCAAAAGGCATACCACCTCTAATACCGGAGATTACTAAGTTAGCAATCTCAGAGAAAACACTGAAGTAACCTGACGGTAACTCGTTAAGTGTTATACGCTCGTGAAAAGTTTTCCAATATTGTGGCAGCGAGTCTTCAGGATTGTAGCCTGTGCGTTCATAAATGAATGTACGAAGAGTTAGTTTGGCAAGACTACGATAATTACGTGTGGCCTGTTCCTGTGGTGTTTGAGACTCGAACGCATAGTATTCAAGTATTGCCATGCAATTGACATCGTTGATTGCATGGTAAGTCTTCCCATCGACGGTAATTGGAACATATAAACTACTTGGGTCGCCACCTTGATCCAGAATCAACTGCTCAATAGCCTGACCACGAGGCTTAAAGCGCAAATCTGCTTCCCAATCTTTTACAAGAGTGATTATTACACTTGGTGCGACACCACATAAGGCTGCCAAACCACGAGCACCAAGATACGGAGTGCCGTTGTTCATTACCCCCATTTCAATGCCATCAGGAGCAGTATGTTTTACTGAAGATAGTTGAAGGTTGTATTGTTCCATTTAAAATCCTTGCGATTAGATACCCACTTTTCACATGGGGCCTTATATGCAAGAAAACAAGTATGAAGTACGATATTTTTAGCACCTAACAGTATATTAATAAGCATTCTTACTTTCGCGCAAAAATACACGCATAAAAAACCTTTATCATACTAGATATAATCTATATATATCATGAAGTTGATAACAATTTTTCACGCCTGACGCCAATGAGAGGATGTGATAAGTAAGAAATGTATTTAATCAGTCTTATTAAATACAAACTGAAATATTAAATGATATGATTTTCAATCAGTTATGATTTCACTTCCGTTTTTAACAAGAAATATTTCTTATTAAAAACAGAACTAAAGCGATAAAATCACCACGTTTCATTATAACTGTTGATATAAACAGTAAATAAAACTAATCCAAAACCACGTTAATAAAAAATGAATGAGTATTTGATCTAACAAGTTTTGGGGCAAAAATGAGTTTATTAAACGTGCTTTACTAGCGGCTTTTGCATTGGAATACAATCCAAACTAATGCCTCTTGGTGAATGATAGGTAGATAGTTTCTCCCCTATAAACCCATATGAACGATAGAAAGGCGCCGCATTTATCGTGGATTCTAATTTCAGCAACAATAGGCCGTTTTCTTTAGCCAAGTTTTCCAAAAAAGTAAGCATCTGCTTTGCCGCACCTATTCCACAGTACTCAGGATCAACAAAAATAGCATCAACCATACCGGTTTCAATATTGAGTTTACCACTACCAATAACTCGCCCATCAGTGACAGAAACATAGAACGTTTCCAGCACATCTTGAATGAATCCGTCAGACACTCCCCCATCAGTCCACAATGAAAGCTGTTCTTTACTGTAGTACGCTGAGCATTTATCTAAGATTGCGCGGCTTCTCAACGCATGAATTAAAACCGCATCTGCTTGAGTTGCTTTCCTTATTGTGATCACTAAACTTCTCCCTCGGTATTCACAGAATTCTCAATACAGTAACTAATTAATCTAAAGTTCAAACGTAAGAATGTGCGTGGGCAAATTAATATCAACTTGTTTAGGCTATATATAATTTAACGCAACTAATTTTATAGCCTGTTAACCGACAATAGAAACAAGCCCACAGCGTATTATCTTTGTTTAATTACTTTGTTATATGTTCTAAGCACCTAACAAATCAAGGTGTTTTATCTTTTTGTAGCGTAATGCCATAGATATGCAGTGTGACAACTCTTTCGTTGGAACATGGTCGCCAAGCTTAAATATTAATGCCCGATTACCTTCATACTCAAAGGTATTTCCGTATACCTCTTTAAAGGTATCAACTAAGGTTGTTTGGCAGTGGAAGTAAATACGATATTCATTTGGGAATTTGGGTTTCCAGTCATATCTAATAGTGCTTCCAATTTTAGAAATATAACTTGGCTCTCCCCACTTTAGTGTTTCGATTAAATCAGCAATCCCATGTTCATTTGCTGTATTTATGATAAGTGAACGAATAACTAAGAGAGACTCTGTTACTTCATCAGGATACGTTTCAAATTTTTGTTTAACACTTAAATCCATTCGTTTGCTCCTATAAATAAGAACATATCACGCTTAATTAAAATATGGGCAGCACTACCCCATTACTTTAAGCACTAAAGTGTCACTAAAACAATGTATTGGAGTGTAATCTTATACACTTTCCTATAACACGCATAAATGTTTGCAGTTACAAGTTGATCGTATCTTTTGGGTGATTGATCCCATCGTAAATTTTGACGGGCTCCAAATCATAAGGATTAACGCCATCAAGACATGCAACATTAATTGCAAATTGATGGGGATTAGAACGTCTTTGATGATGAGTATAGATACCGCAAGTCTTACAGAAGTAATGTTTAGCAGTCTTTGTATTGAATTGATAAAGGGTCAAGTTATCTTCTCCCTTTATTATCTTTAGGTTTTCAAGTAATACAGAAGCAGCGATGGCACCACGTTTTCGACACATAGAACATGAACAACGACGAGGATCTTCTAATCCGTTTGGCATGGTCAGCTCTAACTCAACAGCACCACAGTGACATTTTGCAATATGTATTTCTTTAATTTCCATTATTTAATCACCATGTCGATGCACCAACAGAACGACCAAGTTTATTGTGTAGTGAAGTAGTTGTAAGTACATTATTGGGCTTGTGAAATACATTTACACTTTGCTGTAAATAAACCTCAGCCTTAATGTGAGACTGAGGTTTAATGCTTATATTACTGTGGATTATGGACAACTCACCACAGTCCAAAACCAAGACGTTGAACTTGGAATTTCCCAGCTACCCGGATTGTTCTTTGCCTGATAACAAATATTGTTATAAGTCACTGTATCTCCGTTTTTAACCTTTGTTGAACCCGGTATAAACTCAACAGCAGTTGTTGGTGGTAGAGGATCTGTTGGCTGCACAGGATCTGTTGGTGGTACAGGCTCTGTCGGTAGTTCAGGATCAGTGGGTGGCGAAGGATTATCTATGCATTCAACCGCATCCCAAAACCATGACGCGTTACTTGGAACCTCCCAACTGCCAGGGCTATTTTTGGCTTGATAACACTGCCCATCATACGAATAGATCTCACCATTGATGGCTTTGGTTTTTCCGGGGATAAATTCAACGACCTGTGCTGGTGTTTCGGGATCAGTGGGTATTTCAGGATCTGTTGGGGGATCAATAACTATTGAATTACTCGATAGCAACTGCCAATCATCAAGGTAAGCAGATAGGTTATCGGTGCGGATACCGATAGTACCCTCAGTTAATAAATCATTGTTTACCGACAATAATTCGACACCATCTAGGGCCAACGTTAATTTATTACCTACTACAGAAAAGTGAATGTCATACCATTGACCAGCGGCAAGCTTCCCCTCTGTATTAAGGTAGTTTTTAACGCCATTGCTTAATTTGGTTTGAGCCAGAGTAGTGTATGAACCTTGGTATTTTACTTTAATCGTTACATTACCGTCATAACGAATAGAGCCTACATATAAATCATCAGATGTTTGGTAACGAGCAAACGCATGTAAGCCAGACCAAGCAGGTATAGTGCCGGAATTTTTCCATGCTTTAATATACGCCCTGTATTGATTCGTTTGGTCGGTGTACTTTATTTCATTGCCATTACTGTCTTTTCCTATCGCGACGACACGAAAGACTTTATCGTTCGTCCAACCTAACTTCCCACTATCCACAGATTTAGACTGTAAACATCCTGAAGTAACATCAAAATGATCGATGGCGCTTTTATTATTCGAACATTCTAACTGCTGACTATTAGGGTAGCTTGAGAAATCTTCGCCTAACCACGTAAAATTTTCAGATGCCGAGCCACTAATATAAGGCCCTTCACTTTCAGGGTAGGCATCATAGAATGCAGTAGCCGAGTTACTTGCAGTAATTAAACAGAAGGTACCAATGTAGCTAAATATTTTTTTTAGTTTGAAATAATTTTTGATCATTGTTGTATCCTTACATGATTGTTATTTAATGGTTCGTAACCATACTCATACCCATCTGGCGACAACAGTCGATAACGATAGCAGTGCACTCCATCGCATTACTCGCTCACTAGAAACATCGCTTAGCATATTAACCGTTAAATATATCAATCAGCACTTTGCACAACGGTTCAAGCGTTATTTAGGGAGCGTGATTAAAATTAATCGTCATTGATTACATTTTTAGAGTGTAAGAATGAGGTATAAAATGCGATTGGGGAGTATTGCTGACGAGATAAAAACTTTTAATAATAAGCGATAAAGAGGATATAACTAGAAATCAAAGTATTAAATTTGTTGATTAGCAGCTCATATACATTTTCAATAATATCTCCTTTATAGTGAGCACTTCAGACCTTGCGCTTTTTATGCCGCAAGTTAATCAACTCTTCTAATTGCTTTTGCTCTTTACGGGCTTGTTCATATTGTTGTTTGGCAAGCCAGCGTTTTTTTACTTCTTCAAAGCGTTTAACTTGTTGATTACTGGCTTGTAATTGCTGCTCACTGTGATCACATTCCGCACTCATGATCGCTTGCTCATGCTGATGATGATCAATCATGGTCGTTAACTGTGACGTTAATTGATTGCTGTTATTTAACATCGCACTGTTAATCGCAGAGCCGTGTGTTTGTTCAGCCCCCATATAATGCTGTTTTAGCTGGCTTAATAACTGAAGTTGTTGCTGATAATTATCCACTTGCCGGCGCTGCTGCTGGTAAATAGCACTGAGTTTATCGCGCTTTTGCTCTGATAATCGTTGTAATTGCTCAACAGCTTTGACTGGCAAATTCATGGCTTATTCTTGCTCCATTTCCTAAAACACGATGTGGCTATGGTGCTGACGGACTGGATTGATTGACTGAAAACAAGTTGGCTAATTGGGTTAAGCTCGCTTGGTAATCACAGTGTTCAGTTACAGGCTGCTGCAAAAACTGTTTAAGCTGGGGTTGCATCATTACCGCTTGATCTAATTCAGGATCTTGTCCTTGTTGATAGCCACCTAATGGTAGTAGCTCTTTTACTTGCTGATAATTCGCATTTAACTGTCTAAATTGATTCGCAACGGTGACATGGGCTTGCTCAGTACAACTGCTCATACATCGGCTGATGGAAGCATTAATATCAATGGCTGGATAATGCCCTTGCTCTGCCAATGTGCGAGATAACACAATATGACCATCTAAAATGGCGCGTGCCGAATCCACTACCGGATCTTGCTGATCGTCCCCTTCTGCTAACACGGTATAAATCGCAGTTAAACTGCCATTGGGATTTTCTCCGTTACCAGCACGTTCTAGTAATTGTGGTAATAAACTGAATACTGACGGTGGATAACCCCGAGAAGCTGGCGGCTCTCCTAGTGCGAGTGCGATTTCACGCTGCGCCATCGCATATCGGGTCAATGAGTCCATCAGTAGCAGTACATCTTTGCCTTGATCACGAAAGTATTCGGCAACGCGGTGACAAAGCTTGGTCGCTCGTAAACGCATGAGTGGTGATTCATCAGCAGGCGCGGCGATGATCACTGCACGTTTTCGTCCTTCCTCACCTAAGCTACGCTCAATGAATTCACGGACTTCTCGACCACGTTCACCAATCAGCCCCACCACAATAATATCGGCGGCAGTGTATTTGGTGATCATCCCCATCAAGACACTTTTACCTACGCCACTGCCCGCCATTAAGCCAATGCGCTGACCTTTACCAACAGTCAGTAAACCATTAATCGCTTTAATACCAACATCTAATGGTGATTCAACTGGCTGGCGTTTCATTGGGTTAATAGGCTTTGGTTCTAACGATAAACACTCACCACCTTGTAGCGGTGAACCATTATCTAGCGGCTCTCCTAACCCATTAACAACTCGTCCAATCCACTTGTGGCTCACATTCACTGTACTGCCACCTTGCATCGGGATCACCTTTGCGCCTGCGTATAATCCACCGAGTTGGCGAACTGGCATTAAATACGCAATATTGTGATCAAAACCGACCACTTGTGCTTCAATCTGCTCACCATCATCAGCGACGATTAAGCAACGTTGATCAAGTTTAAAACGACACCCCACGGCTTGTAGCATTAAGCCATTCACTTTTACTAACCGCCCCGTGACCCGTGCAATAGGCACACTATCAAGAGCGGCAAGTGCGGTTAAACTATCCGCTTGAAGACGATTCATGCAGATCTCCTTGTTCAACACGGATTGGGGTATCTAACGGGTGATTCTGCTCAACTAAATGTTGCTGCACATTCTCGATACAGGCTTCTAGTCGCGCATCACACCCCACATCGGCTTCTGCGTTATCGGTTATCAGCTGACAACCACCGACGGGTAATGTGGGATTAGCAATCAGCTTCCAAGACTCAGGTAAGCTCTTATTGATGGTATGGATCCGATCAATATCTTGTGGGTTAAGTTCAATGATGATTTTTTCTGTTTTACCCGGAATCGCATCCAATGCTTCTTCTACTAGAGCGAGAATTTGTTGTGGCATCAATGTCAGTTCAGCGCGGATAACCTGTTGCGACACTTTTTGTACCAAGTCGCAAATAAGCTGACGTTGTTGTTTGTCTTTTTCTTGTTGCCATTGTTCTAATTCAAACAAGATTTTCTCAACTGGTTTTACTGCTTGGCTAAAGATCTCTCGCCCTGCTTGTTCACCTTGTCCGTAACCTTGTTGAAAACCGTCTTTTTGCCCTTCTATAACACCTTGATCACGACCTTGCACAACGCCTTGGTTAAATCCTTCGTCATAGCCTTTGTTTAGCCCTTGTTGAAAGCCTTCATCCAATTTTTGTTGTAATTCAAACTGGCTGTCTTGCCAATTGTTCGCAGGATCAACATCGCCTAATTCATCATTAAAACCATGATTTACTGGCTCTGCCACAGGAGGAAAACGATGAGGCCGATATTGCCCCGGTGATAACTGATGTATTTTTACTTTCTTCATCATTACTCCACCGTCATTTCCTGATAGAGCTGAAGATCAATTTCACCATTTTCTGCCAGCTCACGCACTTGATCCATAATGGCAGTTCGGGCGCGTTCTACCTCACTCACAGGTACTGCACCTTTTAGCGCCATTTCATCTTCTAGGGATTTCACCATACGCTGTGGCATTGAACGTTTAATCGCTTGTTGTAAGCTGATCTCAGCACCTTTTAACGCAATCACCCACGTCGCGACAGGAATTTCTTGCACCAATCTATCCATGGTCGATTCTTTCTGGCGACCAAGCACCATAAAGTCAAACATGTTGGTTTCAATTTCGTGCACCATGTCTTCATCGTGCAAACGGAGTAATTCCATTAATTGGCCGCGATCACCTTCGAAACGGTTGATAATATCGGCAACTTGCTTCGTTCCTAAAATAGGTGCATTTTGCGCTTGTGACATATGAGCAATGCAACGTTCAATCAAATCATGTAAGTCAGCGGCAACATCATGATCTATTTCATCAAGTTGTGCGATGCGATATAGCAGCTCGTCATGATAATCCACTGGCATTTTCGCCAACACTTTCGATGAGGTTTCTGGCGGTAAATAGGCTAAGAATATCGCCTGCATTTGTGGGTGCTCTTGGCTAACATATTTAGCCAATAATTCTGCATCCACCCATTGCAATCGCTGCATGTTGTTACGTAATTCATCACCATAAATGTTATTAAGTAACCCTTTGGCTAAATCATTACCCAACGCTTTACGCAAAGTATTTGAAAGGTATTCTTTCGATGCGCCACGAATACCACTGTGCGCACGAAAATCTTCAAAAAAGTGCTGAATTACCCCTTTCGCACTATCACTTTGAATACCACTTAATGCCGCCATCGAACGGGTCACACGCTGCACTTCATCACGGGTAAAGTGCTTCAATACCTCCGCGGCGGCATCTTCTCCCATTCCCAACAATACGACGGCTGTTTTATCAACATAAGTCAGTGCAGGGGTTTTACTATCCGTCTGATTTTTTGTTTGTGATTGACTCATTAACATTCACCCATTGTTTTAAGACTTCAGCAACACGCTCTGGCTCTTCGGTTGAAATAAGCTGTAAGTGTTTAAGTTGGATTTCTAATGGCGAGCCCTGTGGTGGCAGCAAATCATTGTTGGCACTAAAGGCGTTATTCGTTCCGTTTATCCCTTTCGCGGCTAAACGCTCATTTAACGTTTCTTCGTGTTCTTGCTCTTCGCGAGTTTGCAGACTTTCATCGTAAGAGTGCGCCATATCTTCTTCCGCAAAAGTTAACTCATCACGTCGACGATCTAATCCTGTTAAATGACTAATAAGCGGTCTTAGCACAAAAAAGATCATCGATAAGCCGAGAATACCGCCGATCATGTAGCGTAGTGGTTGTTGAACGGTTGGATCTTGCCACCACGGAATAGCAGGTGGCGCATCAATTGCAATCGGTGTGAAGTTGAAACTTAAAATACTCAAACTGTCACCACGAGCAGCGCTGATCCCTACCGCATCTTTGATCATATTGCTAATTTGCTGTGTTTCCGCTTCTGTCCATGCTTTACCATTTGGTGCAGCAGTAGAATTAAGTAACACAGAGACATTGAGTTTATTTAATTTGCCTTGTTGATATTGGGTATGCCGAACACTGCTGCCTAACGCATATTGACGATTAATTTCCGTTCGTTCATTGGTGTTTTTACTGTCTTTGTTCTCTTCTTCGCCAGTAACGGGTGGCTTGTTACTTAATGAACCCGGCACACCTAAAGCAATATTATCAATACTGTTATTTTCAATACGGTGCTCGTTTTTCACTACAGGCGTTGAATCAACCACCTCTTTGGTTTCTTGGACATGGCTAAAATCAAGATCAGCAGCGACTTGCACGCGGTAATTACTTGGTCCGACAATCGGCGTTAGCATATCAGCGGCACGTTGGATCACCTGCTTTTCGAGATTCTTCTGATAATCAAGGTATTTAGCATTCACTTTACCCATTTCAGTCGAGCCAATATCAGCACTGAGTAAACGCCCATACTGATCAACAACTGACACATTTTCTGTCTTCATTCCTGTCACACTGCCAGTAACAAGGTTAATGATGGCTTCAACTTGCTCAGTTTTTAGATCTTCACCCGGTTTTAGCTCAACCATTACTGACGCTGTCGGCGCTTCCGCATTGTGGCGAACAAATAAGGTTTTTCGTGGAATGGCTAAGTGAACGCGAGCATTAGCAATAGCATCAAGGGCAATAATAGTACGCACTAACTCGCCTTCCAATCCATGACGGTAACGTGCGGTTTCCATGAACTGGCTGGTGCCTAACGACGAATCTTCTTTTAATGAATCTAGCCCTGTCGGTAACTTGGCTTTGATCCCTTTTGCTGCCAGTAACATCCTAATTTTTGCGACTTCACCTTCTGCCACCAGCACCTGTCCGTTGGCTTCTTGTAGGCGGTAAGGGATCCCTTCTGTTTCTAATACCGAGATGATTTCACCGCTATCAAAACGTTCTTGCTGCCCATATAACGGGCGGTAATTTTGACTTGAACTCCATAGTGCCACCACAATAATGGCAGCGACAATTGCAGCAAGCACAGCAGATAAAACCAAATTGCGCTGACTACTATGCCAAAGGTTTTTAAGGTTATTAATATACGGATTTGACGACAACCCACTGGTCGCAGTTGAACCTGTTGCCGTATTGGTCATCGATGGTTGGGCAATGATTTCAGACATAAGTTACACCGGCATCTTCATAACATCTTCAAAGGACGCAACCACTTTATTACGCACTTGCATGAGGGCAGAAAAAGATAAACTGGCTTTTTGGCTTGCCACCATCGCGCCTACTAAGTCGTCACTTTTCCCCAATTCAACCGCTGTCACTTTGTCACTGGCGATTTTTTGATGTTGATTAACGGTGTTTAAAACACCTGTCATGGCTTGCGAAAATGACAATGGCGAAGCGGCAAACTGTGTATTGGTTGCGTCGACCTGCATCAGATTAGGTTTTACGATGAAATCAGCTTGAGTGCGTTGCTGCATCTGCTGCATTTTATCAAGCATGAGTTGTTCAGATGATACAGACGGTAGCGAATTATTTGTGCTCATTTAACTCTCCTTTTATGCCGCAGAACCTAATACAGCATCGATGTCTATTCCCTGTTCACGCATCGCGGCTAACTTGTAACGCAGTGCGCGAGTAGTAACGCCCAATTGCTGAGCCGTCTTGGTTCGGTTACCACCGAATTGTTTAAGAATTTTGATAATGTATTGAAACTCTGCCATTTTCTTCGCTTCTACCCGACCATTCCCCCCCTCCGTTTGAGGTAAAGATGGCGCAGCATTAGGATCAATTGGCAACATTAAATCTTGTGCGGTAATGAAATCACCATGACGCATCACCAAGGCTCGTTGCATGACATTTTCTAACTCTCGGATATTGCCCGGCCAGTGATATTTAGACAGTGCAAAACACGCATCTTCCGACAACTGGCACGCACTTCCCATTTGATATTTATTGATGAAAAATCGCGCCAGAGGAAGAATATCAGCGCTTCGATCTCGCAGTGATGGCCAATGCAACGGCAGCACATCTAAACGGTAATAAAGATCTTCTCGGAACGTCCCTTTTTGAATTTCTACACGAAGATCTTTATTGGTTGACGCTATGACGCGAATATCCAATGGAACGGTTTTATGACTCCCCACTTTTTCGACTTCACGCTCTTGCAACACACGCAATAATTTAGCTTGAAGACTGGGCGACATTTCAGCGATTTCATCTAATAAAATCGTACCCCCATTGGCTTCTTCAAATTTACCGGTTTGCGTTTGTGTCGCGCCAGTAAACGCCCCTTTCACATGACCAAACAACACTGCTTCGAGCATGGATTCAGGAATAGCGGCACAGTTAACGGCAACAAAAGGCGCATTTGAACGCGAAGAATGTTGGTGCACATATTGCGCTAATACTTCTTTCCCGGTGCCAGATTCACCGGTGATCAATACGGTCGCGTTTGTCCCTGCCGCACGGTGTGCTAACTGCAACACTTGCTTGCTACGCCATGATTCCACCACGATATTGGTTAAGGGTTTATCTAGTGCTTCAACGCGCGCGAGTAAGCCCAGTAACTGTTCAGATTCAAAAGGACGTAGTAAATAATCGGTTGCGCCTGCTTTCATTGCATCCGCCGCCATCATTCCTTGCGCCTGATCGACAATAGCAATGGAAATGGGCGTGGAAGAACGGTGAGTCGCGACAGCTTTTTGATGGAATTGGCGAATAAAATCAGTCAGTGAGATATCTGTGATATGCGAGCTGACCAAAGTAATGGCTGAGCGAGATTGATATAACGCAGCACGTCCAGAAGTGAAGTGATTGACGCTATAACCATTGCCTTCAAGCACAGCAATAATTTGGTTTGCTGCACTTAAATTTGGCTCGACTAATTGAATATTGTTAGGCTGCATTAGCTACCCTTCCTTTTTACTGCATCTTCCTTGCGAATAGCGCGAATAGTCACGCGACGATTTTTAGCTTTTCCATCTTGGGTATTGTTGTTGGCAACAGGATAGCGAGAACCATGAGAGCGAATTTCCATCAGCGATGAACGCACACCGTTTTCACGCAGAATGCTGGCTACATCGTCAGCACGAATTTTTGAAATCTGTAAATTGGCAACATTGGAGCCAACATTGTCTGTATGCCCATCAATCAATACACGTTTGACATTTTTGTCATGTTTTAAATAACTCGCTAAATCAGCCAAGATTTGTTTTTGTGATGAACTGACCACACGTTGACCTAACTTAAATTGCAATACTACGTCTCTCGCATCTTGGTATGCCATTGCAGGTAACTTGGCTCGACACAAATTAAAATCAGCCATAGCATGCGTCATATTCACTGAAGGGACTGTTACATCAAACGTGTTGTTTTGGTTCGACGATGACAGCCTTACTCCTAACCAATTACCTTGCGCCATGGCTTCAAGTAACAGCTCAATATCAGTATAAAAAGAGACTTGTCCTGATTTTTTATCTAAATCCACCTCATCGACTGTGATAGGTGCGGTATTCAATGCCCAAGGTGACTGTACTTGGCTCAATATGGCACGCTCATAAGGCGGTTTTACATGGTAGCTTTGTACCTGTATACCAAGTGGCTGCTTAGGTTTCGCAACAAAGGTAATTGCCCCAAATTGGCTAATGGTTTGACTCAATGAACAACTAAATTTATCGCCTTTATATTCCCACGAAACAAGATCCATCGGTAAAAATAACTCTTTAGCGACAGAACTCATGGAAAAGAATAAAGAAATAAAAATCGAATATATAAATATAATTGTATATTTTATGAGTGTCATAATAAGCACTCACCTCTACCTATTAATCACATGATTTATTATAGCCAAAAAATCTTATGGCGATTTTATATTTAACCCTAATATTCTAACGCTTGAATATATCTATTTAATAACCATAGAAAACAAGTCGAATAAATATTATTTGACGCTCTTGAGGGCATTTTTTTGACGTTTGTGTTAACGATTTAATGTCATACTAAAGTCTAATATTATTCCATTATTAATCATAAGTTTAGCAACACACTTCCATTTGATTTAACTTCATCATAATCGAAGTTTTTTAAATTTAAACATTAAAACAATTTTTATTTCATCGAATACTAATGCTATGAACTAAAGTCACATTTTTGCTCTTAAAAATTTTTAATTTATATCTTCATAGTTATAAACGCGATAAACATATTTATATATTACGAATAAACATCAACTACACTTTGTTTTTACCCACTTAACTATGATAACTATGGAATATATAAAATCAGATTTTGACAATAGATATCCCATATTGAATGTGGAATTGCTAGGAAAACCTATTCATATAATCAAAGATGAATTAGCTAATATTTTAAGTAATTCATTACTGGGATTAACTGACCAAATACAAAAGTGGGTGAAAACCCATGAACTGACGATGTCGGTTACTAGTATTGATTTTCAATCGCCAAAACAGGGACAACATGCGGCATTTACGGTGGCCCATAATGACGGGGGTATGATGAATTTTCGCTGTTCTGCGCCATTGCTCATTGTACTCGCCGATCGCTTTTATCACTCATCTGTAAATCGTCTTAATAGTGCTAAAAGTCAAACGATTACAACGAGTGATTTGCGGTTACAAGAACGCATAGGACGACTTTTTTCAGCCCAGATAGCGCCAGAAGATATGTGGCAAGCCTGTGATAATTCACTATCAGATGATATCGGCTTAGTCATTCAACTTTCCGTTACCTGCGAAGAGACGATTGGCGACATCATCATCTGTATTGATTCCGCATTAATTCAAACATTAACCAGTGTTATTGGCTTACAACCCACATCTGAACTTAATGCACTCTTTAGTCAGCAACTTGAATCGACCAAGGTCAAACTCAATACAGTTTTATGTGAAAGGCAGATGCCTTTAGACCAAGTATTGCAGCTAAAGCCCGGTGACATCTTTGATATTGATTTACTGCAATCCTCTCCGATCAGTATCGGTCAAGAGCATTTATTTAACGGCCATGTCGCAGAGCAAAACGGTCAACTTGTTTTAATCATCAACACCAGTAAGGACACATAAGCATGAGCGATATTAACGAATCCGACCTATTTAATGGTGATGACCTCAATTTCGACGATCTTCAGTTAGAACAATTTGATGAAACACCTCAACTTAATAGCAGCATGTCGCAACGTAGCTTAAGTTTTTTCAAAAAGATCCCCGTGACTGTGACTCTTGAGGTCTCAAGCACAGAAATCTCATTAGGTGAGTTAATGAAAGCCGGTGAAGGCAGTGTGATTGAGCTAGATAAACTCAACGGTGAACCGCTTGATGTGAAAGTGAATGGGTCACTGATGGGCCATGCCGAAGTGGTTGTGATCAATGATAAATATGGCCTACGGCTAATTGATGTCGTCGAATCACCTCTTAACACCATGGATAGTTAAAAAATGATCGATCAGGGATACCGCTTGCTGATAAAAACATCTCAACAACGCCATTGTCTGTATTTACTCACTTTGCTCCTTATTGCGCTCGGCGTACTGTTTTCTTCGAGCGCAGAAGCCAATAGTGGGCTGAACTTCTTGACCGTTACAGATGATCAAGGCGAGCAAGAATACAGTGTAAAATTACAAATCTTGTTGTTAATGACAGCACTGAGTTTTATCCCTGCCTTTCTGCTAATGGCGACCAGTTTTACCCGCATCATTATCGTACTTTCTATTTTGCGCCAAGCACTGGGTTTACAGCAGAGCCCGCCAAATAGAATACTGGTGGGTATCGCGCTCTCTTTAACAATTTTGATCATGCGTCCGGTCTGGACGGATGTCTACGATAATGCTTTTGTCCCTTATGACAACGGTGATATTACCCTTTTACAAGCCTTTGATACTGCCGAAAAACCCGTTCGTGATTTCATGCTAAAACAAACCCATCAAAGTGCTTTAGAGCAGATGATGCGAATTGCTAACGAACCATTAGACCAAGATGTGGAAGATATTTCGTTTGCTATCGTGTTACCTGCTTTTGTGATCAGTGAGCTTAAAACAGCGTTTCAAATTGGTTTTATGTTGTTCATTCCTTTTTTGATCATCGATCTCGTGGTTGCCAGTGTCTTGATGGCTATGGGTATGATGATGCTGTCACCGCTGATTATTTCTCTCCCTTTCAAATTAATTGTGTTTGTACTCGCTGATGGCTGGACCATGACGGTCGGATCGCTATCTGCCAGCTTTGGATAAAAAAGAAAGGAGTAAATGATGACCCCAGAGCTTGCTGTCGATCTATTTTCTAATGCCGTTTGGCTAATTATTAATATGGTAATGGTACTTGTTATCCCGGGGTTATTAGTCGGGTTAGTGATTGCCGTTTTTCAAGCCGCGACCCAGATCAACGAGCAAACCTTAAGTTTTCTCCCTCGTTTAATCATGACTTTGCTGATGGTGATTTTTGCCGGACATTGGATGCTAAGACGCTTAATGGAATTATTTGATTACCTCTTTTATAACATTCCGGGAATGATTGGCTAATGGCTATCTCGTTTGCAGAGCTCAACGCCCTTCTCGCTCAGTTTTGGTGGCCGTTTTTTCGCATTGGGGCTGCCATGTTAGCCATGCCATTTTTTGGTGATGCGTTAATTCCTATTTGGGTACGCGCTTTATTAGCAGTTGCTATCAGTTTTATTGCCGCGCCACTGATGCCAGCTATGCCCACGACAGATTTACTTTCTCTCTCGGCACTTATGCTGGCTTTTGAGCAAGCAATATGGGGGCTGTTATTTGGCTTAATTATCCATTTCCTATTTTCCATCATGACATTGTTAGGTCAGATCATTTCACTGCAAATGGGCTTAGGGATGGCAATGATGAACGATCCCGTTAATGGTGTTTCAGTCGCAATTCTTGGGCGAATGTTTTTACTGTTTTCTACCTTGTTATTTCTGGCTTTAGATGGGCATTTATTGGTTATTGATATTTTAGTGCAAAGCTTTACCTCTTGGCCTGTAGGCAGTGGGTTGGCTCTATCTTCAGTAAAACAAATACTCGCACTTTTTGGTTGGATGTTCAGTTCAGCCCTTGCCATCGCTCTGCCCGCTATTGTTTCAATGCTTCTGGCTAATATCAGTTTCGGGGTCATGAACCGCGCCGCGCCTAGTTTGAACGTATACGCATTAGGCTTTCCTATGACCATGTTGTTAGGACTGTTTAGTGTCTTAATTTCTGTCAGCGGTGTACCAGCGCGTTATGTCGAGTTAGTCCACTACAGCCTAGATCAGCTTCAACTCTATATTTCGGGAGGCGCATGAGTCAGTCATCGGCACAAGATAAAACTGAAAAAGCCACTCCGCAGAAGATCCGTCAGGCCCGAGAGCAAGGTCAGATCCCACGCGCCAAAGACTTCACAGCAGCTACGATTTTTATTGCGGTTGTGGTTTTCTTTTATTTCCAAATTGATGCGATTTGGCAGGCGCTGAATGGCGTATTTACATTGAACATGACAATCTCTCGTGATGATTTACGCTCACCTTGGCTAGCGATTGAAGCATTAGGCACAAGCTTAGCCATTATTATTCAATTACTACTGCCATTATTTGGTTTAATTCTAATCACCACTATCGCCAGCAGTTTACTGATTGGTGGTTGGCTATTCTACCCTGCAGGCGTATTGCCAAAATTATCAAAAATCGATCCCATTGCGGGGATAAAAAGGATGTTTTCAACCCGATCTTTGGTTGAGCTTTTAAAATCGACACTCAAAGTCTGTGTGATTTTCCTCCTGCTATATCTCTATCTTGATGCCAATTTAAGCCGCTTATTAGGGATGCAAAACTTGCCACTTAAACAAGGCGTGTCATTAATTCTGACGATTCTCTTTCATGGTATTTTGCTGATGGGCGTGGCGCTATTGTTATTTGGTTTAATTGATATTCCCTACCAAAAATGGGAGCACGCCAAAGAGCTGAAAATGACCAAACAAGAGCTGAAAGAAGAATTTAAAAATAATGAAGGTAGCCCAGAAATCAAGCAACGCATTCGTCAAATTCAACAGCAGTTCGCCCGAAGAAAAATAGATAAAGCAGTGCCTAAAGCTGATGTGGTGATCGTCAACCCAACCCATTATGCCGTTGCGATTAAATACGATACCACACTGTCTGAAGCGCCCTTTGTGGTAGCAAAAGGCATAGATGAAACGGCGATGCATATTCAAACCATTGCCAAACAGCACGATGTTGAGATCTTACATTCACCACCATTAACGCGTGCGATTTATCACAGCACCCAGATAGAGCAAGCGATCCCAAGCCAGCTCTATGTCGCTGTGGCGCATATATTAACTTATGTTTTACAGCTTAAAGCCTTTCGACAAGGTAAAGGAAATCAACCACAAACATTACCCAATTTTGTTATCCCAAAACATTTACAGCATTAATTTCAGCGCATTTTTACCGGATTGGATGAAGGACTTCACATGTTAAATTGGCTCACAACACTCAAACAGTCGAGTAAAGGTTATATCGGTATTCCTATCGCCTTACTGATGATTCTGGCAATGGTAATTTTGCCATTACCTCCTATGCTGCTCGATGCCTTATTCACCTTTAATATTGTCTTGGCCATCTTGGTATTATTAGTCAGTACCACAGCAAAAAGGCCGTTAGACTTTTCTGTTTTCCCCACCATTCTATTAGTCGCGACATTAATGCGACTCACTTTGAATGTGGCCTCAACACGTATTGTATTACTGGAAGGTCACAATGGTGGCGATTCAGCAGGTAAAGTGATCCAAGCTTTTGGTGAAGTCGTTATTGGCGGTAACTATGTTGTGGGTATGGTGATTTTCGTGATTTTAATGATCATCAACTTTGTGGTGATCACCAAAGGTGGCGAACGTATCTCTGAGGTAGCAGCCCGTTTCACCCTTGACGCCCTACCCGGTAAACAGATGGCAATAGATGCGGATTTAAACGCGGGGATTATTGACCAAAACCAAGCAAAACAGCGCCGTCGTGATGTTGCCAATGAAGCGGATTTTTACGGTTCAATGGACGGTGCTTCAAAGTTCGTTCGTGGTGATGCCATTGCGGGTTTATTGATCCTATTTATCAATATCATTGGTGGTATCAGCATCGGTGTTTTTGAATACGGACTCAGCGCTTCTGATGCTTTTAAAACTTACGCCTTACTGACCATTGGTGATGGTCTTGTCGCGCAAATTCCTTCACTGTTATTAGCCACCTCTGCCGCTATTATTGTCACTCGTATTAACGACAGTGATGATGACATGACGCAAGCTATGCAGAACCAACTGCTTGCCTCACCTGCAACCTTATTCACTGTTGCTTCTGTGATGGCCATCATAGGTATTGTGCCAGGCATGCCGCACTTGGCATTTTTCAGCTTTGCCGCAGTATTAGCCTTTGCGGGCTGGCGACAATATAAAAAACCTCACCACCACCAGCAACTTGACGAGGTTGAAGCCGTTTCTCAAGCCATGCAAC
The DNA here is from genome assembly GCF_003026135.1 of Photobacterium sp. GB-36. Classification (NCBI taxonomy): domain Bacteria; kingdom Pseudomonadati; phylum Pseudomonadota; class Gammaproteobacteria; order Vibrionales; family Vibrionaceae; genus Photobacterium; species Photobacterium sp. GB-36. Next base: position 189,244 of record NZ_PYNY01000006.1, on the reverse strand, counting down.
TCGACCACGAAACGCCATTAACATGGGATGATATTCCTCATGTTCAAAGTATGTCGTTATCGCTCGGTTTTCGTTTAGTTCATCTGGTGAATAAAGAACAAGGTGCGCCACTCACCCAGCGTATTCGCGGTGTTCGTAAAAATCTTTCTGAGCAAGTCGGCTATTTGCTGCCTGAAGTGAATATTCGCGACAACCTAAGCTTAAAACCGAACCATTATACTATTGCCGTTCATGGCGAGATCATTGAACAAGGCAGCATTGAGCCTGAGCGTTTAATGGCTATTGCCGTGGGTGATACCTATGGCGAAATAGATGGCATCCTTGGTCACGATCCTGCTTACCAACTCCCTGCGGTATGGATTGAAAATAGCAACAAAGCAAAGGCCTTGAACATGGGTTACCAAGTCGTAGATGACGCTACCGTCATTGCCACTCACATAAGCAAAGTGATGAAAGTACATTTAGCCGATTTGTTTACCCATGATGATGTGGATTTTATTAATCAACGTTTGGCGCAACAGGCACCCAAATTAGCGGAAAGTTTAAGTGCTGCATTAACGCCTGCTCAGCAACTTAAGGTGTATCGCCAATTACTCATTGATCAAGTGCCACTTAAAGATATCCGTACCATTGCCAATACCATGTTAGAAGCGTCTGAAAACACCAAAGATCCAATCTTAATTGCTGCTGATGTGCGTTGCAGCTTACGCCGTACCTTGGTGAATCTACTCAATGGTGATAAGAAAGATCTTAACGTCTATGCCCTATCCGATGAGCTTGAGCAAATGTTATTAACATCACTTCAACAAGCACAAGCCAGTGGCAATGTGATGCTAGATAGCTTTCCAATTGAGCCAAATATTTTAAGCCAATTTCAACAAAATATGCCGCTTGCGAAGCAACAATTAAAACAGCAAGGCGCAGCCCCTGTGTTGCTAGTAATGCCACAATTACGACCACTGCTATCTCGCTATGCGCGTACTTTCGCCCAAGGCTTAGCAGTATTGTCTTATAACGAAATTCCTGAAAATAAGAATATCAATATCATTGGCAACTTAGGTTAATTCATTCCCGTGAAATTGAACGAGGACGAGCTATGACAACGCAACACACATTACACACCATGGACGAACTTTACAGCTATATTCAAAGTATTATCCCATCGTTAACCCGCAATAACGACGATGCGATCCTACTTGACGCATTTGAGCAAAACGATGTTAGTCATGTGTGTCAGGCTATTCGCGAAACCACCACCAATCAAGTCACCTACCAACACCTAACATTACGTTTTGGTAGTAATAACGAGCAAAGTGTTTACCAATTTGATGTTTCTAAACCTGTACAATTTCTGTTTGATCTCTATAGCTTATATTTAGCCGTCCGCCATATTGAGTTTCAGCTATCGACTTTCCATAAAGATATTATTAATCCGTTAGTGGTGCCGATAAATTCAGAAACGCTATCATGGCCTATTGGACAAGGCTTTATTAATCAGGTTTTTCAACATCATTCCGTTGCAATGCAGTACATTATTCCCTGTGTTCAACTTCATGACATGGAAAATAGTGAATGCCATAACATGATGACGTTAAATGCAAATTTAGAATCATTAAAAAAGAAAGCGGTAAAACTCTGGATTGATATTATCCCACCCACCCGCTATTTAGAGACAATAAAAAACATTAAACCTGATGCAATTAAAACGTCGCATATCCTCAATGATGATCATAAGCGCTCAGGCCTGATTCCCGTCATTCGTTTTATCCGTAAAAACAATACATTATTTATTGCGGGGCGGGTGGGTAGCCAGCATGAATTAAACCAATATCGACTACTTGGTGCGCAATATTATTTCGGTTACGTCAGTGATATACCAATGTCGGTATCAATGAAAAAAAAGGTTGCGAATAATAATCAAATATAAAACCATGACTTTTATATCTCTACATCCCCTTAAAAATTAATGAGGTTTTCTTATTTAATATCAACACGATTTAATAAGAAAACCTCATTTATTTGGCTCAATATCAAATTTATTCTCCAATTCTTTTATTTTTTGAAAATATTAAAAATAAAAATTAATGATCTTTTCCAACTGACCGCATAGATACAGTGAGCAGGAAATACCTCGATAGATTGATTACAAGGAGAACTATCATGGCTCTATCTATGCACACCAATTACGCATCACTGGTTACACAAAATACACTGAGCAATACTAGCAATTTGTTAAACACAGCAATGGAACGTTTAAGTACAGGTTTCCGTGTAAATTCAGCTGCAGATGATGCTGCTGGTCTTCAAATCGCAACACGTCTAGATGCGCAAACTCGTGGCATGTCTGTAGCTATGCGTAACTCGCAAGACGGTATTTCAATGATGCAAACCGCTGAAGGTGCGATGGATGAAATGACTAACATCGTTTACCGCATGAACGACCTTGCGACACAGGCATCAAACGGCACAGTATCAGCCAATGACCGTGTAGCTTTGGACGCAGAATTCCAACAGCTTGGTGAAGAGCTTGCCAACGTAATGGCATCAACCAGCTTTGGTGGACAAGATATTTTGACCGATGCAGGCTCATTTGGTGCAGGCGCAGTCAACTTCCAGATTGGTACTCAATCAGGTGATCAACTAGCTGTTGATGTATCAACAGAAGTACAAGCCGTGAATGCAACCATTGGTACTTCAGGCGCATTAGCTTTAGGTGATTTAACGTCTGCAGCTAACGCACAAACAGCACTAACGACTTTAACAGGTGCTAACGGTGAAGCGGGTTTACTGAAAGAAATCGGTGATGCACGTTCTGCACTGGGTGCCAACATTAACCGCCTTGACCACACCATCACTAACCTGGGCAATATGGTTGAGAATGTATCTGCAGCCAAAGGTCGTATTGTTGATGCTGACTTTGCAGTGGAATCTTCAAGCATGACTAAAAACCAAATGTTAATGCAAGCGGGCACAACGGTACTTTCACAAACTAACCAGTTACCGGGTATGGCAATGTCACTACTTCGCTAAACTGTAGTTTCTTTTTCCTAAGCCTCCCTCGTGGAGGCTTTTTTGTAGCCATCATTAAATATCAGTAAGTCGGTATGTCGAAAGCTAGCCATTAGTAACCCTTTGGTTAATAAACGGAACATAGGAATAAAGCAGGAAATAACAAACGGAAATCACATTTCCGCCACCTAACGCGACAATCATAACTACCTGTTTTTAAATGCTTTATATCGAGAAAGTTTTGGCATAGCTCTTGCCAATATAAATAGTCACTTAAGGAGCAATCAATGAATTCGTTAGATCCTATTCAAATGGCCACTCAACTCGCCACCTTTGATGTACAGCCATTTCAGCAGCGGTATCAATTACAAGCTGATAAGTACCAGAGCCAATTAAGTGCATTGGGTAAAGTAGAATCTGCCCTACGTGATTTTCGCGCAACAATTCAAAGCATCAACAGCTCAACTGCCAGCATTATTCAAAATAAAGCGACATTAAGTGACGACAGCCACTTTTCCGTCAGTGCAAATGCAAAAGCGTTAAGCGGCAATTATCAAGTCTTTGTTGAGCAAGTTGCCAGTGCCCATCAGGTCAAAACTGATATGCCAACAAACTTGGAGTCAACAACGTCTGTACCTAATACAGGAACCCTTTCATTCACTGTCGATGGTCAGACTCTAGATCTTGATCTTTCGACAATAGATAGCGATGGTGACGGGCAATCCACCATATCAGAGCTCACTACAGCAATTAATAACCACCCCGATAACCCCGGAGTCAATGCCACGTTAGTTCGTACCAGTGGTCAAACTCATTTCATGCTAGCAAGTAACGAAACAGGGATTGCGAACACATTACGTGTTTCTTCGAGCACAGGCACAACATGGTTTGATGATGCTTTTACTAACTTAACTGAAATCAGTGCGCCACAAGATGCAGTGATTTGGCTTGGCGCGGAAACCACGGGCTTAAAACTGACCAATAGCAGCAATACGTTTTCCAATGTTATTGATGGTATTGATATTACTGCAACCAAAGCACAAACCTCTGGTGATACAGCCATTTCTATGGGTATCGATGCCGATCAAGATGCCACTTTGGAGCAAGTTAATTCATTTATTGAAAGCTATAACAAGGTGATATCCAACCTTGATAGTTATACCCAAACAGGCTCAGCAGATAACAAACGTGGCGCACTGGCCAATGATCCCACTCTTCGTTCAATAGAGTCGCAATTAAATAGCCTTCTACGCGACCAATTTGAAGGCAAGAGACTGTCTGAAATTGGGATCAGTATTAACCGCGAAGGCAAACTTGAAGTTGATAAAGATAGCTTTAAAAACGCCCAACAAACCATGGGATCAACCATTGAATCCATGTTCAACGGTGACGGTAATTTATTCGATTCATTAGAAGATTCGCTTAAACCTTTTCTCCAATTTTCTTCAGGCATGTTTACTTCTCGCAAAGATGCCCTGAGAAACAACATCGATCGTATCGACGATAAACAAGCCAACCTTGAACGTAAATATGACATGGCTTACACCCGCTACCTCAAACAATTCACCCAAATGAATCAAATCATGACCCAAATGCAGCAAACCCAAGGTTTATTTGGTTAAAAGGAGTACAACAATGTTAATGCAAGATGCAGGTTTTAATTCATATCAACAAGTCGACTTGGATGCACAAGCCGCTTCAGCCTCCCCTCATCAATTAGTTTTAATGCTTATTGATGGCTTTCAAGATGAACTGATCCGTGCACAAGGACATATCGAAGCAAAACGACTCGATGCCAAGGGGATCAGTATCAATAAATGCATGAATATCTTAATAGGGCTAGATAGTGCGTTAGATCTAGAACTTGGCGGCGAAGTTGCAGCTAATTTGCATGATCTTTATGAGTTTTGTCAGCTTGAGCTTTACCAAGCAAGTGTCAAAAACGATCTCTCCCACCTCGATAATGTCACTTTAGTGATGAACAATATTCGAGAAGGTTGGCAAGGGTTTGGGCAGCATGCAGCCAAATAATTCCATATCGCTCAAAGTACTCACAGCAAAAATTCAGCAAGCTGCTGAGACTGAAAATTGGTCTCGCTTACAGCAGCTTGATGAAGTGTTACGTGCGCTGTTACTACCACTTAAATCAAAACCTAAAACAGCGCAACAGCAAGGACAAATAACGGCGTTAATGGCTGCACATCGCCAAGCCTATCTTGCGTTACAACAAGCACAACAAATACTGCAACACAAAATAGCAACTGCTGACAAGGAAAAAGAACGCCTTGAGGCTTATCAGTCAGCCAACAATATGGAGTGAACGATGTTAATTAATACTGCGCTCACCAAAATTGACAATGTATCGTCATCATCTGATATCAAACAAGCTGGGATGCTTGTTGAAAGCTCAGACGCTACGGTAGGGCAAGAAGGTTTCTCGCAAACATTACAAATATTTTCTCAGCAAAGCGAAAGTACGTTACCAGAGCTACTATCAGGCAATGCCAATACAACCGATCTTGAACAGCGAGACTCTGCATCAGCACCGCAACATCAAACATTGCTGCCGATACCGCCAAGTGAAATTGAAATAGCCGTAACTACACCAACCATTGGCAATTTTCCACTTAATCACTTAGCTACACCATCAACAACAAGCACACTATCCTCTGCTTCATTTGCGCAGAATGCATTATCAAGTTCTCATCAGGTGCTAAACGGTGTCAATACATCTGCGCTTAACCACGCAAACAATCCTATTAAGGAAGTCATCGCACCACTAACTATAACTTCACTACCCAGTTCTGCCTTAGAACAAATGTCATCGTTAAACGCGGTAAAAACACCGCTTTTCAATGGTGAAATGCCTGCACCACAATTGGTTCAAAATCTTACCGCAGTCGAACAAGTTTTATCTGCTCAAGCACAAACACAAACACAAACCAACATAACGGTTAATCGTGTGAATTGGGCTCCCATAAGTGTTGATCCTCAATCTTCACAATGGGGTGAGAAAATGCTGAATATTCTACAAGATCGCGTTTCTCTTCAAGCGACACAAAACATGCAAGAAGCACGTATTCGTTTAGATCCACCAGATCTTGGCAAGCTTGATCTGATCGTCAAAATGGATGGCGATAAGTTGAATGTTCAAATCAGTGCTAATAACAATGCAGTACGTGATGCACTTAACCAAGTCTCTGAACGTTTACGTCATGATCTCCAGCAGCAATTTGTCAGTGTCGATGTCAACATCAGTCACGGTAAGCAAGATTCCCATTCAGATCAAACCGCACAACATTCAACCCAAGATGATAACGATCACAGGGTAATCACTTCCACGTCATCTGCAGACGTTGAAACATCGACAACCAATGAGCATTGGCTATCTACGCTCGCATAATTTTCTTATTTAGGATCAGGATGATGACTAATAAAAAAACACTTTCTAACCTGTTTATTATATTGCTGATCAGCATTATTGTTGCTATTGCCACTTTTAGCGCCACTCTATGGTATAGCCAACAGAATACGTCCACTCCAAACATCGATGTATGGTTCACAAACGTCTTTGAATCAGAGCCAGAAGCTACGGCACAACCTGCCTTTCATCCTCTCGATAAGGTCGTTGTTAGTGTAAAAGGTGAACGCCAAACTCATTATGTGATGATTGAGCTAGCAGTCCAAACCCACTATCCCGAACGAATAAAACAAATCGATAGCTACATGCCGCTCGTTCGCAATGCATTACTCAAAATGTTCAGCAAGAAAAAGTATGAAGAGTTACAAAACCAACAATCTATCGATCAATTACAGCAAGAAGTAAAACAAACCCTGACCGCAGCCTTTGCCAATACCACGATCGCTCGTGATATTGATGATGTGCTTTTTACCAAATACGTCATTCAATAATGAGGTGAGTATGCTTGATCACAACCCAACCACTCACTATAACCTCGACACGGCCCCATCGCCGCAACAGCATCATATTGATGAAGATTTATTAATCCGTCATCACCTTGTTTTAGTAAAGCGCGTGGTTAATCAACTTCGTCACCATACTAGCCCACATTGCAGTTATGAAGACATGCAGCAAATTGGATTAATTGGGCTGTTAGAAGCGGCGCGACGTTATGGCGATGTCGAAGATCCTCAATTTCCAGCATTTGCTGTATGTCGTATTCGTGGGGCGATTTTAGACGAACTGCGACGATTAGATTGGCGTTCTCGTCATACACGCCAACAAGCTCATGAGCTGAACGACATCACCCGTGACTTAATGAAACAACTTGGCCGACAGCCCACAGAAGCTGAGATCACATCTGCGCTTGGCATTGATAGTGAAAATTATCAACTGCGTTTACAAGCCAGTATGGCAAGTGAAATGCAAAGCCTTGATCAACTGCTTGAGGCCGGTAAAGAGCTAGATGCACCGTTGGAATATAACGGTGTTGAACATGAACATATGCGTCGCACACTGGAATACGCTTTAACGCAATTATCAAAACGAGAGCAGTTATTGCTGACCCTGTTTTATCAACATGAACTCAATCTACATGAGATCGCGTTAGTGCTAAACCTTACTCCACCGCGTATTTGTCAGCTGCATAAACAAGCACTGAAATCCCTCAATCACTATTTATCGGCTTAGGAGCTGTATATGCAAAAGTTAATCGGTGCCATCATCATTATTATTTGTGTTTTTGGTGGCTATGTTTGGGCTGGCGGAAATTTACGTGCGATTTGGCAACCTGCTGAATTTTTAATTATTGCCGGAGCAACATTGGGCTCCTTGATCATTGGTAACCCACCGCATGTTTTAAAGGAAATGCGTCAGCAATTTCGTCAAGTACTCTCGCCTCGTAATAATGAGGCTCAGTACTACATGGAATTAATGGCATTACTGCAAACCTTGCTTGATACCGTTCGTAATAAAGGCTTTAAAGCACTCGATGAGCATATTGAGTCGCCTCAAAGCAGCACGATTTTTAATCGCTACCCTCTCATTAAGCATGACCATCATGTTATTTCTTTCATTACAGACAATTTACGTTTAATGGCAATGGGACAAATGTCGCCTTATGAACTTGAAGGGTTACTAGAACAAGAAATCAGTGCAATAGAAGAAGACTTACTCTTGCCTTCGCGTTCTATGCAACGTACCGCAGAAGCCTTACCTGGATTTGGTATTTTGGCAGCGGTCATGGGGATCATCATTACCATGCAAGCCATTGATGGCTCTATCGCCATGATTGGCTATCACGTTGCTGCCGCATTAGTCGGTACTTTTCTTGGAATTTTTGGCTGTTATTGCATTCTAGATCCTGCCAGTAATGCCATGGCACAGCGTGTTAAACGCAATATGTCAGCATTTGAATGTATAAGAGCAACACTTGTCGCCTATGTCGCTAAAAAGCCGACCTTATTAGCTATTGACGCAGGAAGAAAACATATTCAGCTAGACATTAAACCTACATTTAACGAAATGGAGAGGTGGCTAACTGAACAGGAGGGATAATGCAGAACACAGAGCAGATCGTCTTTAAACGTGCAACAAAACGACATTCACATGAACATCACGGTGGCGCATGGAAAGTCGCTTTTGCTGATTTTATGATTGCTCTTATGGCACTATTTTTAGTGCTTTGGTTAATGCAAGTGGTTGATCAAAAGGAACGTAAAGCCATTGTTGCTTATTTAAATAGTGCCAGTGTTTTTGACGAAGGCGCTGGCAATCCTTTTGATACCGCCAACAGCTTATCCCCTATTGATTTCGGTGGCGAAGCTGCCGATCTAAGTTCTCACAATGCAGCGATGACAATAAAATCGTTTTTTGATGGTAACGGTGATGGCCCTGAAAGTGATGCGTTAATTCCAGGTAGTTTTGAAACCCAAGCGCAATTAGCGATCCTTGCTTCAGTTGTTGAAGAAACGGCTAAGCAAGTATCAGCTCAAGGTAATATTTCAGTTGATGTGACACCGCAAGGGTTGAGGATCATTTTACAAGATGACTTCAAACAAAATATGTTTCATCGTGGCAGTGCTGATTTAACGCCCTTTTTTGAAGATGTATTATTAAACATTGCCCCTATTTTTAAACAAATCAGCAATTCACTGATCATCAGTGGCCACACAGATGCGACTCCGTTTAAACGCCAGTTTAGTAATAGATCAAACTGGGAACTCTCTTCTTCCCGTGCCAATGTCGCAAGACAGACGCTGATTGCTGGCGGCATGCCAAGCAATCGAGTACTTCAAGTTGCAGCAATGGCAGAACGTGCCCTACTGAACAAACAATCCCCTAATGCCAGTGAAAATCGTCGAATTGAGTTATTTATCTTAACGACACCCGCAGCCAGTGTTGTAGATGCTCTTTTTGGTACAGGAAATCCTGATAACATTGTTGATAAAGCTTACGAAAAAGCGCGTCTTAATCAACCCGTGCTACGAAGCGACTATATAAACCATTCAGTCACCCAACCAAAAGAAATACAGCCCGTCGTGTCTAATTTATAAGCTATATTTTATAAATATTGAATACAATGCTTGGTTTTGGTGAGATTTTAGTGGATGTGTGCCCAATGACTCATACACAAATAAAACAGCGTAAAGCTGATAATTTACAAAAGACTTTTCTATGGCTGATCGTCATTGATTATGTTCTGCTGTCTTTTTTTCTATTTCAGCTTGGTTCGCTCGATTTACGTACTGGCACAATGATCAGCCTGTTATTGATCTTTTATAATGGTTTGTTAGCGTTTTTTTGTTTTCATCGCGCGAATAGAATAGATGATAGCTACATTATTTACCCTATCATCTCGGCTATATTGCTCGCTTTCGTCTGCTTCTTGTATTTCTTCTTTTTAGTGGCTTAACGTCGACGACAAAAAATCTTACCACTATTTTCCCCAGCCAAAAGCTAACCGCAAACAATGAGATAAAAAAGACACTACTACATGCGTACGCCCACATAGCAGATAAACGAAAGAAATATCCAAAGCTAAATGCTATGCCATTAAATGCTTCAAATGGCATCTGTAACCATGGCGTATTGGAAGAACTTCCTATTGTTGCAACGACACAAATTAAAACAATGCAGGCAATACATAAGCCCAGTTTATTTTCGACATGCTTCATTTTATTCATCAGCTCAGTATTCGTTATTGTGTTTCATAAACGAATATATAAATTACCATAGAATGACTTCAGCATTAATTGAAGCAAGACAATTAAAGAAATAGAAAAATACAAATGGATAAATCTAAAACGGGTTACCCAACAGTCATCATTAATCACTGCTGGATGCCCCTTTAATCGTTACTTCTTCACACACACGACGATTGCATTACCTGATTCCCCATTCCAAGGAATAAGTTTCTCGTAGTCATGTTCAAACATATGAACATCGAAATATGGCTCAAGTAGTGCTTGAAGTTCAATAAAGCTCACCGCAACCATTGGATGCTCATCATGCCAAATTTCAGTATTGAGTGTGTCGGCTTTTTCAATACTCAATTTCAGCGCTTGTTTCTCACCTTCACCTTGATAATACCAACCAGAGCTAAAAGTAAAACGACTGTTATCATGTTCCACACTGTGGCTGACAAAGTAATTATTGTTGATTAAGTTCTTTTCAACCGCATTGAAACAAAATATACCATCTTCTTTTAATGCCGCATGTGCACTTTCAATACAGCGCGTTAAATTGACAAGACCGTCACTGTAATGAATCGAATATAAAAAACAGGTAATCAAATCCAATGGCTGATCAACTTTAAATTCGCACATATTCTGTAAAACAAAGTCGGCTTCTGGACAGCGAAGTTTTGCTAGATCAAGCATTGGCTGATTGATATCTAAGCCAGAACTTTGAAAACCATGATCAATAAAGTGACGAACATGAGGACCTGTTCCACAGGCAAGATCTAGATGTCGCGTACCTTTATTACCAAATAATTGGTGAAGTCGACGAACACATTCTGCTTGGGCTTGGTAGTTAATATCTGCACACATGAGATCGTAGTAAGAAGATAGATCAGTGTACAGCGCAGTAGAAGATGTTGTAGTCAATTCGATATACCATACAGGAGTAATTGACGCGGATAGTATAGTAATTACTAATCGTTAAAAAACACACTTCTTTGTCGTAACGATAAATATGATTAATCAAAAACCGCGAGATCAATATTACTTGGATGTATTCCAAAAACGCTAAGTTAAAGCTCACCTAATACATCAGATTACATTTTATTTTTTACATCCCGTTACAAAATAAAACGTGAGTTCAAAGCCTTGCTTATAAACTCACCTTTCACATAGGATAAAAGCATACTTTTACAGCTAAATTTAATTAGAACGCTATAGCTAAATATTATTTCAATGTATTAGCAGCACCAAAGACGTATTACTCAAACTTTCGTTTTCAATTTTTATACGTTTGGTGAAATATAAGGGAATAATTATGGCGATTAAATTTCAGTTTTTTACGCTTAACAACGACAGAAAACAATACACTTTTATAGATATGTCATCTTCGACATTTCTGAAAGAGAAAGAAGCATTACTATCTCAAGGCTTTGAAGTGTTAGATGATGTGATTTATGCAGAAACAAGTGAAGAAGCAGTAGAGCACTATAAGTCGAACTTCATCTACGTATTAGAAGAATATAACAAAGCTGATAATCCCTTTTATAGTGTATTACTCATTTTCGAATCTATTCGAGATTACTTTAAGCGTAAGTAATTAAAACAAAACTATTTAGCTAAACTCATCGTATAGATACTTTGTTATTTCAATACGATGAGTTTCTCTTTATGCATATATTGATATTAGGTGGCACAGGTGGCATTGGTTCAGCCTTAATAAAAGCATATCTAAGCCAAGATGCAGTCAATCATATCCATGCGACATACCACAACAGCCATCCAACTATTGAATACCCTCAACTTACTTGGCATCGTACTGATGTCAGCAAAGATTCTGATGTGGCTAAATTATCAGAAACAGTTGGCCAGCTTGATATCGTGATCAATACGGTTGGCATGTTACACAATGGCGATATGATGCCAGAAAAAACGATTACTCAATTTGATAGTGATTTTTTCAATCAAAATATCGCAACGAACGTATTACCTACACTGCTCATCGCTAAGCACTTATCTCCTAAATTAAAATCAAAAACATTGAATTACTTTGTTACTGTTTCGGCAAAAATTGGCAGTATTGAAGACAATCATTTGGGTGGATGGATAAGTTACCGAAGTTCAAAAGCAGCATTAAATATGGCTTTGAAAACCATTAGTATTGAATGGAAAAATAAAAAATTTAATACCTGTGTATTCGCTTTTCACCCCGGCACGACAGACACAGACTTATCAAAGCCTTTTCAACGCAACGTGCCAGAAGGTAATTTACAAACGCCAGAAAAAGTCGCTGCAGCATTAATTAACTTGCTACAGCGACTGAGCTTAAAAGATAATGGAAAATTCTTCAGTTACGATGGCACTGAAATTCCATGGTAGTTAATAAATTATCCATACTAATAAGGAGTGGCCACTACCCACTTTCCTGATTCAAAAGGGGGATGTACTAGTGGCCTTGGTATTGAGCATCTACAGGTCCAAAAGCTGCTGCATAATATGCGGCACCAGCAGAAACGGCACCATAAACAGCATTTTGTATAAAACCGCCATCACCTCCAGCATCCACTCTTGATATTTCATCTACAGTTAAATTATTCCTTCTATATTATAAATACACTACAATCATTTAAAATTATAATATAAAAATATCATACACATTCTCGTTACATTAACGAATAACTCTTTTATGGCAACAAACTTTTGAAATGAACATTGGTATAAACGCTACTATTGATATTAATATTAATTTAGTAAAGAAAGGAAATTTAGAAATTACAATAAAACTTATACAAACAGATGATATTACCATGTAAAAATAATAAGAATTTTTAAACTTTATTTCAGAATTACATTTAGAACACACTACCTTTTTTCGAACAGATAATTTATATAAATCATATATACTTATCGTTTTATTAAAACAGTTAGGACAACTTTTCATTTGTAGTCTCTTCTCCTTATATATCAATAAATAAATTTTCACCTTCATTCCATGACATTGGTTGGAGAACATACCTATTTTCAATCATGAAATCTGAATAAGTATTGTCATCAACCCATGCCCATATTACGTAACCAGAATATTCTAACTTTCCTTTCTCTCTTATTAAGAAAAATTGATCATGAAGAATTGCAGGTTTAACCCAGTTCAAGAAAGAAGATATATTCAAATTACTATTTTTTTAATAGCAACTTCAATCAAAAGACTAATTTAATAACATATTTTTCTTTTCCTATTTGATTCCTATCTAAAAACAATGAATTTCTTTTACTAACAGGGACTTTTATAATCGCGCTCAAGGATTTAAACCATTTAGTTGATTAACTTAAAACTAATATTATCAAGGTATTGAATAATCAAAAGTTATTTATCAAAATGTATCTAAAATATTAGACGCAATTCATAGATAAAATTTTTATTACACCCCTCTTTCAAAAAGCAATAATAAAAACATATCACCAAATAAAAACAGATTTAAAGCACCTTTAACTACCTAAAGGTGCTTTAATACGCAATATTAATATTAAATTTAATATTTATTCTTATTTAATGTTAACCATAAAGCGTCAACATGATATAAAAAACCAGACAAAACACACGCGTCATAAATATGTAATATTTAAATCACAATGATACTATAAAGATAATGGAAAATTCTTCAGTTACGATGGCACTGAAATTCCATGGTAAGGATTAAAAAATCCAGCTATATAAGTAACCTGAACTCATAGCCATGGTTAAAACAACCGCAACAAAAGCAATAATCATTGGTGTTTTAAATATTGATTTCAATAAGATAACTTCTGTTAAACTTGCGCCAGCACTACCAATAATTAATGCCATCACCGCCCCTAATCCCATTCCTTTTGCAGCTAATGCGGCACTTAATGGAATGACAGCTTCTGCACGAATATATAATGGAATACCAATGACAGCCGCTACCGGAATGGCAAATGGATTATTATCACTTGCTATTTTTGCAATGAATTCAGTTGGCATAAAACCATAAATCAATGAACCAATAGCAATACCACCGATTAAGTATGGCAGTACTTTTTTGAAATCTTTCCATGTTGTATTCCAGATTTTTTTCCATTTATTGGTTTCAACTTTCACTCCACCACAGCTTTTAGCACCACATGATGATTCAGGTTCAATATAGGCTTCTGGTTTTACAAAGCGCTCAAAATTGAGCTTTTCTAATAGCACGCCGGCAATAACAGATACACCCATCGCCATCACAAAATAGAATGCCGCAACTTTAATACCAAAGGTTACAACAAATAAGCCAATGATTACGGGGTTAAGCAGTGGACTCGCGAAAAGGAACACCATCATGGTGCCAAAACCCGCTTTAGCTCTGAGTAATCCTTTTAAGAACGGAATTGTCGAACAAGAACAAAACGGAGTAATAGCTGCTAATAATGCAGCAACAACATAACCGTGACCTTTCTTTCCGCTTAATATCCTCTGAATTTTTTCCGGTGGTATATAACTTTGTAACACACCAACCAAAAAGCTAATCAACAAAAACAGTAGCGTTAACTCAGTCGCCAAAAAGAGGAACATCTCTAACGTATCTTTGAACATCACAACACCAATCTATATTTCTAGAATAGTCGAAATATAATTGATCTTTATTGGCTAGATCAAGACATTTCCAGTAATATCGAAATATAAATTTAGTGAGGGTATTAACAATGAATACAGAGATCATTGCTAAGGCATTGAAAGAATTAGGACATCCGACACGATTGATGATTTACAAAACAGTGATTAGAGCGGGTCATCAAGGTATTGCTGTTGGGGGATTACAAGAAAAGCTTTCTGTTCCTGGCTCAACCCTCTCTCATCATATTGCCGGGCTGGCCTCTGCTGGGCTCATTTCACAACGCAGAGAAGGACGAACTTTGTTTTGTGTCGCTGAATATCAGAAGCTGGATTCTGTGATCGCCTATCTACAAGATGAATGTTGTGCAGACGAAAATCAGCAATAAACATGCAGTCAGTGACATTATTTCAATAAAGCGACAACCGTATGACGATGTACATTTGCTTGTGCTGCTAAAGAGCGATACGTTGCACTAAATTGCTGGTTTCCAGCCCCCGAGAGTTGGCTAAGCTTTTCTTCTACTTGCTTAACATCTCCCAGCGACGTGTTTGCCTTCGCATCTGCCATTTGTTTAGCCAATACCGCCTGATAAGCTTTGATATCATCAAGGCTTTGTTGCACTTGCCGTAAATGTTGGTTCACTTTTACTAAAGTATCGCGAATTTGCTCACGGTTATTAAAAGTAAATTGACTATCTTCAATACCTTCTGGCTCAGGCTTAATCGTGAGTGTATTGGCCTGTCCTGCAGGGTATCGATGCCCTTGACCAATAACCTGTACTTTTCCTTCCAACCCTTGAAAGCTTTGCTCATTGGTTCGAAATACAATATCGCCGTTATCTTGTTGCGATGCTCGAAGACCAAAAGGGATTACATGACGATCTATTTGCGAAACTAAGGCTTTATCGCTTAATTTCGCATCCATATTCACAACAACCGTTCCTAACTGTTGAAAGCTTAATTTAATCAGTTCACTGTGCTCTCGCTGACGCTGAACATTCAGACCGGGAACAGAAAATGTACGTGTTATTGGTCTATCAATATTAACTTTAAGCTCTGCATCAATAACACGAAGTCCGTCGCTCTTAGCGTTATTCAATGTGTGTTTTATCGAATCAAGATGATGATTCGCATTGCTTTGAGCTGACGGAGAAACTGCGCGTTGAGCAATAAGCTCAGTACTTAAGATCTTCTTTATGGCTTGTAAGTCACGCCCTACAACGCCTAAAGCTTGTTGTGCTATTTGTACCGATGTTACTTGCTGCTGCCCCTTGGCAAGTAAGGTTTTAGAAACCGTATATCCATCTTGCTGATAGCTTAATTGTTTTAAGTTCGAACCCGCAATTTTCTTGGTATCGATTGTGTCTGCGGCTGACGGAACAATGGCAGCTTGCTTGCTCGCATTAGCAAAATTTATACTCTGAGTTCTGACTTCCGATGTACTTGTCACCATAATTCTTTGCTACCTTACAATCGCTTAAACAATGAAAGGTCGTTAATTTTCATATAGCTTGCCTGTGTAGCCTGAAGCGCAGCCATGTAATTATTTAAACGAACCGATGCTTCACCATAATCCAACGCTTCTAGATCATTGGTTACGGCTTCAACAAATAACTTATTATCACCATGGCTGGTTTCCATTAAATCTAAATTATTATGGCGCCCACCAATATCGGTTACTGCTGCTAATACATTATCATGCGTCGTATCTAGAGTATTTAACGTTGCTTGTAAGGTGTTATTGAGATTTGCTGTCGGGGCTTGTAACTCGGTTATCGCGGCGTCAATCTGATTTAAGATATTATTACCGCCAAGATCGAGCATTTCTTGTGAAGCAAAATTGGCTTCCATCGTAACGCCTTTGGCTACCGTCACTACCCGCTTATCACTATTACCTTCAAAAATATAACCACCAGCAGGTTGTGCTGTAATCGCTGGGACATCACTTTGAGTACCGGAAAAAAGGTAATTACCCTCTTCATCTTGAACATTAAATGAAGACATAAAAGCATCGCGTAAGCTGACTAATTTATTCGCATAACTTTCTCTATCAGCATCTGAGATGGCACCATTTGACGCTAGTAACAACGTATCTCGCATATCTTTTAACGTATCACTTGCAGCCATTAAATGAACTTCTTGCGACGATAACGCGGTTTTCACATTATTAATGTTGTCTTGGTACTGATTTATCGCGCTATTTTCACGATCTAAATTCAATAAGTTAATAGAATCAATTGGGTTATCAGATAATTTGAGTAAGCGCTGACCAGTCGACATCTGCGCTAACACTTCCCCTAAGCCTTGGTTATTCTTTGATAGGCTAGTTAACATTAGCTGGCTAAATTGCGTATCACTGACTCTCATCATTCATCCCTTACAATAATCGTAATACTGAGTCGAACAGTTCATTGGCTGTACTGATCACTTTCATGTTTGCTTGATAAGCATTAGTAAATGTCATTAGGTTTGCCGCTTCTTCATCACTGTTAACCGCACTTAAATTATCTCGTGCTGCATTGGCTTGACTAAATAAGGTTTCTGCGGCTTTTTGATCAACGGCGGCTTGTCGCGTTTCTATTGCCGTTTTACCCACCATAGAAGCAAATGCATCATTCAAGGTCACACTCCCTAACCCTGTGATCGCCATTGGTTTCGTCGACAAATTGATCAAGGCTTGTAACGTATCACTGTTACCCGGTGTCCCATCTGAAGATAATGCCAGCTCAGCCGGTGTGATCGCGGTGATATCAAGGCTGGCCGCTGGTGAATTGGGATCGAATGAAAACAATGCTTGGCCTGGATTACCGTTTAAATCAAAACCCGTCGCGAGTACCTGATTAAATTCGGTTGCTAGGTTTTGTGCCATCTCATCAAGGGCTTGTTGGGTCGGTTTTAAGGTGTCTTTAAGATAGCTATCAAATGCTCCTAACTGCCCTCCTAACTCACCTGTAACTGCAAAGGTTTGCCCAGAAAAATTAATTTCAATATTCTTAATAAACGGCTCATTAACTATCGGAGTCGATTTTAATTGCGCAGCATCACTACCTAAGATCAAGGGCTGACCCGATGCCAGAGTGACTTGTAGGCTACCATCTGGTTGCTGGGTTGAACTGATCTCTACTACTTCAGATAGTTGTTTAATTAATACATCACGTTCATCAATAAGCTGAGAAGGATTACCGCCTGTCGCTTGTGTCTCAACAACGCGATGGTTTATATCAGCAATGTTGTTCATTAAGCTATTAGCATGCTCAATCGACGCCGTGGCCTTGTCACTGATACGTTTACCTTGACCATGTAAAGATTCAGACAAGGTATTAAAGCGACGAGATAACGCTTTAGCTTCATTAATAATTTGCTGGCGATTAGGGGTAGATTCAGGTTTAAGCGTCGCGTCATTTAGCGCCGAATATAAAGAATCAAGACCAGCACTAATGTTAAAGCCCTCGCCACCTAAAAGGCTTTCGAGCATCGTCATATTGTCTAAATTCGCATTGCTTGCTGCTTGTTGACTGGTTGCTGCCCATGTTTGCTTTACAATAAATTGGTCTGAAATACGACGTATGCTGGCAACGTCAACACCACTTCCCGCACTTAATATATCGTTGCCAGCAAGAGCACTCATCATTGCCTGCTGTCGACTAAATCCTGGCGTATTAACATTAGCAACATTATGAGCAGTAACATCAAGCGCCGTTTTATTGGCATTTAACCCTGTTAAACCAATATTAATCATATTCATAGCGATTACTGCTCCTTGTAAGATTGCAATGATTGTTGAAAAGCAGTACACGTTCGAATCGCCAATTGATTGGCCGCTTCATTGTTAACAGGCTTTGGTGTGTCTTGTTTTTCCAGTACTTGATGAGTTAATGCGGCACTATTTTGAACATCATTAAATCCTTGGTTAGGATTTAACTGTTTCATCAACATTTCTTTAATGCCTGTTTGCTGTTGTTTCGCCATTTCAATCGCTAACTGGCCATCATAAAAGTCGCGATAGACGCTCTGTTGTTTACTGGAAAATGGATTATCTTCATCAGCCAAGACATCACTGCTACTTCGCATCTGGCGTAAAACCATTTGTAAAAACATCGCTTCAAATTGCCCTGCAACCACCTCTAAACCTTGCTCATCAGATAGCGAATGTTTGATTTGCTGCAAACCATTATTATCATGGTATAGAACATTATTTTTGTTCATTACGCTGATATTGTCGTCGAACTTCATCTAACTCTCCTAAATCACTACCAGTTCTGCATTCAATGCGCCTGCTTCATGTAGCGCTTGTAGAATAGACATAAGATCATCAGGTGACGCACCTAAGCTGTTCACGGCATTTACGATAGTATTAAGCTCAGTCCCTTCAGGCCAAATGTACATTTGTGCCTCATCTTGGTTGATATCAACTTTAGAATTATTGACTCGCTCTGTTGTACCTTGGCTAAAAGCGTTAGGCTGGCTGATTTGATCACTTTCTGAAATCGTCACGGTAAGGTTACCGTGGCTCACAGCCGCTTCACTCACACGGACATTTTTGCCAACCACAACCGTTCCTGTTCTTGCATTAAATACCACCCGCGCGGCTGTTCTCCCTGTCATCACTTTTAAGTCTTCCAACATCGACATAAAAGTCACCCGCTGTTGTAGGTCTTGCGGCGCACGCATTTCCACTCGACCTTTACTTACCGCAGTCGCCACTTTTGGACCGAAAGTCGCGTTGATTGCACGGGAAATATTTTTCGCGGTGGTAAAACTCGGTTGGCGTAAATTTAACGTGACGATGCTGCTGTTATTAAAGTCCGTCGGTATTTCTCGCTCTAACGTGGCACCATTAGGAATTCGCCCTGTTGTGGGTGTATTGACCGTGATTTTTGAACCACTTTGCCCTTCTGCTTTTACCCCTCCAACGACGACATTCCCCTGTGCAACAGCATAAACTTCACCATCGATACCTCTAAGTGGCGTCAATAATAAAGTACCGCCACGTAGGCTTTTTGCATCACCAATAGAGGAAACAACAACATTAAGCTCTTGACCGGGTCCCGCCATCGCTTCAACGGTGGCTGTCACACTCACTGAAGCGACATTTTTTAGCTTTGGATCGATCCTATCACCAATTTGTACCCCAAACTGACGCAGCATATTGGTGATAGACTGGCTGGTAAATTTCACTTGATTTCGATCTCCTGAGCCATCAAGACCAACCACCAAACCATAACCCACCAGCTGATTTGAGCGTATGCCTTGCACATCCACTAAATCCATCATAGGAACTGCTGTTTTAGCGCTAACGTTAAGTGGCATCCAACCCAACGTTACCCACAAAAAAGACAGGATAAAATAAACTATTTTTTTCATTAGAAAGGCATCCATGGGCTAGTGAAAAATTGCGTTAACCAGCCTGCAGCATTGCTATCAGCCAGTGCGCCTCTGCCAGAATAAGTGATCCTCGCATCACCAATACGTTGAGAAGACACTTGGTTATGACGATTAACATCATCAACCCGAACCACGCCTGTTAAGCGTATGTATTCATCCCCTTGGTTTAGTCGGATCCACTTTTCACCACGGATCATCAGCACGCCATTAGGTAATACTTTATGTACAGTGACAGTGATTGCCCCTTGCAACTTATTGCCTTGAGTGCTGGCAGCAGTACCATCAAAACCACGATCACCGCTAACACTGGCTGAGAGATCATCAAAGGTTTTATTACCTAATGTTGGCGCTGCAAATTCAATAGAGGAAGATTTACCAAACTTGGTATTGGCTTTTTTGCTTGACTGCGTTTGCTCATCCAACTCCACCGTTAATACATCGCCGACCCGATAGGCACGGCGATCTTGAAACAAGGTCATCGAATAATTATGGCGATACAAGCTGCCATGCTTGGCTTCAGGTAAGCTGTAATCAAGATCCGGTGGCGCAAATGCAGCATCATTAGGTTCAGGCGGAATAAACTCTTCACGCACCGCACAACCTGATACAAATGAGAGAAAACATAGCAGCATTAAAAGCGTCTTCATCCTCACTCCTTACACGGCTTGAGCGACAAATTTCAGCATGTCATCAGCGGCAGAAACGACTTTGGCATTCATTTCATAAGCGCGTTGAGTGGTGATCATATCAACCATTTCTTCAACCACTTGCACGTTCGAACCTTCTAGCGCCCCTTGTTTCAAACTGCCTGCGCCATCAGTGCCTGCAATCATCTCTTGCGGCTGACCACTGGCTTGTGTCTCTTTATAAAGGTTACCGCCCACCGCTTCTAAGCCTGCTGGATTAATAAATTTCGCTAAGGTAATTTGCCCTAACTCTTGCGGCTGAGGATCCCCTGCTAGCGTCGCCGTGACAAGGCCATCAACACCAATGGATATCGTATTCGCTTCTTCAGGTATTTGAATTTGCGGTTGAAGTGGCAGACCTTGTCCGTTCACCATTAAGCCTTCAGAGTTAACGTGAAACTGGCCATTACGGCTAAACATCACTTCACCATCGGAATTTTCTATTTGGAAAAAGCCCGATCCCATTACAGCAAGATCCAACTGTTGTTGGGTATTTTGTGAATTCCCTTGCGTAAACACTTTTTGTGTACCGACTACACGCACACCACTACCAAGCTGTACTCCACTCGGTAATTGATTTAACTGATCAACTTGCGCCCCTGGTTGACGTTGAATACTGTAAAACAAATCTTCAAAAACAACACGATCACGCTTAAAACCTACCGTATTAACATTGGCAAGGTTGTTGGAAATCGCAGTCATTTTTGTATCTTGTGCTGCCATTCCTGTTTTACTGACCCAAAGTGCTGAATGCATGATGACTCTCCTTGTAATTATGTTTACCTACGTGATTAACGTGGGTTCATTAAGCGGGTTCCAGCTTGTGCTAAAGTTTCTGCGGTTTTCATCATTCGCACTTGCATTTCAAAGTTACGAGTTAGCGACATCACACTAACCAGCTCATTAATCGCCGACACGTTACTGCCTTCTAAATGCCCAGCCGTCATCGCTACACTCGGGTCTTGAGCAAAGACTTGGTCATTTACTGGATGTAATAAGCCATCACTTTGTTTTTGCAGTTGATTAAACTCCGGATTAACCAACTTTAATTGTCCGACTTCAAGCTTGGCACCACCGCCAGGAGGCACCACAGTCACCACACCTTTATCGCTGATTTCCACATCTTGATGTTCTGGTAGCACTAAGGCTTCCCCTTCTGACATCAATGGAAAACCGTTAACTCGCATCATGCCTTGATCATCAACACGAATGTTGCCAGCACGGGTATAGGCTTCATTACCAGCGACAGTTTGTACGGTAAAAAAGCCATCACCATTAATCGCAATATCCAGTGCGCGCCCTGTTTTGATCACATCCCCTGCATCAAAGCGTGTCGCTGCTGAGTTAGTTACAACCATAGTGCGACCATCAAATCCCGCGCCCTGTAACGGGATACTTTTCACTCGCTCCATATCAGCACGAAAACCTGCTGTGTCAGCATTTGATAAGTTATTTGAACGCACGTGCTGCGCTTTCATCACTCGGCTTGCGCCACTGGTTGCGGTATATAAAAAACTATCCATAACAGCCTCTCACTACACCGCGTTAAAGAGTGATTGCGTTAATTTATCTGACGTCGATATAGTTTTGGCATTCGCTTGATAGTTGCGCTGAGCGGTCATTAGGCTTACCAGTTCACTGGTGAGATCAACATTTGAGCCTTCTAAAGCGCCAGCAACTAATCCACCTAAGGTCCCCGTACTTGGCGCACCATTAACTGGGGCACCCGAGCTGAAGCTTTGGATCCAAGAAGTGCCATTGGTTTTTACCAATCCTTGAGGGTTGGCAAAATCAGCCAGCATCACTTGACCTTGTAACTGAGATTGTCCATTAGTGTAAGTAGCAAACACCATCCCATTATCTTCAACACGCACACCAGCAAGCTCACCCGAGGTATAGCCATTCGGCGCATTGGTACTCACGCCAAAATCCGCACCAAACTGAGTCGTCCCAGCTATATCAATATTGATATTCGCCGCATCCGCACCTGCAGGGTTGAAATTCACAACAAAAGGAGTCGTTGGTGATTGCAATGTACCGTCGGTATTAAAAACAACATTTTGGGTTTGCGTCGGGGTAGCCGCGCCATCAACGACCACATTTACCTGCCACTCATTGGCATTGGTTTTGGTGAAGTACTGTGTAACGGTGTGGGGGTTACCTAAAGAGTCATAAACTTTAGAAGTATAAGAAGAGTTAAAGCTGTCAGTCGCATTAGGGTCGAAAGGATTAATGGCAGGATCAATCACACTAGAACGGGCATCTAAGTTAGCCACAAAAGCAAGCTCATCTGTCGCTTTTGCTGGCAGTGAACCGGTGGTGATTTTTAAATTACCGACTGCGCCAGCTTGTAAATTGTTATTCGCATCAACGGTATAGCCTTGAAGCTTGGCGCCATTATTACTAACAATGTTGTTATCTTTATCAGAACCAAACACGCCTGAGCGGGTATATAAGGTTTGCCCAGTATGATCTTTAGTGACAAAAAATCCGCTTCCCGAAATCGCCAGATCTAACGGTCGACCAGTCCCTGTAATTGAACCTGTTTTATCAAAGTTCTGCGAAATAGCGGCAACTTCAACCCCTCCGGCTTGCATACCATTGTATACCGCTGAAAATTCAGTACGTGACTCCTTAAAACCCGAGGTAGAAACATTGGCAATATTATTACTAATAGTATTTAACTGAACATTGGTTGCGTCTAATCCACTTAATGCGATATCAAAACTCATAACTTCCTCTTCTCTTCATTCCTTGATTACTTTCGTTCACGGTCTAAACCAAGCGAAAGCTTAAATAGATTTACTCGCCAAACTGGCTAATTTGATAAAACGGTACTCGACCAATACCTTCAACATTTACCAACGCGGCACCGCCATTAGAGGGCACGCGGACCTGCGATACTTCTCCTGCGAGCAGAACACTGGGTTGTGGTATATCTTTCGCCACCTCAACACTGATTTGATATTGCCCTTTAGCTAAACCCAACGCGTTAGGATCAATCGTAAATTCTACTTCCCCCTTATTTTTAGGGCCTAACGGCATCACTTTTTTATTACCAAGTTGATCTGTTAAAACAATCGAGACGGTACTCGATGCATGGTCTAATTCGATCCGTCCTTGCTGCTTAGCATCCGTTAATGCAACCTCATTACCTTCAACATAAACGGTTTGCCCTACTAACCCTGCCGTTGACAGGACTTGCATGTTATCCAGTAAAACCATGCTGTTTTGCATCAACTTCGCCATATTCTCGGTACTTTCAACCTGAGAAAATTGCGCTAATTGGCCGACATATTCAGTGCCATCAAGCGGATTTAACGGATCTTGATTTTGAATTTGAGCCACCATTAAATTAATGAATTCATTTTTTAATGAGTTAGCATCGTTGGCATTATTCGGGTTACCCGCGACAGCCATATTGGTCGACTCAATCGCAGGCACATCGGTACTCAGTGCGTTAAATTGTGCAATGGTCATCAGTTACCCTCACCTAAACGAAGCAACCCTTGCTGCATGCTTTTTACATTACTCAGCACTTCTACATTGGTTTCAAAACTGCGGGTAGCTGACATCATGTCTGCCATCTCTGCGACTACATCTATATCAGGGTAATAAACATACCCCTCTTCATTGGCCAGTGGGTTACTCGGCTCAAAGCGTTTTTCAGCCTCTCCAGCATGTTGAACCACATCCATAATGCGCACTTCAGCACTCGGGTAATCTGCTTGATCCCCTGTTAATTGAGTTTTGTTGTAAACGGTGGCGAATACAGGTTTTAACGCCTTGTAAGCATCATTAGGATTAGCGGCAACAGCATCGGCATTCGCTAAATTACTTGCGACAGTATTTAAACGTATGGTTTGCGCATTCATTGCAGAACCCGCTATGGAATAAATATCAGTAAATGCCATTGTTAACGTCCTTTAATCACGGCAGCTAAGCCCTTAAATTTCATATTCATAAACGTTAAGCTGCTCTGAAAATCCATGTTGTTTTTAGTAAACTTTGCCTGCTCGACACTGAGCTCTACCGTATTGCCATCTTTTGAGTTCTGGTAAGGCACAGCGTAACCATCAGACACCACAAGTTGTGTCGGGGCTTTTTGTACTTTTCCAAAACCCATTTGACTTACAATGGCATCAAAACGAATATCTTTTGCTAGGTATCCAGGGGTATCTACATTTGCTAAATTACTGGCAAGCACTTTGGCTCTTTGCACCCGAAAATCGAGCGTTTGAGGATGAACACCAAGTGCATTTTCAAAACTTATTGCCATTAACCACTCCTTAGACAGTACAACCAAGATTGCAATAGAGTGTATTAATCCAAAATTCGTGCCAAAATATTTTTTAAATATTATCAGGGAGTTATATTTAAATACGGAAAGTTAACTTCCCATAGGGGAAATAATCGGAAAGGAAATAACACGATTGAACTAAATGTAATTATTCCTTTGATACTATTAATGAATCTATTTCAAACTTAATAACAGTTTTTATATTTAACTATCTCTATCTCAACATTTAAATATAATAAATATCTAGACATACCTGCATAAAAAGCTTGACTAAACACTAGGTATGAAGTTATTTTCCGCTCTCAAACCACATCATCCACATAGAAATATAAGTCTAATAAGTATTGGCACTAATCTTGCTCTTAATTATTAATACAAAAAACTTATCGAGAGAAAAATGTTTAAATTTATAGTTAGTTTTATTTTATTATGCTTATCACAATCAAGTTTTAGTGAAGAGATAACCATAACATTTATAGGAAAAGTAACGGAACCCGCAGAAAGAATAATATCAAGCAAAATCAAGAATATAGATGATATCAAGTCAGATAAAAGCCGTTTTAGTATCAAAGAAGAAGAGATACCATCAAACCCTTTAGCAAAGTTATATATCATGACTTACTATTGATGCTAAGTTATTATTAACAATTGAGTTTTAATATTTACAAGAGCACTCTTAAACCTAAATTATTTATTAAATCATAAGGTTATCATCAATAAATCAGATAACTTCATCTAATTAATGCCTTTGTAGAAAGCGACTATTAAAGGCATGCTAATTTAACATTAATAATGTAACTAAGAGTGAACATGTTGAAGATACTTGAAGTGGTGTCAAACCCAGCAAAAAAAGCATTTGTGAGTTTAACGTATTTAATAATTCTAGTTATATTTTTACCTTTTAGCGTTTTTGCTGATAATTTACAAGAGGTTAAATTAATAACCTCAAATAGCGTTAATATACAGAAAATTAAAAGCACCTTGGTAGACGAAATAAAAAATGAAATCCAGCATTACAGTGATATTCATGGCTGGAAAAAAGTGGTTCCAAATATAAAGGTCAATATTCCGAAGGCCATATCATCATTACCTCATTGCCCTGAACCTGTTCGTTTTACTGCACAAGATAATCAATCTCAGCCCGTAGGCAGATTAAAAAGACAAGTTAAGTGTGAAAGCCCAACAGTGAACTGGCGACTCAATGCAACGGTTTATGTCCAATTAACACTTCCAGTAATGGTAGCCCGCACGTTAATCCATCGCGACGAGGTTATTACAATGGATATGCTCGACAGCAAAAAACTGCAACTAAAAGCACCTAAGAACATCATCACTGATGCGGATCAAGTGATAGGGTTACATGCCATCCGTCGAATTCGCCAAGGACAACTGATTACTGAAAACGTGTTAAAAAAGCCGTTTCTGATTAACAAAGGGGATCAAGTACTGATTGTCGCTAAGAAAGGTAAATTTGAAGCATCAACCAAAGGAATGGCGTTAGAACATGGAAAAATGTACGAACAAATTAAAGTAGAGAATACAGCAACTCAAAAAGTCATTCATGCTCGTGTTGTTGCACAAGGGAAAGTAGAAACAATATTTTAAAATAAGCAAAAATAACCGCTACATTAAATATAAGCATTGATAACAAATAGAGCTCAACTTGTTGTTTTATGCTTCGCATCCCGACATTACATAAGAACAATCAACAATGATTATGCTTCTGTGAGAAAGCCCTATTCTTTTAATGAATAGAGCTACTTAATGTTTCGGTTATCAGCAATCAGATGTGAACAATGTAAAATGTGGTTTAGCTAGATTATCAACGTTATATTGTAAGTAGCATTTCTTTTGTTCAGGGTGACTATAGTAATCATTTACTTGTGGGAAAATTCTAAAATCACCGTCTGTATTTGTATAAAATTCAATGTTTAATTTGTGTGTTGCATTACCCTTTTTATCCAGAGGGTATACGTCAATATTAGCCAGTTTTTTTATTGCTTCGATGCCTGAATATTCAGTTTTAGAGCTAATAGAGCTAAACCACGGGTAATTATCATAATTTGATATACGAATGCCTTTATTTTCATTACTCGGTGTAGTGGAGCTTCCACTAAGCATAAACCTATAGCCATACTTATCAGTATAAATGTTTGCAGATGGTAATTCCGTCTTTGCTGCAAATATAGCAAATGAAGACTCTAAGGCCCCTTTTGTCGCTTTTAGGGTAGCTATTCTTGCATCACGCTGAATATTTAAGAATTTTGGGACTGCAACGACAGCTAATATTCCTAGAATAACAATAACAACGACGATTTCTATCAGTGTGAAACCTTTACTTTTTTTCATTCAAGACGCTCAACATGAAAATGGATTAAGCCATGCGTGATTTTAAACAATCACAATGAGTTTTCGGTATGCATAACAGCTTTGTTTCTTCGAGACCGTTCGATTACTATATCCACGAACGTTATCTATCGTATACGCTCTAACACTATTTTCGATAAAAATACTGAAACTGTCATTTCTTATTTAATCTTCCTATGAGTTTGGTCGCCTAAGTAAACTAAGCGTCTTGTTTAGGAATTAAAACGATGAAAATAGATAAAATTGCAACCGCGCAGTTTTCCCATACCCAGTTAAAACCAGCAGAACAACAGCCAAGTACTCTGCCCATCAAAAATAACGTCATAAACACACCCAGCACCATTGATAGCCAACTGTTAGCACAAGCACAGCAACCGTTAAATGCTCTACCTGATGTGGATATGGCAAAAGTGGAACAAATCAAAAATGCTCTAAACCGTGGGGAAATCAACCTCGATATTGAAGCGCTTTCGAGTGCGATTTTGCAATTTCATACCGGTCATGAATAAACACATTGCTAATATTATATGGAGTAAAACATGCCTAATCCTCACAATAAACAGCAAATGCTCACTGTACTTATAAAAGACATTCAGTGCGATATTGTTGATTACCGCCAGCTTTATCAACTGATGTTAAAACAGCACCAATGCTATTTGAAATTTGATGGTACGTTACTTTCGCAGCTAACGGAACAACAACTGCCACTGCTAAGCAAACTGACACAACGAAGCCAACAGCGCGCACAACAACTACATAAGCTCGGTTTACCCATTAATAATCAAAGCATGAATAAACTGATCCATGCTTTACCAAATGCAATAAAAAGCAAACTTCAGCAACAATGGCAAACGTTAGAAACCTTAGTAAAACAGTGCCATGACTTAAATCAGCGCAACGGAATATTATCAGCGAACTTCAGCGAATTGCTCAATCAAGTGTATACTCAAATGCCCCAACATAATGACAATAACGCTTATAGCTCACCGCATTTAATGCAGTATTAAAATTAAAGGCTAATGAGGTATCATTTGGGCAATAAAAAATGCACTATTCTCTCTCTACCTCTCAGTATGTTCATCATGCTGATTTTGTTATTGTTTGCAAATCCTAACCAAGCATCCACGCCAATACCCACCAAGTACCAAACGCAATTTGAACAACAAGTCAGTAAACATTATCAACGATTATCACCGCATAAAAAAGTGATCAATAAACAGTTCACGCGCCATCAAACAACGGTACAGCATATAATCAAACGGCTTGATGCTAAAAAGCTACCGCGTAATCTGGTATTAATACCAATGATTGAATCGACATTCGATCGCCATGCCGTCTCTCACGCAAAAGCGGCTGGTCTTTGGCAGCTCATGCCCGCAACAGCAAAGCGTTTTGGTTTAACTGTCTCCAAGACTAAAGATGAAAGATTCAATATTGCCCGTAGTACCGATGCTGCTATACAGTATTTGATCTTTCTCTATAACAAATTTGATCAAGATTTAAAGCTGACTTTAGCAGCCTATAATTCAGGGGAAGGACGTGTACAACGGGCATTAAAACGCGTCGTGGATAAACATTTTTCAGCTCTACGCTTACCGAATGAAACCGTTGATTACGTGCATAAATTTTACGCTTTAGAAAAGTTGGTCGATCTTGATACGTTAG
Organism: Photobacterium sp. GB-36; assembly: GCF_003026135.1. NCBI lineage: Bacteria > Pseudomonadati > Pseudomonadota > Gammaproteobacteria > Vibrionales > Vibrionaceae > Photobacterium > Photobacterium sp. GB-36. The sequence continues at coordinate 160,077 of NZ_PYNY01000006.1, read as the reverse complement.
TAAGCTCAATACCGAGAGCCCAGTCTCCCTTCGCAATCAATGCAGTATCTATTAATAATGATGTCGTGTTTCTAAAACAATTATTTGAAACCAAAACAGTGATTAACATGAAACCCATAAAGCCAATCATTACGCTTAAATCTTTATCAGACTAATCTAAAGAAAAATAACATAATTAATCAGCAGGTTGCCTAGTTGCAATAAAACGTTAGGAGAAAAATGCAATAGAAAAAACAATAAAATTACGGTAATAACAGAGGAAGTTTGCGGCGCCCAAAAATCTGAGAGCATATCGCTATTTGTTTCTCAGATACTTGGTCATAATGTATAAGGCTTTGATATAAATTGCTAAGGTAGTCTTGTTCCCAATGACTTAACGTTCAAAATAGAGTAATAATGCATGCATCATTAATCTTCTGAATAATTAATGAGCTATTGATCATAGCTCCCACTCTTTATCCCATTCGCGCTGCATGTGTAAGTTTTCAATTCGCTCGCGAACACTCACTTTTCTTTCTGTTGTCTTTGGTGCTACTTTTCTTTTTGTTTTAGCTTCTGTAGTTGTTCGTTTGATGTCAGTTTGCTTTGTCATGAATGTCTCTCTGTTAATACATAATCGTAAATAGCTATATCGGTCGATAATTGAATGTTGCCGTTATCAAGCAACAATAGTGCATGATATGGAAAGATATAGATAAGCTAGGAGGTCAATATATGGCTTTGCTGGTGAAGTTATTCAATTCATTAAAAGTAATATAAAGACTTGTTTACATAATACCAAAATTATTGCATAACTTCCACACAAACATTTTTATTCGGATTTGTAAACTGATTTTTTCTAACCAAATACCTTATGGTTCGCTTCTTGTTGTTCCCTGATGTAGATAATTAAAATCATCTATATATGGATGAATAAAAAACTATATATCAGAAACTTAACAATGAGTTAACAACATACGCAGGGTGACTTGCTACGATAATAATAAATAAGAGAAAGAAGAGTAGGAAATAATGGATATCGAGATCTATCAAGTTGATGCTTTTACCAATGAAACATTCAAAGGTAATCCTGCGGGTGTTTGCATTACAAAAGAAACGTTATCGAATGATTTAATGCTATCGATTGCAGCGGAAATGGCAGTATCAGAAACCGCTTTTTTATCATTAAATAACATGAACTTAAAATGGTTTACACCTCAAGCTGAAGTCAAACTATGTGGCCATGGTACACTTTCCGTTACTCATATTTTAAAAGAAAAAAAACTTTTTAACGTTAATGATACCGTGACATTTAATACCCTGTCAGGATCATTAAGCGCCTTAATTAGATCATCAACTATAGAACTCGATTTTCCGGCACCAATACTTGATTTTAATATCACACCATCCACAGAATTGTTAGCGTCTTTAGGCATTGAAGCTACACATGTTATTGCTTATGGTATTTTTGATTCGAAGATATTTATTGAAGTTGATAACGAAGAGATTGTATTAAATCTTGCGCCAAACTTTGATCGCCTAACAAAAATTGATGGTCGTGGTGTGTTAATTACTGCACCAACTCAGCGTGATGATCTTGATTTTATCTCTCGCTTTTTTGCCCCTTGGGTTGGCGTTAATGAAGATCCCGTAACAGGTTCAGCACACTGTGCTTTAACACTTTACTGGTCAGAAAAGCTCAATAAAGTAAAACTTAATGGTTATCAAGCATCTGCGCGTGGTGGATATGTCAGCACCGAGTTATTACCCAATGAACGTATAAAACTCATAGGCTCAGCGATTACAACCATAAAAGGTACAATGCAGTTACCTAATGTATAACGACATCTGATATATACGATATTTAGAACATGGCACATCATTGGAAAACATAAGATAGCAATGCCGTTTTGGGGTATGATGCGGCATTGAGTTACTTAAAGATAACTGTGTTTTTCAAGCTATGAACATCCCAATTAAAAATGAAACCACACCTGAAGTCTCATGCTCTAACTGTAAAGCATGCTGCTGCCGTTTAGAGGTGATGATTATCTCAGATACAGGTGTACCAGAAAGGCATATCAAACGAGATATGTGGGGAGGTGAAACTATGCTTCGACTCGCTGATGGTTGGTGCTCTGCACTTGATAGAGAGACCTTCATGTGTACGATTTATGAAAACCGTCCTTGGATTTGCCGCGAATTTGAAATGGGCTCTTACGAATGTGTTGATGAGCGTACTGAATTTCTATAGCTCCAATATCTATCACTAACGAGTTAGCGCTTACATTTTATATAAATGCTAACTCGTCTACCTTACTCAATTAAAGGCGGATCCCTTCAACATTGAGTTCTAACTCAACCTCTGTAGAAGCAGGGCCTAAATTTGTTTTAATATCATAATCTTTCAATGAGATCATTGTAGTACCAACAAATCCACGACGATAGCCGCCCCACGGATCATTACCTGCACCAACATGTTTAACATCAATCGTAACCGGCTTTGTAACGCCATTTAACGTTAAATCACCTGTCATGGTAGCGTTGCCATCCCCCGACTCTTTAAAAGAGCTACTAACAAAAGTCGCTTCTGGAAATTTTTCAACATTTAAAAAATCACTGCTGCGTAAATGTTTATCACGCTCAGCATGGTTGGAGTCCACACTCGCCGTTGCTATATTCACTTTAACTTTTGATGCTTCAGGCTGCTTTTCATCATAACTAAACTCACCATCAAAGGTATTAAAACGCCCTACCAACCAACTGTAACCAAGATGCTGGATACGAAATTGAATCGATGCATGTGAGCCATTAGTATCGATTTTATAATCGTCTGCTAGCGCTACTGATGACATACTAGCCGCAGCCAAAAGTGTGCAAGGAATAAAAGATCTTAGTAGGCGCTTTTTCATCATAATCTCCGTTTATGTCGTAATACGTCTTATCTAATTTTGTCATTATGCTTTGCCTAGCATGCGTTTTAGCGTGTTATCTTTATCTATAAAGTGATGTTTTAACGCGCCAATAGCATGTAAAAGAGCAAAACCAATCAACACACAAGCACCATACCAGTGAATAGTACCCGCGATATCTTCTTGATTTTGAATACTTGTAAGCGTTGCTGGAATATCAAATACACCAAAGATACTGATCGCTCTTCCATCGGCAGTTGAGATCAAGTAACCACTGAACATCACCACAAATAACAGCAGATACAATAGCCAATGCGTTTTTTGTGCGAGCCATTGCTCCCATTGAGCATGACTAGAAAGAGTGGCTGGTGCGTCAGTTAATGCTCTTAATAGCAACCTTACGATCAATACAAAGAATAAGATCAAACCAGTACTCTTATGAGTATCAGGCGCAGTGTTATACCAAGCATGATAATAATTTAAATCAACCATCCACCAGCCAAGCGCAAATAATCCAACGACAGTCAGCGCAACCAACCAGTGAAGTAAAATAATCATGGGGTTCCAATTTTTATTTGGTGTTTTTTTCATGGTTATTCGCTCGATGAGGAAAGTTGTTTTTAGCATAATAAACAAATAAGTAACAATTTATTAACCAACTTTGTCAGTGTTTGTGTATCAGACCGCTATATTTATTCGCATAGAAGATAAAAATGGATATTTACCTGTAAAGTGATAATGCTCTTTCGCATAAAAAACACTCGCTAAATTAAGGTTCAGGATTGCTAAATAGAAATGATAACGGATAATAATGCGCTTGTTTCCCTACTTGTGTTCAGTGTTATGCGTCTTGATAAATTTATTTGTAAAAGTACCCAACTGACTAAAGCAGAAGCCATAGAGCGAATACACGCCGGTAATATTAGCGTCAACGATGCTGTAATTATCAATGAAACAACACAAGTACATGAGAATAATACCGTTATCATGGATGGCAAAAGGCTAATTGCGCGTGAGTTTCGCTATATCCTAATGCATAAACCTGCGGGCACTATCTGCTCAAATATTGATGAAGTTTATCCCTCTCTATTTAACTACCTTGATATTGAAAATATCGCTGAATTACACATTGCAGGGCGTTTAGATGCGGATACCACAGGAATGGTACTGATCACTGATGATGGGCGTTGGTCATTTAACATCACATCACCAAATCAAAAATGCAGTAAAGTTTATCGGGTTGGTTTGTCTCGAGATATTGCGGCAGACGTGGCCGAAAAATTTAAAGCAGGGATCAAATTACAAGGCGAACAAAAGTTAACCGCACCAGCGATATTAACCATTATTTCAGTGAAAGAAGTATTGCTGACGATTACTGAAGGCAAGTTTCATCAGGTTAAGCGCATGTTTGCCGCTGTTGGTAATCGCGTCGTGTCTCTTCACCGTGAAGCGATTGGCGAGGTGACGCTTGATCTTGAAGTCGGGCAATGGCGTTACCTAACCAAAGACGAAGTCACCTCTTTTATTAAAGCTGATTAACCAAAACAAATACTGAAATATACAAAATCCGACTCATTTACCTTTCCTCAAAGAAAATGTAAAGCCGGATTTTGGTTATAACAACACCGTATTATTTACAACAAAGCTAACACTTAACGCTTATTTATATGCACCAGCACTGTAGTGTAATTCATAGCTATGAGAGTAAATTTCAATGATGTTACCAAATGGGTCTTCCATGTAAATCATACGGTATGGCTTCTCACCAGGGTAATAAAAACGTGGTGCTTTCATACGTTTTTTACCGCCAGCTGCAACGATCTTTTCTGCAAGCTCTTCAACATTAGGATCTTGAACACTAAAGTGGAATACCCCTGTCTTCCAATACTCGAAGTTATCTTCAGGATTGGTTTGGTTTTTAAACTCAAACAGTTCGATACCAATACGATCACCTGTTGATAAATGTGCAATACGAAAACGCTCCCAGTTACTACCAAAAACATCTGTGCACATTTCACCAATCGCGGAATCATCTTCAATAATTTCTGTTGGTTCCATGATCACATACCACCCCAGAACTTCGGTGTAAAACTTAACCGCAGCATCAAGGTCAGGTACTGAAATACCAATATGAGAAAAGCTACGTGGGTAAGTCTGATTTGTCATGGTTTGTTCTCTTCATCGTTATTGTTGATGTGAGTAGATTACAAATCACATGTTATTAAGTAAAATTATCATTCATAATAAAAATGAGTACGTTTTGTAATGATTAATCCCATTTGGTTACGTAGCTTTTGTACTTTGGTAGAAACTGGACATTTTACTCATACCGCTGAAAAGCTTTATATGACGCAATCCGGTGTCAGCCAACATATAAAGAAATTAGAGCAATATTTAGAGCAACCTCTGCTCACTCGCCACGGAAAAAAATTCACGTTGACTCACGCTGGTGAACGCTTGTACAACGAAGCTAACCAAATTGTATTGTCGCTTACAGATTTAGATAAAAGGATCAGTATTGATCCTCGTTATGAAGGCATGGTACGCATTGCTTCTCCTGGTAGCATTGGTTTGAAGCTCTACCCTCATTTGCTGGCTTTTCAACAACAATATCCTGAATTAGTTATTGATTATCGCTTTGCACCTAACCATGAAATAGAAACCTTACTTGCAGAGCAGCGTATCGATATTGGCTTTATGACACGCCTTTCAAATAAAGCCGATATAACCCTGAATGCCATGGGTAAAGAAGCGCTTTTGCTGGTTACGCCAGCCTCTATTTCATCGCCAAGTTGGGACAAGCTTACTGAGTTAGGTTTTATTGATCACCCTGATGGGGTTTATCATGCAAGCCAGTTACTCAGTGTTAATTACCCTGAGTTTAAGCATATTAACCAATTTAAGCGGTCAGGATTTTCTAACCAAATTAACCTTATTTTAGAACCCGTGAAACGAGGACTAGGGTTTACTATTTTACCTCGTTACGCTGTGGATGCCTTTCAAGATAAAGCGCATGTAAATATCCATTTATTTAACAATGAAGTCAGCGAGAATATATACTTAGGCACTCACGCCAACCGATTTATTCCTAACCGCGTTGCAGCTGTGATTGAAGAAGTAATGACCTGTCTAAGTGCTTAAACTATAAGAATGAAAAATGGCGCAACGTTTTTAGAGCAAATTATTGAGTAAATAAATGAGTAAAGTAATTGATAAGCTCGCTTGGGTTTTAATTCAAGACGGTAAATTTTTAGTAGTAAGATCTCAAGGTAAAGCGCTGTTTTACCTTCCTGGTGGTAAACGTGAAGCCGGTGAAAGTGACATTGAAGCACTAACCCGTGAAATCAAAGAAGAACTGTCCGTTGATCTTATACCAAACAGTATTAAGTACATGGAAACATTTACGGCTCAGGCCGATGGTAAGGCAGAAGGCATCTCAGTAAAACTGACGTGTTACTTTGCTGATTATTCTGGGGATCTTATACCTGCAGCTGAAATCGAAGAACAAAGATTCATTGATAGTACCGATGAAAGCCTGTGTTCTACCGCTGCATTAGCGGTATTAAAGTGGCTAGAAAAAACCTCACTGATTGCAGGAACACTTACCTAACAGATAAATATAGGTGTCGTTCAATCGGCACCTATCAAGAGTGTTAGACAAGCCCGAGCATCTTTGCAAGTAAATATCTTAGGTAATTCCTATCCATTGTTAGTTAATCATTATCGTTAATTCGTAATCGTAAATCGCTCTGCTATTATTTTAAATCCATATTCAACCTATTAACATCCTTCTTTACATCCCTCGTTAAAACGTATAACTATATTTAATAATTACCCACTTTATTTGCATATATAGCTAATATACAATCGTTCACACATGCTAGCCTTTATATTTTTCGCCATTTATTTACTGATATTTGGCAGCCACTCGAATTTTTTAACTCTTTTTTATTACTGTATTTCAATAATAAGATTGCAGCCAAAAAACTAACGCAAGCCACTGTTTTAACTACACATTAAAACTAGTGGCAATTAAATACAACCAACCAAAATTAACAACTTATATTTAGGTAATTGCTGATGACGGATAATACTAGTACTTTTTCAAATAGGTGTCTTTTTCTAACACTGAATAGCTAAAAATACAGAAAATAAAATAATTATAAAATTTAAGGGTACGCAATGTCCGAAGTAAATATATTTAAACAACCAAAACCTTTCTATTTAATATTTTCAATTGAATTTTGGGAACGCTTTGGCTTTTATGGTATGCAAGCGATTTTAACTGTGTATATGGTTAAAATTCTTGGTATGTCGGAATCTGCGTCATTTACTTTATTTGGTGCCTTTTCAGCACTGGTGTATGGATCTGTCGCGATTGGCGGCTGGGTGGGTGATAAAGTATTAGGAACCAAGCGTACCATCACACTGGGTGCCATTATTCTTACTGCGGGTTATGTTTTTCTTGGGCTTTCAGCCAGCCATGAAAATAGCAGTCCTATGCTGATTTACATGGCGATGGGCTTTATTACTATGGGGAATGGTTTATTTAAAGCGAACCCTTCAAGTTTATTAGCCAAAGTTTATGGCGAGAATGATCCCCGTTTAGACGGTGCCTTTACCTTGTATTATATGGCGATAAATTTAGGCTCTTTTTTCTCAATGCTATTAACACCTTGGATTGCAGAAAAATTTGGCTATGATTTGGCGTTTTCCGTCAGTGCTATCGGCTTGGTGATCACGATTGTGAATTTTATAATCAGTCACTCTACCGTGAAAAACGTTGGTTCAAAACCTGATATGAAGCCTGTTAATGTTGTGCATTATATTAGTGTATTAGTCGGTGCAATTGTGCTGAGCTTCGTCAGTGCTTTTTTGCTACAACATTTATTCTACGCACACGCTATTTTGGTGGTAGTGGGAATCACTATTGTTGCGTTGTATTTCAAAGAAGCATTAAAAACATCTGGTATTGAACGCGCTAAAATGTTGGTGGCATTTTTATTAATGTTACAGGGCATTGTTTTCTTTGTACTGTATTTCCAAATGCCAACCTCGCTTAATTTCTTTGCTATCCATAATATCTCTCATGATCTGTTTGGTATTAGTGTTGCGCCAGAACAATTTCAAGCGCTGAATCCACTATGGATCATGATTGCTAGCCCTGTTCTTGCCATTATTTATAATAAGTTTGGTGATCGTTTCTCTATGCCGTTCAAATTTGCACTCGGCATGGTGCTATGTAGCTTTTCTTTCTTAGTACTGACTTTTGGTTCGCACTTTGCCAATAGCCAAAGTGTTATCAGCTCTAACTGGTTAGTGTTATCTTACTTCTTCCAATCTATTGGTGAGCTGCTAGTATCTGGTCTTGGATTAGCGATGGTCGCTCAGCTTGTTCCTCAACGTATGATGGGATTTGCGATGGGTATGTGGTTCTTAACATCAGCAACGGCTGCGGTTCTTGCTGGCTGGGTAGCAACACTAACAACAGATTCAAGCAAGATTGTGGATCCACAACAAACATTAGCCATTTATAGCCATGTCTTTGGGGTGATTGGCTATGTTACTGCCGCGATTGCTCTACTTACCCTAATTATTGCGCCAAAACTAACACGCGTGATCTACGCTAAAGAGACAACAGAAGAAACTGCTGCAGCATAATATTTTCTAGCGATTTCTTTTAACGAAAATTTGAACAATGTACCCAAGCAGCTTCAAACAATAGGTTTTGATAATACGATAGGCCTTGTAGTTTGAAATTACTTGGGTATATTTTTAGCATTTTATCAGCAATATAGCTAAACTTTTAAAAATATTATTTATTATTAGTTGTTTAGGAGTTTAATTCATATGTCGCTGTTGGAGAGTTTAGGGAAGAAACTTGAACCGCTCATGTTGTTTATGGGGTTAGTAAGCCCAATTGCAACATTGCCTCAGTTATATAAGCTTTTTATATCCCATCCCAATCATGCCCATGGTTTATCGTTAACCACCTGGTCTATGTATGCGCTTATTTCTTTGCTCTGGTTTATTTATGGTCTCTACCATAAAAACCCGACAATTTGGGTTGGTAATTTTTTAGGATTTCTCGCTTACTTTGCCATGATGGTAGGCATAGTAATGAAGGCAGGTATCACCTTCTAGGTATTCATAAAAATGAAAGAATGGAATATCTTCCCTTCTTTTCATTAGTTTAAAGAAAATGGGCGAGTTGATAATTAACACGCTCATTTATTGTGATAACAAAGGCCATCTCAATATTGCATATTAGCTACTTCGCTATCATTAATTCGTAAATCACTCTGCTTTTTTAAAACCTATATAAACCTATTACCTCCCCCCCTCTTACGCATCGCTCCCAATATAAAACAAAGTTTTATATTTATTCATTTTTGGTGCGATTTTAAGTAATACACAACCTATTAAACACTGTGTAATTGATATTTTTCAGTCACTCGATATTTATAACTTTTTTCTCTATTATATTTTAACAATAAAAAAGTTGACCATTATAAATGTAACCTATTGTTTTTATGTTATAAATAAAAAACATAAAGCCATTAATTGCAATCAACCAAAAATAATAACTTATATTTACCCAATTGCTGATGACTATTCAAAATAGTAGCTTCGTCAAGAATGCAACCTTATCACAACAAAGATACAAAAAAACAACAATGCAAACTAAGGAATGTAATGTCTGACGTTAATATATTTAAACAACCAAAACCCTTCTATTTGATATTCTCCATCGAATTTTGGGAACGCTTTGGCTTTTATGGAATGAATGCAATTTTGACTGTTTATATGGTCAAAATTCTTAATATGCCAGAGTCTGCTTCCTTTACATTATTTGGTGCCTTTACAGCATTGATATATGGTTCAGTAGCGCTTGGCGGTTGGGTTGGTGATAAAGTTTTAGGAACCAAACGTACAATTACGCTTGGTGCAATCGTCCTGACAATAGGTTATGCATTACTTGGTCTTTCAGCGAGTCACGGTAATGGTAGCCCATCTATGATTTATATCGCGATGGGTTTCATTGCTATGGGTAATGGTTTATTTAAAGCTAACCCTTCAAGCTTACTGGCGAAAGTATACGGTGAAAATGACCCTCGCTTAGATGGTGCTTTTACCATGTATTACATGGCGATTAACTTAGGCTCGTTCTTTTCAATGCTTTTAACACCATGGATTGCTGACAAATTCGGTTATAACTTTGCGTTTTCAGTGAGTGCTATTGGTTTAATCATTACCATTGCAAACTTTATTGTGAGCAAAAAAACCGTTCAAGATGTTGGCTCCCCAGCTGATATGAAACCCATGAATAGCTTTTACTTTTTATGTGTTGTTATTGGTACAGTCGCTTTAAGCTTTGTGAGTTCATTCTTGCTTCAGCATTTATTTTACGCACATGCCATTCTAGTCGTTGCAGGTATTGCTATTGTTTCACTGTACTTTAAAGAAGCTTTTTCAACATCAGGCAACGAACGAGCAAAAATGCTCGTTGCTTTTGTACTTATGCTTCAGGGAGTTGTGTTCTTCGTACTTTACTTCCAGATGCCGACATCATTGAACTTCTTCGCCATTCACAATGTTGAACATAACATCTTCGGAATATCCGTTGCTCCAGAACAATTCCAAGCACTAAACCCAATGTGGATTATGCTTGCAAGCCCACTATTAGCGATTCTTTACAATAAGCTAGGCGAACGCTTTTCAATGCCGTTCAAATTTGCATTCGGTATGGTGCTATGTAGCCTTGCTTTCTTAGTCCTTCCAGTAGGTGCTAAGTTTGCAAATAGCCAAAGCATTATTAATTCTGGTTGGTTAGTGGTCTCTTACCTATTCCAGTCTATTGGTGAATTATTGGTATCAGGTCTAGGTTTAGCCATGGTGGCACAGCTTGTACCACAACGTATGATGGGCTTTGCTATGGGAATGTGGTTCTTAACCTCTGCAACAGCGGCTGTTATCGGTGGCTGGGTAGCATCATTAACAGCAGTACCGAGTAATATTGATGACCCACATCAGACACTTATCATATATAGCAAAGTGTTTAATGAAATTGGTGTTGGTACAGCCGCAATAGCTCTGATTACATTACTTATTGCGCCTAAATTAACGCGTATTATTTATGCAAAAGATACAACAGAAAAAAACAGTAACAGCGGCGGCTTAGAATAACAAATACAACAGCGGTCGTGTTAATAATTAACACGACCGCTGTTTTTATTTTTTACTTTGAACGTATATTAGCGAAGGATCATTTGATCACGCTCAGGACCAACAGAGACCATTTTAACTGGCACGCCCATTAGCTCTTCAATACGAAGTACGTACTCTTGTGCACCTTTAGGTAGCGATTCAAATGTACGACAACCTGTAATATCTTCTTCCCAACCAGTCATTTGCTCGTATACAGCCGTTAGTGATGCAGTTTGAGGCCAAATTGGGTTTTCAGTATGCTCACCGTTGTAAGCCACACAGATTTTCAGATCTTTCATACCTGTTAGACAGTCGATCTTAGTTAGTGCAATTTCAGTTGCTGCTTGTAGTTCAACACCGTTACGAGTAGCCACTGCATCGAAGTAACCCATATCACGTGGGCGACCGGTTGTTGCACCGAATTCTTTTGCATCTTCACGGAATTGATCTTGATCTTCCATTGCAGTGATCAACGTACCCGTACCTACTGAAGAGCTGAATGCTTTTGCTACTGCAATAACACGCTCAGGATGAAGAGCAGGTAAACCACTACCAATACCAGCGTAAGCTGCAGTTACGTTAGAAGATGTTGTCCATGGGTATTCACCGTAAACTAAGTCACGACCCGCACCCAGTTGTGCTTCAAACAACAACGTTTTGTCTTCTTTTTGTAGTGCTTTAAGTGGCTCTGTTACGTTACAAATACTGTCACGCCAAGGTTGAGAAACCTCTAATAGCCACTCTGTCATTTCTTCTGCTGTTTGGGTGAATTCAAAAGATGGGTATAGCGCTTTAAGTTGAGGAAGTTTCCAATCCATCATGAATTGAATACGTTCACGTAACACTGCAGGTTGTTTTAACCAACCAACAAGAATACCTTTTTTCATTACACGATCGCCGTATGCAGGAGCGATACCTTGACGTGTTGAACCGTAAGCACCATCACCTAGACGTTGTTCTTCTAAGGTATCTTCCAGTGCGTGAAGCGGTAGACATAATGTTGCACGATCTGAGATGCAAAGTTTCACTTCAACACCTGATGTTGCTACTTCTTCGATTTCTAAAGACAGTTTTTCAGGGCTGATCACCATGCCAGGGCCTAACACAGCAATACAATCAGGATTAAATACGCCGCTAGGTAATTGGTGCAATTTGAACGTACCAAAATCGTTAACAACAGTGTGACCTGCGTTATTACCACCTTGGAAACGGATACTTGCTGAAGCTTGGTCTGCTAAATAATCAACAATACGACCTTTACCTTCATCACCCCAGTTAGCACCAACAACAACAATAGACGACATAATTTAAATCTCCTCAAAAGCAATGACACCTATCCTATGCTCATCTAGTCAATAAGAATAATTAATAATCGTTATTAACTTGATAAGAATATCATATATGGAGTATGGTTAATCTTCTCTACTCAATATGTTATGTATGATAATAAATATCATCTACTGCTTAGGAAATCATTGCGAATATGATTGATATCCACTGGCTCAATACCTTTGTCGCTTTGGCAAAGCACCAGCACTTTGGTAAAACTGCAGCTGCGCTACATATGACGCAACCTAATGTAAGCCTTCATCTCAAGCAATTAGAACAAACCACGCGGGTTAAGTTAATTGAGCGTAACCCTTTTCGTTTAACTCAAGCCGGTGAACGTCTGTTACAAAGTGCAGAAAATACTTTAATGGAACTGCAAATTTGTCAGGCCGATCTGAACGCTATCAATGAGCTTAATCGCGGTACTTTAACCATAGCAGCCAGTGATATTATTTCTCGTTTGTTATTAATTAGCCCTTTTCAGTCTTTCAAGAAAGAATATCCAGGGATTGATCTGTCTCTTTTTAATACCACTTCATCTCAAGCAACCGAGTTAGTCAAAAGCGCGAAGGCGGATCTTGGGTTCGTTATTGCACAGAAAGAGAGTCAACCACTGCATTTTACTGAATTACGACAAGTTAAATGGTGCGCATTAGGTAATGGCTTATCACGCTGGCAGGCATTGTCGGCTAACCCTTCACAAATCATCCCAGCCGAACCTCTCGCAGCAGAAGAACCCACCTTGATTTTGCTCGGCCACGATACCCGAACCCGTGAATTAATTGATATGGCATTGCCTTTATTAAAATTAAAAAAATACCATGTAATGGAAGTAGGCAGTGTAGATGCGCAGATTGATTGGGCGGAAGCGGGATTTGGTGTCGCAATAGTACCGAGTTTTTCTTTACATTCAAAACCACACTTACAAACACAAATAACACCACTGCCTGATTTCCCGACAACCAGTTTGGGATATATCGTGCGTCAAAACCAAGTGCTTTCACGAGCGATTAAGCAACTCTTACGCTGGGTAGATGATGAAATCCAACGCTCTCAGTAATACTCGCGATCTTCATCGCATATCCTAGCACTAGATATAAATTAAGCCCTGTGATCAGGGCTTAATATATATGCTAACAACAAAGTGTTCCGAGCATAATGGGTTATTTGTGATCTTGTTTTTTTAATGTATACGCATCAGCAAGATCACCTTGGACACGCTTACCATCTTTATCTAAATGGAAGATACGTTGTTCACCCACGAAATACTGAGCTGTTTGACCACCACCTAAATTCAAGGTGATCGTATCGCCTTTATCATTCCAGTCAAACTTACCTTCTGTAGTTAAAGGTTTGGTTTCTTTATCTTGATAAGTTTGATCTAAAATGTAAGTGCCATTGTCTTTTAGCGTTAAGCTTGTTTCAATTCCAGAACAATCAGCACAAGGCTCAATACCTGTATACTCCCCCATCCAATCAAGTGAGTTCTTCGCATTATCAGCAGCCTGTGATAATTCTGTAACTTGATCATTCGCCGCAGATGCCGTTGATGACGTTTTATCTGAAGCTTGATCACAACCCACAAGTACTAAACCAAGAAGGGCTGTAGCTAAAAGTGTTTTTTTCATCTTAATCTCCTTGAAATAACACAAAATATTATGGATATGTACACGTCATAAAACAGAACACCATAATAAACTATGTTATCAATTACTCAGCAGTTGCATCCTTAACTGCGTCTTTCATATTGTCCGCAGCTTTGCCTGCATCATCTGCCATCTCTTTTGTGGCATCAACTGCTTTATCTGCAACATCATTCGCCGCTTTTGCTGTATCGTCAGCCGCTTGCTTTGTGGCATCAACAGCATCATTGGCAACTGCTTTGGTTGAATCAATCACTTGTGTTGCGGTATCTGATGCCTTGTTTTGCATATCTGTCGCGGTTTTATCTGTGCTTTGGTCACAGCCAACAAGTGCTAAACCGAGAATTGCAGCAACTAATAATGTTTTTTTCATCTTAATCTCCTTAGAAAAAACAAGATACCTTGAAACTCGCAACTGAGAGTTTCACGGTATCTTGCTATAATATTCGAAATTTTAGGACGCTTAATTTAGTAAATCTGATGCTTTTTTCTCTAAATCATCAGCAGCATTTTCTGTTTTATCAACAGCAGAATCGGTCATTTCAGCGGCTTTTTTTTGCGCAGCTTGAGCTGAATCATCGACAGACTTCATTGCATCATTTGCGGCATTTTTTACGTTATCTTCTGTCACTGCTGTTTTATCCACTGCAGCATCTTTCATTTCTGTCGCTGACTGTTTCATTTCATCCATTGAATGATCCGCGGAATCTTCAGCTTTATTGACCGCATCAGACGCTTCAGTTGCTTTTTCTTTTGTCACATCTATTAACGCTTTTGAATCATCAGCAACAGTATCTTTTACTTCTGATACTGAACTATTCATTTCTGCAACTGCCGCAGAAGTCTTTTCATCGGCTGATGAATTTGTTAAAGAGGTTTTCAATTCAGATGCTTTTTCTTTCATAGAATCAACAGAATCATCAACAACTTGCTTTGATTTATTAACCATGTCAGTTGTTTTCTCTTTTACAGCATCTGTCATCTCCGACGCTTTTGTAACCGCTGAATCACTTAATTCAGCCGCTTTATCAACCATTTTGTTGGTTTGATCTTTGACTACGTCAGCAGCATCGGACACCGTATTTTTAGTTGCATCTAACGCCGTACCTGATTGTTCCGTCACTTTATCTTTCATTTCAACGGTTGAATGTTGGGCAGCAGATGTACTATCTGTAGCTGTATTTTGTTTTGCCTGATCACAACCAACTAAAAATAAACCTGCAATAGTCATCGCGATAATTGTTTTTTTCATACAAACCCCTGTAACGAATACTGTTTTAATATGACCCTGACAGTATCTATCTACTAGATAAACCTATGTCTTAATGACGTCATTTCCAAGTCAATAATAGGTCAATTTATTACTTTTAGGTATTAAATCTCTTTTAATTCAAGATGGAAAATATGAAAAATGGAAAATAATATAACATTATTTTCCATTCTTTTTCTAAATAGGTAGAATTTCTCATTAATTGAAATATTCAATATATTAATAACAACCATGTCAATTTTTAATACATTTATTATTCTATACTTTTCACAACCCTTATATAATAATCACCCATTGCCTAAGAAAAAAACTGCCCATTAAGAATAAACAGAATAAACAAATAATATTTCAAGACCTAAACAATGTAATGAGAAGCTATTATTTATCAAAAAAATTCTAAATTTAATAGTGTGTTTTTTCTATCCGTTAGTGAATACCCTATTGCGGAAATAACGACGATTAAGGCAGATGCGATCCAAAAACTATGATGAATATATTAATCAAAAAATGAATCTAATTCACGAATAAACATACATGTAAAAAAGGCGGAGACGAGCACAGCAACACAGCGGTGATATCAGCTAACACACCCGATATAAGCGTAGCAAAATGCGTTAACCAACAATAATAATTGTTCTATATATTCAGTTTCTGATTACCCAGGAATCTTATTCTTAAGTACTAACACATCAAAACGTATAATCCATATCGGTTGTGATACTAATAGTAATAATGAAAAAGTTGTAGTACCTTAAAAGTAATTAACCTGTACTGCGAACATTTCCACACCATCTTTTATTAACTAATTAACATATTCCTTTTTATATGTTTTGATATCCATCATTCAGGTGCATAATATGTAAGTAATAACTATGTTTTAATTTTATAAGCTATGATAATGAGTAAAAGACTTTACCTTTGAGAATAGAATGAATAGAGATTAATTTTCCAATGTAAATAAATAGTTATTACTTTATTTAATATTAATAAGTATTAATATCACAACCACATGAAATAAGCTCATATTCTGTAGGTCCGAATAACTTACATTCTTTTTTAAACAGTATAACATCAGAACCAACCGGACAAAAAACACTCGACTTGATAGGAACATTCACTGCTTTTTCACTGTCTTCTGGTATAACTTTTAAAACTAATTCTCGTTCTTCAGTTTCAAACTTTGAGAACGTTTCTGTTACTTCACCAGCAACAGAATCAATGTCATAAGTCTTTTCAGCAACGAAAAAAAGAGCCCCAGCCAAACCTGCAAAAGATAAAAACAAAAAGGCAACAAATACCTTTTCATTGTATAACTGGCTCATCAATCGTTTTCTCAAAATACGTAACCCTATAACAAACTCTCTTTGAGCAATGCCTTACAATTTAGCATTTTAGGCCCCTCAAATTAAGCTATTTTATGTCTAGAATCTTATAAAAAATGAAAACAAATGAATAAACACTCAAAAATAATCAGCATCAGTACTTTAACCCATTGTTATAACAAGGATAAAAAATAATGACACCCAGTTAACACAGTTTGACATAACCCTTACTTTTTTACTGGGAAATGGATAGTTTCACCTTCAGCAGTTAAAATTTCTATCACTTTAGGCGTACCATCTGATGCAAGATATAACTCTCCTATTGCACTTCGATTCACCAATCTGTGCGCGCCTGTAATATCAGGATCACGCTTTTCAATCAGCAATTTCTTACGCTTGGTAAACCAGTTTAACGGGGAATGAGGACTATATAATGCTCTATCCATTGCATCACAAAAGCGTAATAACCGATTAGGGAATTCATTTTTTAAACCACTACACGTGATCTGATAAATATGAAATTTACCTTTGTGGTTACGAAGCGTTATGTCATAAGCAAAAGAATAATGAACATCACCAGATAAAATAATAAATTGAGTCGGTGTTTTGGTATGGGTAAAAATACTCAATAGCGTATTGGCAGAGCCCGGATGCGCCATCCAGTTTTCTGCATCAACAAGCAACGGTTGCCCTATCCATGTCATCATTCGTTGCAATGTTTCAATAAACTTTACACCGAACATTGGTGCGGCAGAGACAATAATCACCGCTGGTTCATGTAATAATTCCTGTTGAAACTCAATCATGGCTTCCCAATCCATTAACCCTGATGGACGGTTATCATTCGATTCTGAACGCCAACGTCGAGTACGCGTATCTAATACCACCATTTTAGGTGTGGTTGAAATGGTATAGTGCCATTGCTCAAACTGATTTAACCGCGCAATAAATGCATCTTGTGTTTGATTGCAGGGCTCAGCAAAGTAGCGCTTGGCGTCATCAAGGAACGGCTGTTCAAATTTCTCGGGAGCATTGCCCCACGCCTGACATAGCCAGTAACTCATGAGTGCATTACCAATAATTCGGCGTGAAAATAAGTTATTAAACGCTGCAGTTTCCCAGCGACGATTAAGCATATAATCATCCGTCACATCATGATCATCGAAAATCATATACGTCGGAATATGTGCAAACAAACGCTGAACTTGCGGTAGACCTTGAACAAAATCATCCATAATATGGCTTTCTTGGTGCCATTGTTGCTGCCATCTAGGCGCAATTTGGACCCCACCACAGGTGAAATTCTGTTTCTCGAACCGTTTACGATCAACCAAATCCCACAATGTTGGTGACCATACCAGCAAATACATCGCAAAATATTCACTAAAACTGATCAGATGATTTTCACATTCTCGCGAGCTAAAGATAGGCACCACACGATCAGGCAATAATTTACCTAACCATGTTTGAGTATCAATATACGTTGGTAATAATTTATCTCGTCCATATAAATGATAAGGACTCTGATACAAGGCTTCTGTATCTGCAATGCTAGTCTGTTCAAACGTTTCAGAAGGTAAACCTAGCAATTGGATCACTTGTTCAATCGCATCAAGTGTTGGACCTGCAACATGATCAGCGTAAATTTGATCACCACTCATCATTAATAAACTTGGGCGTTCAAGAGTGGGTTGCTCAGCCACTTTGCTATCTGCTACCACTAAGCTGTCTTTACTTGGGTAATGAGGGTTACGACAAGAACCATGTAACACATAATCGGCTCTAGTGTTGATCACTATGTTGATCATGGATTCATTATCGTAGGTTAATGACGGAATTAAATCGGTTAAAAGCCCTTGCTGGGTATCAAGCTGGTAAGCAAGTGGAGTATTAACTGCAAATTCACCTTCAAACTGTGCGAGTACAACCCATGCATGTTTACCAATTTGAATTTGATGTTCATCTGCAATAATGGCTTGATAACAAGGGGTATCATCACCTTGTTGATATAAGTAAAAAGTAGCATCCAATCGTTCCGTGGTCACAAACCATAGTACTAATTGCGTTGCTGTCGCTTTCCGTAAAATAGGACCGGCAATAATAAGTGGTAAGGATGATGCTGGTGCTTCTTTAGACATTTACTTCTCAACTCGCGCGTAATAATTCAGTGTCATTCACTGCGATACCATCAAAACAACAATAGATAATCAAACTTAATCTATTGAGTAAACATTTTCTTTAGTTCTTGCTGAATCCATTTTATAACGGGCCCTGTCGCTCGATCACGGCGTTTAACAACACCCATTTCAATCCATTGCGAAGCGGGAATATTTTCCATCGACAGTTTTACAACCCCTTCGGAGAAAAAGTCATATGTAAAAACATGATCAGGCACAAATGCCCAGCCCATATTTCTCAAAACAAACGAGGTGATTGAATAGTAGCTGTCAATTTGCCAATAATTTGCGGATAACGCTTCACTGTGGTGGCGTCCACTTCGATCGCAAATTAATAGTTGACGGTGCTGGCTTAATTGCTGCACTGTGGGTGCTGAAATTTGTGCTAATGAATGATTTTTCCCCACAATTAATGATGAATTAAATTCACAAATTGGTGTAAATTCTAAACTACTCGGCAAAGTTTTACTGAAAAATAATATGCCAATATCCGCCATTTTTTCATCTACACGGCTTGCTATATCATCTTTCGAGCCATTAATAATGGTTAATTTCACCAATGGAAATGTCTCAGAAATACGTTGAAAGAAATCTTCAAAAGCGGTTAATGGTGATGCTTCATCCATTGCGATGGTCAGGGTAACTTCTTCACCTTGCGTTAACGTCAATGCCCGAGATTGTAACCGTTCACATTGGGCTAATACGACCTTTGCTTCTTCATACATTTGCTGACCTTCAGGGGTCAGGATTGGTAATCTGGCACTTCGATCGAATAATTCAAACCCTAAATCTGCTTCTAAGTTACTAATTGCAGTACTGATCCGTGACTGTGCTTTTCCTAACCGCCGAGCGGCTGCCGAAAAAGAGCCTTGTTGTACTGAAATAACAAAAGCATTGAGTTGATCTAATGTCCAATCCATAAATCAATCCATCCGATAATCAGATATATAATATCTTTGAGCAATCTAACATACGGATATAATACAGCGATTCCCACCAACTGAATAGCCTGTGGGTAGACCATTTTATGAGAATATTTATGCACAGTAATGAACCGATGCCGTCGTCGAGCAATATATCTAAAAACTTTTGGCGTTATACCATCCCTTCTATTGCAGCAATGATGGTTAATGGACTCTATCAAATTGTTGATGGGATCTTTGTCGGCCACTACGTTGGCTACCAAGGCTTAGCCGCAATTAATATGGCATGGCCGATAACATTTGTATTATCAGGCTTAGGCTTGATGGTTGGTATTGGCAGCGGGACGCTAATTTCAATCGCCCGCGGTGAACAAAATGAGCTTAATGCTCAGCGCGCTTTTAATACCGGTTTGATCCTAACTTTTATTA
The DNA here is from genome assembly GCF_003026135.1 of Photobacterium sp. GB-36. NCBI lineage: Bacteria > Pseudomonadati > Pseudomonadota > Gammaproteobacteria > Vibrionales > Vibrionaceae > Photobacterium > Photobacterium sp. GB-36. Next base: position 139,885 of record NZ_PYNY01000006.1, on the reverse strand, counting down.
TTAGCTGTCTTTCATTTGCTGCGTTTACATTGTTTGGCGACTATTTTTTACAACTTCAAGGGGCGCAACAAAACATTAAGCACCTTGCTTTAGACTATGTTTCTACTTTTGGTAATGCAGCCTTTATTACTGTATTGGCAGGCGCAATGCCAATGTTGATCCGAAATGATGAAAGCCCAAAAATCGCAACCATGTTATTAGTAATAGGCGCACTGACTAACATTCTTCTTGATTATGTGTTTTTAGGATTAATGGGTTGGGAATTGAAAGGTGCTGCCATTGCGACTTTGATCGCACAAGGTATTACCTGTGTTGGTGGCTTGATTTATTTTCGCTCTCAATACTCGACTTTAAAACTAAAAATTTCACTGCCTGATTTTTCATTGTCAGAAAGTAAAAAGATCATGGTGTTAGGCTTATCAGCACTGATCATGTACCTCTATGGTAGTTTTGTTGTCGCACTACACAATTATCAATTCATGATATATGGCACAGAATTAACCGTTGGCGCTTTTGCTATTGTCGGTTACATGATGACGATGTACTACTTGGTAGCAGAAGGTATTGGTGAAGGTTTGCAACCGCCAGTAAGTTACTACTTCGGTGCGAAACAACCGCAAAATATCCGAAAAACGTTAATATTAGCCATGAAAACAACGGTGATTGCAGGTATCGCTTGGTTCTTGTTACTGACAAGCTTCCCATCAACTTTGATCAGTTTGTTTAACAGCAGCAACAGCGCGCTGACATTAGAGGCGACCCAAGGTATTCGTTTACATCTGTTTGCAATATTTTTAGATGGCTTTATTGTCTTGGCAACAATGTACTTTATGTCGGTGAATCAAGCGTCAAAAGCATTAGTGATCTCAATTAGTAACATGCTAATACAACTACCGTTTTTGTATTTCTTACCAAAATTACTTGGCGTTGTTGGTGTATGGTTAACCATGCCAATATCCACTATAGTATTGAGCTGTATTGTTGCGGTTATTGTTTGGCGTGATATCAATAAACGTTGTAAGCCGCTTGATTCACTAGAAAATCAAGCTCCCCTGATCGATTAATAAGTAAAGCAATCGGCAATAAAAACGCATCAGATCGATAACCGCTCTGATGCGTTTTATTTTTCACTACAAATCTTTAAATCCATTTAAGGTCAGATTTAAGACAGTGTTTGTTTTATCCATGCTGAAATATCCTCAATTTGAGGCATGCAAACCTGATGCTCCATGGGGTATGTACGCCAGTGCGGTTTAAATCCCGCCTTAATGACATCATCTCGTGCCATTTCACCTAATTTAGGAATAACAACGGGATCATAAGAGCCATGCATAATTTCAATCGGCATATTACGATTCACATCGCTATATTGAATGACCTCTGCAGTTGGGAAATAAGTTGATAGTGCCAATATTCCCGCTAATGGCTTGGAGTAGCTTAATCCTGCTTGATAAACTACCGCACCGCCTTGTGAAAATCCCGCAAGAATAATACGTTCAGAAGGAATGCCACGACTAATTTCACGTTCGACAAGATCTATTACCTTTTGAGCAGATTCCATCAGTTGTGCTTCATTAATTTTACGATATGTATCTAATGAAATAATGTCATACCATGCTGGCATTAAGGCATTACCATTAATGGTGACATTCAGCGTCGGTGAGTGAGGAAATATAAAACGTATTGGCGATGTTTCTTCTAACTGTAAATGCGGTAACAAAGCCTCAAAATCATGGCCATTAGAGCCTAAACCATGTAACCAAATAACACTGGCTGTCGCGGGCACATTGGGTTCTATTTCAACACTCGCTAAATAATCCATTTTCCTATCCTTATTCTTTTCCAAATACAGACACGCAGTTACATTGCTGATTTTACTGCGCGAGATAAGCGAACAGCTGCCATTTTAGGATCCGCGCTTGGATCATCAAAGAAACGGCTTACAACATCAATGATTGCACTTTGAACATCACTGGATGTCGCTAAATTATGCGAAAAACTGGGGACAAGCGCATTGTTTTTTGCTGCAACCTTAAATGCTTTCATTGAGGCTAATGAACAAGAGTCAAATCCCTTTAACGATACATCCTGACGGATCGGGATCGAACCTTTATATAAACTAAAAGCTCGTTGAAATGGCTTGGTTAATAGTATTTGCGCTAAATCTTGTTGTGCTATTTCATCTTCTTCATTACTTTTTAATTTGAAAAAAGTAATAGTATCAAGATTATAAGAAAACATACCTTGTGTTCCCGGTACAGGTACGCATAAATAATCCTTACCTGCAATTTTGTGTTCGCTAGTGAACTCGCCTTTTGCCCAATCTCCCATTATTTGCATTGCGGCTTTGTCATGCATGAGCATTTCGGTGGCTTGGTTCCAACGACGCCCTTTTGCATTTGGATCTATATACTGTCGCATCTTTTTGAACTGACGGAACACCTCAACCATCTTATCACTACTAAGCTCAGTTAAATCTAAATCAACAAACGCTTTCGTATAATCTCTTGCGCCAAGTACGCTTAACGCCACCGCTTCGAACAAAGTCGCATCTTGCCAAGACTCGCCACCATGAGCTAATGGGATATAACCTGCCGCTTTGATTTTGTCAGCCGCCACATAAAATTCAGCTAAGGTTGTGGGTACTTTTGCGCCTGCAAGTTTAAATATATGTGGATTGATCCATAGCCAATTGACACGATGTAAAGTTACTGGTGCTGCCACATAATGACCGTCATATTTTATCAACTGAAGATCATTAACGATTTGCTGCACTTCAGGTAATAACACGTTATCCCAATGATCTTGTTCTGCAACTTTATCAAGTGATGTTAGAAAGCCTAAACGTCCCCACTCTTGAATATCTTGCCCTTTTAACTGTGCCGCGGTGGGTGGATTCCCCGAGATTGCCCGCATTTTTAGGACGGTCATCGCACTTTGGCCACCACCACCTGCAATGGCAAAATCTTTCCAGTGATGCCCTTTCGTTTCCATTTTCTCTTTTAAAACTTGAATCGCTTTAGATTCGCCTTTTGACGTCCACCAATGCAATACTTCAACAGTCCCTTCTGCAAAAGCTGGCTGACAAACAAGCAGTAATAAGGCGCAGAGACGCCATTGCTTGATATTCATTTTCATCTTATATCCGACAATAACATTAAGCATTTTTTAATAACCGAGGAAGTACAACAGTCACTAACAACCCACCTTTAATACTGTTTTTGATCGTTAACTGACCACCATGAGCTCGTACGATATTGCGTGAAATTCCCATCCCAAGCCCATGCCCCGTATTGTCAGTCGCTAAGCGAACATAGGGTTCAAATACCGTTTTTAGCTTTGTATCAGGGATCCCTTGTCCCTTATCACTAATGGTGATGATCAGTTTATCTGGACTATCAATGACATTTATCGTCACGCTGTGTCCATATTTCACACCATTATCGATTAAGTTACTTAAACAACGTTTTAAAGCTAACGGTTTTGCCATAATCGGCAAAATAGGGTGTTGAGGTAAACGAACTTTGGTGTCTTTATGATTATGATGTTCAGCAATACTATTTAATAAAAGTTCGACATCAATGGTCACCAAATTCTCATGTAAATCGGTATCTTTTACACACTGTAGCGCCCCTTTCACCATGATTTCGAGTTCATCGAGATCGTGATTAAATTTATCAATTTTTTCATCATCATCGATCAATTCTGCACGTAACCGTAAGCGAGTAATCGGCGTTTTTAAATCATGTGATATAGAGGAAAATAGCTGTTCACGATCTTCAATATATTTTCTTAAACGCAACTGCATTCGATTAAATGCTTGCGTTGCCATCACTAATTCACTCGCCCCTTGCTCTTTTAATGGCGGCTGGTAAATATCAAGACTTAACGCGTTAGCAGCATCCGCCAATTGTTTTAATGGTCGTGTTTGTCGTCTTACCATGATGTAAGTAAACAGCAGTAATAAAACGGTACTAAAGGTTAGGAATATAATTTGCTGGCGCGTAATAATCTCATCTTTTAGCATCATATAAGGGGCAGGCAATAACGCTGCAATATATAACCACTGACCTTTATCAAGCTCTATTTGCACCACTAAAATAGGGGGATTAAGTGGCTCTAAACTTAGCGTATTATGTACCCAAGAACGCGGTAGATCTGACAGCAAAATATCATTTTTTAATACATGCAGCGTTTCTGGTCGTGAAAACTCAACCTGAATATTACTAAGGGTAGGTAATTTTTCATGTAACACCGTTTTAAAAACTGACACTGCCATTTCTTTTTGTTCAGTATTTTTAATTGGCTTAATATTGATTTCTTGATCATTAAACGATACAAAAAACCGTGTCCCGCCCATATTGCGCAACTGCTCTAATACAATATGGCGATATTCTAGCGGCAATGATTGAAAGAAATTCACTGTCGATGCAAACATGGTTGCCATGCTCGCAGATGTTGATTGCAACCCCTCTAAATCTCGTTTTTTTGATTGGGTGTACCAAATGCCTGTTGCGATCACTTGAGCAAGAAAGACGGCCAACAAAGTTAACCATAAAGTACGTGAAACCAATGATTTAGGCCACAATGATTTCCATTTCATAATTCAATATCTACCTATCTCAAGATATTAAAAAAGTGTGGCTATCACCACACTTAATATTATTTCTCTATAATGTGGCTAACTTTACACATGGTCGTTATAACGAACATCGGCAGTAAATATATAACCGTTACCACGACTGGTTTTAATTAAACGCTGAGTACGACCTTTGTCGCCTAAACGGTTACGTAAACGACTTAATGCGACATCAATACCACGCTCTGACGGTTGTGCATCTCTTCCTCGAGTCGCACATGAAATAGTATCGCGATCTAAAATTTGATTCGGTCTCGATAGAAATAGCATCAACAATGAATAATCACCACTTGTTAACTCAAACGCTTCATTATTAAGTACATTCACTAAACGATGTGCTGTGGTATCTAAACGCCAATTAGAAAAACTAATAAATTTTGCACTAGGGTTAGAATGTTGGTTATCTGACACTTTGCTACGACGTAATATCGCTTTAATACGAGCTAACAGCTGTCTAGGACTAAAGGGTTTGGCGATATAGTCATCGGCTCCAATTTCAAGTCCTATGATTTGATCCATCTCTTCAGAAACAGCCGTCAACATAATAATAGGGACATCTGACTTTTTGCGAATATGCTGACATAAGGTAAACCCATCATCACCAGGCATCATGATATCGAGAAGAATCAAATCTGGATATCCACCAGCAAGGCAACGTTTCATTTCCTCGCCTTCCGCGGCAGTTTGGACTTCAAAACCGTTCTTGGTTAAGTACTCCTCCAGTAGTTCACGGATTTCTTTATCATCATCAACGACGAGGATTTGTTTAGAGATACTCATGTCTTTTGCTCACCATACGACATTAGACTATTTCTCGCTTTTAATCAGCGAATGCATTGAGAAATAGAGCGAATATAGGCTATTTACTATTTCGTGTATTTGACCACTATTTAAAAAAAATGTCAGCAATTTGCGCTATCCATGACGCATTATCGGTACCTTGTTAACATATTTAATACCTTACAACGAAAAAACCAGTGGTAATTACTAATAAAAGCAATAACACACTGGTTATATTTTTATCGCCAATCAATGGTAAGAAAAGCTGACTTAAGCGACTTTAGATTCTACTTTTTTAATGACTTCAACATTTTTATCTGATGCCGCGTCATTTGCATGATCACTCAATACTTCAGCCAATGTTGAACGAGACAATCGCCCTGTTACCTGTCCATCAGCATCCACTACTGGCAGTGGATGATCACTATCTAAAGTCTCAGGGATCACGGTTTCAAGTAGCGCATCAGTTGAAACTGCTGGGACATCTTCGAGCATTGAAGCGTCTATTGCATTAGCATAATCAGATTCTTTTACGCTCTCTAATTTCTCTTGCGTGATGACCCCTTGATAACCTTGATTATCAACGTAATACGCGAAATCATCTTTTACTTTACGCATTTCAGCAACAGCTTCGCCAATCGTTTCAGAAGAGATACGAACAACTTGTGGCTTCATAACCGTTTCAACCGTCAGTGCTCGAGCACGGTTAACGTCTTTCACAAACGCTTCGACATAGTCGTCAGCTGGGTTTAATAAAATATCAACAGGTTTACCCTGCTGCACTAATACCCCATCTCGTAAAATGGCAATACGATCGCCTAACCGTAATGCTTCATCTAAATCGTGGGTAATAAAGACAATTGTTTTATGTAACTTTTCTTGTAACTCAATAAGCTGATCTTGCATTTCACTTCGGATCAAAGGATCAAGTGCAGAGAATGCTTCATCCATTAATAAAATTTCAGCATCAGTACATAATGCGCGAGCTAAACCAACACGTTGTTGCTGACCACCAGAAAGATTTGCTGGGTAGCTATTTTCATATCCCGTCAAACCAACAGTCGCTAACCACTCTTTGGCTTTGACTTGCCATGCGCTTTTACTCAGTCCCTGTACTTGCAACCCATAGCCAACATTTTGTAAAACCGTGCGATGCGGCATTAAACCAAAGCGTTGAAAAACCATCGACATTTTATGACGGCGAAAATCCTGAAGCTGCTTTTCATTGAGTGACATAACATCTGTCCCTTCAATTTCAATGACCCCTTCAGTTGGATCAATCAAGCGATTAAAGTGACGGATCAGGGTTGATTTACCAGAACCTGATAGGCCCATAATCACAAAAATTTCACCCGGGTAAATATCTAAATTGATATCGCTTAATCCAACCGTATGACCGGTTTTCGCTAAAATGTCATCTTTAGATGCACCATCTTTCACTTGTTGAACAACTTTTTTTGCTTTTGGACCGAACACTTTATAGAGGTTTTTCACTCTAATGAGGGGATCCTGCTTTGATAATGAACTCATGATCGACCTCCTAAGTGTTGCTGTGTACGTTTAGCATAGCTTTGTGATATACGATCAAAAATAATTGCGAGCGCAACAATCGCTAAGCCGTTTAATAAACCTAAGGTGAAATACTGGTTGGTAATCGATTTTAATACCGGTTGACCTAACCCTTTCACACCAATCATTGAAGCAATAACAACCATCGCAAGTGCCATCATGATGGTTTGGTTTATCCCTGCCATAATATTAGGCATTGCCAGTGGGATCTGCACCCCAAATAAGCGCTGCATTGGGCTTGCGCCATAGGCTGTCGCTGCCTCAAGCACCTCTTCATCAACCAAACGAATACCAAGATTGGTTAAGCGGATCACTGGTGGGACAGAATAAATAACAACAGCGATTAAGCCTGGAATTTTACCAAGACCGAGTAACATAACAACGGGGATCAAATAAACAAAGGCAGGCATAGTCTGCATCACATCAAGTAGTGGTGTGACAACCCGCTGAACCTTCTCAGAACGTGCCATAGCAATACCTATTGGTATTCCGATCCCTATGGCAACCATCGTAGAAACTAAAATAATACTCATGGTTCGCATGGTATTATCCCACATACCAAACACACCGATGAAACCAAAAGACAACACGACACCAAGTGATAATTTCCACGATCGGCTTGCGACGAAAGCAATCGCTGCCAATACCGCAATCACTATCCACCAAGGAGTGGCGAGTAAAAGTTTTTCAAACCAGATAAGAAAAGAAAGAAGAGGATCGAAGAAGCCTTCGATTGTGTCGCCATATTCACGAGAAAAAGAACGATAAGCACCGTCCAACGTTTTTCGAATTTCAACTAGCTGAGCACGCTCAAGCTGCGGAAATTCAGTTAACCATGATTTATCTGACATAACTGTTATCCATACATACTACTTTTATTCCCCACTTACGCTATATCCTTAGCGAAGTGGCTACAGTGGTAGTTAGCTACCACTGTAGACGTACAGCTTACAAATCAGCTAAAGCACCACGTACTTTATCTGCAACTTCAGGAGAAACCCACTTCACCCAAATATCTTCGTGATTCGTTAGAATCTCTTCCATTACGGTTTCGCCATCAGCTTGGTTATCTTCCATCCACGCTAAAAGGCTATTCATTTGTGCATTAGTAAAAGAACGTTGACCTAGGTATTTCACCGCTTCAGGTGCACGTTTCGCAAACGAGGTGGTAATAACGGTATCGACTTCTGACGGTGGGTACATAGAAACTTTCGGATCAACACATTCAGGCTTGGTTAAACACTCTTTAAAGTACTTCGCATCAACGCCTGAGCCAAAGTCCACTTTTACCATTTTGTATTTACCTAACACCGCTGTCGGTGCCCAGTAATAACCAAACCATGCTTCACCACGCTCATAAGCTTTAGCAATTGAACCTGAAAGGCCTGCACCTGAACCTGGATCAATAAGATCAAACCCTGCATCTTCAAGTTTTAGTGCTTCGAATAGGTTACCAGCAGAAATCTGGCAGTTCCAACCTGCTGGACAATTATAAAATGCTGCTTTTTCAGGATCTTCTGGGTGAGTGAAAAGTTTGGCATTCTTCTTAATGCCCGCAATAGTCGCTAGGCTTGGATCTTTTTTCACCATGTATTCTGGAACCCAAAAGCCTTCTTCACCACCATCAGAAAAGCTCGTACCTGCATATTGGATACGCCCTTCTTCAACACCACGATCTAACGCGGCTTTCATCGAATTACTCCAAAATTCAGGTGCAATATCCGGTTCGCCCTTCTCAACCATTGATGTACCAGTCGGCATCGTATCGCCAGGAACAAGATCCGTTTCACAACCATACCCATGCTGTAAAATGAAACTGTCGACGTTGGCTAATAATGTTGCTGAGTTCCAATTCATATCAGCAATAGTGACTTTTCCACATTCACTTGCATGAACTTGAGATGCTGACATTGCTGATAGCAATACCGTCGCAGCCAGAAGCTTTCGCATAAATATTATCCTTATCATTTATATCGAATCGGTCAGCGCAAACGAGTAAAAAACAATTTTTCTGTGCGCTAATAACTACTCAAAAGGCAATTTATTGTGCCAATTTATTTAGTAGTCTAAACAAATTAAACTAAAAACACCAAGTTTATTAACAATAAATAATTATTTGGTAACAATTTTTAATAATACATTAATGCTTATTACATTCATAAACTTGTCAGCGATTAATGATCAAAAGAACGCTTATTAAACATTATTCTTATCGTTTTCGGCGCTCAATTTGCTTATGATGAAAACCGTTTTAATTCTGTAATGGGTAGAATGATGTATAAATTAGTTGCGCTTGATATGGACGGTACTCTTCTGAGTTCTGACGGTACGATTTCCCAAGAAAATAAAGCTGCAATTTCAGCGGCTCGCAAGCAAGGGGTATCAATTGTGTTAGCGTCAGGACGCCCTTTAGAGGGTATGACATGGGCACTAAACGAACTAGAAATGACAGGCAGTAATGACTTTGTTTTAAGTTACAATGCTTCACTCGTTCAACGCGTCTCTAATAAAGAGATTATTCGTAGCGAAACATTAACGGGTTTGGACGCTAAAAACATTGCTTCACTGGCTCATGAGCTTGGTGTTCATGTTCATGCATTTACTCGTCGTCAAGGCCTGATTACACCAGAAAATAACTATTACACTGATCATGAAGCAAAAATTAATGGTCTTGAAATTACTGTTGAAGACTTTGCAACACTAGAAAATGACGAAGAAGTGATGAAAGTAATGATAATCGATGAACCTGATCGCCTATCAGCCGCCATTGCTCAATTACCAAAAGCGTTTTATCAATCCTACACGATTGTACAAAGTGCTCCCTTTTTTCTTGAATTTATGAATCCAAATAGTAATAAAGGTGTAGGTGTTGAAGCGCTAGCAGAATACTTAGACATCAAACAAAGTGAAGTTATTTGTATGGGGGATGCCGGCAATGATCACCATATGATTGAGTATGCTGGTCTTGGTGTTGCAATGGGAAATGCAACAGAAGAAACGAAAGCTATCGCTAATTTTATTACTGACACTAACAATAATGCAGGTGTTGCCAAAGTTATTCAGCAGTTTATTTTAGATAAATAACAAAAAAATCGCTATTTCTAAATCAGAAATAGCGATTTATTCAAATTATTTTTGAGGAAATAATTAGTTAGCTAAAGCAACGGCTTTTACATCAATCGTACGCTCAGACCAATCTTTGTCTACTTCGCCACGGATCTTAAGTTTCGTTGATGGTGTTGCATTCACGCCGTTCCAATCATTATGATCGATTTCAACTTTGATTTCACCGGTATTGTCTTTAAACATGTAATCATCATTACCCAGTGAAGTTGTGATGTAACCTGTTAATTCAACAGCCGCGTCATCTTGTGCATTTTTAACTTGGCTAATTGTATTAATAACAGGTGTTACTGAAGGACCAGTGAACCCACCGTGAGCAGGTTGTGCCGGTGCAGCGGTAGTTGCAGCAAACGCTGACGTTGATGCAAGAAGAAAAGCAGAAACAACTAATAATTTTTTCATCACGTTAATCCGATGTTATGAATATTATATTACGGTTGACAATAAGTGTTATTGCTAAAGCAAATATACACCACCATTCAATAACTACAAATAAGTATTTACTTTCCCAACCTATTTCTTAGAGGGATTATATCATGCTATATATCAAATAAACGTGAAGTAATATTGTAAATATCGAGATATCTTTTTTATGAAGAATATTACTTGGCAATAGCAAACGAATTCAAAAATACATCAACAACAGTATTAATATTTTCTTCTACTTGCATACCTTCACAAGGTGGCGCTAGCTCCATGACTTGAGGCCAGAAAAATAAGCCTTGGAATAAACTCATGTAGATATTTGTTAACAAAGCGACATCTTTATCAACAATTGCTTTTTCTTCAATAGCCAATTTAAACCAATCTGCAATTGCACTGGTGCTATACAAATCTTTCACTAAGTTTTTAGCTAATTCTGGCTGGCGAATAAATTCCATTACAATAATACGAGAAAGAGAAATACCATACGTATGGTACAAAATATCAACTTCACGACGTGTAATTTCAATTAACTGTGTTTTTAATGGCATTTGTGGATCAAAATGGTATTGCACATTTTCATTCACTGAGTCTTGAATGATCTTCAATACTGAAATAAATAGCGTTTCTTTACTATCAAAATGACGATATAAAGTCCGTTTTGATACTTCAGCAACCTGTGAAATTCTATCCATATTGGCAGCAATAAATCCATGTTCGATAAATTCTGCTTTTGCTGCCGCAATAATTGCTAAATGTTTACGTTCTGTTTGCTTCATTGATTCACTGCCTATTTTCACCACCTGTGATCCTAATCTAACATTTTGTCACAAAAAAGTACACTTAGTAGTTTACAAAATACCATTCCCCCATAAAATACACCCAAAAGTTTACTTGTTATATTTCCATACAAATAAACATGTTTTCTAATTTTTATACCGTCCCATACTGATAGCGGAGAATCCGGTGAAAACTCAATCAGCAATGTCTAAAATGGCATCATTCTCATTTAGTAAACTCGCAGTGAGTTTTTCAATCGTGCTTGTCGCACTGTCAGGTTGTGGCGATAAAGAACAACAAGAACAAGTTCAAGAACCCATCATTAGCCCTGCGCTTACTGAAATTGTAAAGCCCAAAGCAAATACTAATTTGAGCTTTAACGGTGTCATTCGTTCTGCGCAACGTGCCGATTTATCATTTCAAGTTACAGGTCGAGTAAACCATATCTTTGTTAACGAAGGTGACCGTGTGACTAAAGGTCAACTATTAGCAAAGCTTGATCCCAAAGATGCCCAAACTATTTTTGCCGCTGCACAACTTGAATTAACAGATGCAAGCAAAGCTTACCAACGTGGTAAAGCCATCTATGAAAGCAGCCAAGCGATTTCTAAAAGTGATTTAGATAAACTTATTGTCCGATATAACTTGGCACAAAACCGGGTAAAAGAAGCGAAAAACAAGCTAAATTACACCCAGTTAGTTGCACCATTTAGTGGTATCATTGGACGTAAATTAATTGATAATCACGTTCAAATTCAAGCTAATAATCCGGTATTAACATTACATAATATTGATGACTTAGAAGTGGTTATTAATATTACAGACAGTGTCATGCTTGCAGGAATGACATGTAATAAAGCTGTTGCAGAGTTAAATAACAATACAGATCAATTATTACCTTTGAGTTTGCGTACCTACTCAACCCAAGCCGATCCGATCACACAAACCTTCTCTGTTGTCCTTAGTATTAACGACGACAAAGGGTTAAATCTCTTACCAGGTATGCCCGTTAAAGTTTCTCCAAACCTAGCATTGTGTCCACAAGAAAACCGAAACCCAATTATTGTTCCACTGGCATCTGTCGTTCCAGATAACAAGAGCAAACAATTTGTATGGGTGGTGAATAAAGACAATTCAGTATCAAAACGCTACATCACAGTGGGGAGTGTCAACAAAAACTGTATTACCGTTCTTAATGGCCTAACAGTTGGTGAACGTATTGTCATCGCTGGTGTATCTAAGTTGAAGCCAGGTATGGAAGTACGCCCATACACTGATAACACAAAAAATGGAGCGTAAATAGATGGATATCGCTCGCTATACCATCGCCAAACGAACAAGTGTTTGGGTGATCATTGCACTGATCTTAATTGGCGGTTACATCAGTTACTTAAAGCTAGGTCGTTTTGAAGATCCTGAATTTGTGATCCGCCAAGCCGTCATTGTTACCCCTTATTCAGGAGCAACAGCACAAGAAGTTTCCGACGAAGTCACAGATGTCATTGAAGGTGCGGTGCAATCTTTACAGGAACTAAAAGAAGTTAAGTCTGTTTCCAAACAAGGGATGTCAGAAGTTACTGTTGAGATAAAACTTGAATTTTCAAAAGATCAGGCAGCGCTTCAACAAGTTTGGGATAAGCTACGTCGTAAAGTTGTTGATGCCCAACGTCTTCTTCCTCCTGGTGCTGGCCCATCAATCGTAAACGATGACTTCTCTGATGTTTATGCGCTATTTTTCGCTGTAACGGGAGAAGGCTTTACCGATAAGCAAATACAAGACTATGTTGATTCACTGCGTCGTGAACTTGTGTTAGTACCTGGTGTAGCTAAAACGGCAACATTAGCAGAGCAACAAGAAGGTATTTTTGTTGAGATCACCAGTGAGCGCTTAGCTAATTATGGTTTGTCAGTTGATAACGTTTTATCAGTATTACAAAAACAAAATATTGTTAATGTTGCAGGTAGTCTGACATCTAATGGTATGCGTTTACCTGTTATTCCAACACCTAACGTTAATTCATTTGAAGATTTACGTAACCTTCAAATTGGTATTGGTGATAACCATACTGTTTTACGTTTAAAAGACATTGCCGATGTTAGCCGAGGTTATCAAGAACCCACTAGCATGCTAATGCGCTTTAATGGTGAACGGGCGATTGGCTTTGGTATTTCCAATGTCACTGGTGGTAACGTGGTTGATATGGGTGATGCGGTTAAAGCGCGTATTGCTGAACTTGAAAACCAACGTCCACTGGGTATGGATCTTCATATTATCTCAATGCAATCAGACTCTGTTCGTGATTCGGTAACGAATTTTATCGATAACTTGATTGCTGCTGTGGTGATTGTTTTCATCGTTTTACTGCTATTTATGGGTATTCGATCTGGCGTGATTATTGGCTTTGTATTGCTTTTAACAGTGGCCGGTACTCTATGCATCATGTTAATTGATGACATCGCAATGCAACGAATTTCGTTAGGTGCGCTGATCATCGCATTAGGCATGTTAGTAGATAATGCCATTGTGGTAACTGACAGTATTCTGGTACGCCTCCAAAACAATGAAGATCGTAATGTCGTTATTCCAGAGGTTGTCAATGCAACTAAATGGCCGCTTTTAGGCGGTACTGTTGTGGGTATTTGTGCTTTCAGTGCGATTGGCTTATCACCGTCAGATATGGGTGAATATGCCGGTTCGCTATTTTGGGTGATCTTATACTCAATGTTACTTAGCTGGGTCTTTGCTGTTACCGTAACACCGTTACTGTGCCATCAGTTCTTAAAAGTTAAGATCAAACAACAAGATACTAAGCCAAGTAAAATTGTAGAAAGTTACAAAGCTTTATTAACTTGGGTTTTGTCACACCGTAAAATAACTGGGGCATTGCTACTGGCAACACTGGTTGGCGCTATTTGGGGGATGAAATTTGTACCACCTGGCTTTATGCCAGAATCACAACGTGCGCAATTTGTTGTTGATGTCTACCTTCCTCAGGGAACAGACATCACCAATACAGAAAAAACGATCGCTCGGATTGAACAAGATATTACCAATAAAGAAGGTATCGGGAATATCTCAAGCTTCATTGGTGGTGGTGGCTTACGCTTTATGCTGACTTATGCACCAGAAGCACGCAATCCAAGTTATGGTCAATTACTGATTGATATTGATGATTACCGTAACATAGCTCCATTACTTGTTGAGTTACAAACTGAGCTTGATAATAAATACCCAGAAGCCTCGATCAAAGTATGGAAATTCATGCTAGGTCGTGGGGGCGGTAAAAAAATTGAAGCCGGTTTCCAAGGCCCTGACAGTAGAGTCCTACGTGATCTTGCTGAACAAGCGAAGTCAATCATGCTGTCTGATCAAAACTTGATTGCCGTTCAAGATGATTGGCGTCAACAAGTACCTGTTATTAAACCTGTTTATTCAACAGAAAAAGCGCAACGTTATGGACTAACCAATCAGGAAATTAGCCAAGCAATTGCACAAACGCTATCAGGTCGAACGGTTGGTGTATATCGTGAAGGAAATGACTTAATTCCAATTGTTGTTCGTGCGCCAGAAAGTGAACGTACTCATGAACGTGCTATTGAAAACACAGAAGTCCATAGTCGTATGGTCAATGGACCAATCTCTGTTAGCCAATTAATCGAATCTGTTAATGTCACGTGGGAAGATGCCATCTTACGTCGAATTAACCGTATACCAACCATTTTGGTTCAGGCAGATCCTGCACCAGGTGTACTGACGGCCGATGCATTTAATGAACTGCGTGGAAAAATCGAAGCTATCGAGTTACCACCAGGTTATAAATTGACATGGTACGGTGAATATAAAGCATCCAAAGACGCAAATGAAGGACTCGCGATTTCTGCACCTTATGGTTTTGCTGCGATGATTTTATCCGTGATATTTATGTTTAATGCATTAAAACAGCCATTGATTATTTGGCTAACAGCGCCATTAGCTATTATTGGCGTTACCATTGGTCTGGTTATTTTCCAAACACCTTTCGAGTTTATGGCTATTCTTGGCTTCCTTAGCTTAATTGGTATGATGGTTAAAAATGCGATTGTTCTGGTTGACCAAACAGATGTAGAAATAAAAGAAGGCAAAACACCTTATCAAGCGATTATTGACTCAGCCTTAAGTCGTGCACGCCCTGTTTTACTTGGTGCATTAACCACAATTTTAGGCGTTGCTCCTTTACTTATTGATCCTTTCTTCAAGAGTATGGCAGTAACAATCATGTTTGGTTTATTGTTTGCAACCATTTTAACTTTGGTGATTATTCCACTACTTTATGCAGTACTGTTTAAAGTGGAAATCGAATCACAATAGTAACCACATAGCCAGATATCTTATCCAAGGGACGTATTGTAATACGTCCCTTTTTCATACTTATTTTAATAAATAAACCCAACCAATTTATGATTTCATTAATATCTGTATACATAATATAAAAATTCTGTCTATGATAATAAGAATTTACTCTTAAATGACTGTGACGATAAAAATTATGACGCAATTTGTATGGCAACCAATTAGATACCCTCTACTTTTTTCTACCCTGCTAATTGGCTGTTCTTTTTTTTCTAGTAATGTTTTAGCTGAAGAAGTGGTTAATAACTCGTTAGATTACTCAAGCTCAAATAATCTATTGCTTCAGCAGTACAAAGACAATTACGTTCTACCTTTTTACTACACTCAAAAACCTAACTATCAAGAATACCAATCGATTATTCCTGAAGACGGTAAATTAAGTAAGTACAACGTTAACTTTCAGATCAGCCTAAAGTACCGTTTAGCATCTGGTGTTTTAAATAGAAACGACAAGCTCTATGTTACTTATACACAGCGTTCAAATTGGCAAGCGTACGCTTCTTCAGCCTATTTTAGGGACACTGAATATGAGCCATCTATTTTTTGGACCCTTCCTGAAAAAGCCGAAAATAATGCGTTGGGGTATGCTGGAACAACGGTTGGTCTCGTCCATGAATCTAATGGTAGAGGCGGCGAACAAGAAAGAAGCTGGAATCGTGCATTTGCTGATTTCACATTCGAACATAACAACTACACATTAAGTATCAAGCCATGGCTACGTCTCGACTTTGGTGCAAAAGATTACAATAAAGATATTACCAACTACATGGGATACGGACGCATCAGCATGAACTGGGCTGTTGATAATAATAATCTGATTTCATTAACCGTGCGTAACGCTTTAGAAAGTGGATTTTCACGTGGTTATGAGCGCATTACCTGGAGTTTTCCAATCTATAAGCGCCTACGTGGATATATGATGTTAGAAAGTGGTTACGGTATTTCGATCTCTGACTACAACCATTACGATAATGCAGGTGGTATTGGTTTTTCTTTTTAATCAGTAAAGAGGTTCTATCTGTAATCTTAAGATAGAGCCTTTTATTTACTTCAAGCATAAAATTTTCAGCAAAAAATGCTTTCATCGTGCATTCTAACTATTCACTTCTAGATTTTCGATCTAAAATCCCACTTTAGATTACCCTTCCCCCCTTTTACGAGACACTTTGTGATGGAAAAACTATTTGAACGAATAATGTATGGGTCACGTTGGTTAATGGCACCTATCTACTTCGGTCTCAGCTTTGTGTTATTGGCACTTTCAGTGAAATTCTTTCAAGAGATATTTGATCTAATCCCAGTTATTATCACAATGAAAAGTATGGACTTAGTTCTGATTATTCTTTCACTTGTTGATATTGCTCTTGTTGGCGGACTCGTTGTTATGGTGATGTTTTCTGGCTATGAAAACTTCGTTTCACGCCTAGATCTCGATGATCATGACGACAAATTAGGCTGGTTAGGTAAACTTGATGCAAGCTCATTGAAAAACAAAGTATCAGCCTCTATTGTTGCAATATCTTCAATTCATTTATTAAAAATATTTATGAATATAGAAAATATTGATAACTCAAAATTAATATGGTACCTGCTAATTCATATTACCTTTGTATTATCTGCTTTTGCTATGGGATATCTTGATAAAATCACAAAACACTAAGTAAACAGCAACGCAAGGATGCGTTCACGCGTTATCTACAAACGATTTATTTTTCCTTTTTCTCGAATAATTAGCAATAAACATCATATTGGAACACTATATGCATTTTCTTGTTATATCCCAATAACGAGAAAGACCAATGAAATTATACTTATTGTTTTTTGTGCTTCTTTCATCACCATCAGCGTATAGTTTTAATAATCATTCCCCTATTACTACCTTCGAAGCAAAAACAGCATTAACGTTTGATTCTTCAAACTGTAATACACTCCTCCAACTATCATTTTTCCATGCTGGCTTATGTGCAAACAAAGCGTTAAACAATTTTCAGCCACTTTCGTTAAAACCAACATCATCTCACTATCAAGAAGCAAATATCGCCATAAGTTTTGATTCTGATACACGTTTGTATATCACGTCGTATAGTGAGAATGATGCTTATGGTTTCCATTTACATATTCCTTTAAATATATTTAGTCGGTAGGAATACAACGATAATTATTTCGCAATTTTGTAACGTGATTTAATATCTCATTCCCCTTATGACATCAACATACGGTATGATGCTATCAATTAAGACAATTGAGTATTCAGCATGTATCATCAAACACTTAAAAAATATTTTGGTTTTGATTCTCTTAGAACAGGTCAGGAAGAAGTCATTACTCGTGTTCTTGATGGCCATTCTGCAGCCGCTATTTTTCCTACTGGCTCGGGTAAATCACTGTGTTACCAACTCCCAGCAATTGAATTACCACACTTAACACTGGTGATCTCACCACTCTTAGCATTAATGAAAGATCAGTTGGATTTCCTTGCATCAAAAGGTATTCCCGCAGCATCTATCGACTCAAGCCAAACTTGGCAACAGACTCAGCAAGTTATGCAAAATATTCGCCAAGGCGAAATTAAAGTATTAATGATCTCTGTTGAGCGATTGAAAAATGAGCGCTTTAGACATTTTATCAGTCAAGTCCCTATCTCATTACTCGTCGTTGATGAAGCTCACTGTATTTCAGAATGGGGGCACAATTTCAGACCCGATTACCTGAAATTACCTTATTACCAACAGTCTTTAAATATTCCACAAGTATTACTACTAACAGCCACGGCGACGCCAGCTGTTATTAATGATATGCAAGATAAATTCAATATTGCAAAAGATGATATCGTCGTAACAGGTTTCTATCGCAAGAATCTTGATCTCTCTATTTTGGCAGCCCAAGATGATGAAAAATTGGATGTACTACAGCAACAATTGATAGCACAACCCAATACACCATCTATTGTTTACGTCACTTTACAGCATACTGCAGAAGAGATTGCGGCAACTCTCACAAGTAATCATATTCCCGCTCAAGCTTACCATGCAGGTATGGATGCCGATCGCCGCCAGCATATACAACAACAGTTTATGGCAGGAGAAATCAATTGCATTGTTGCCACCATCGCCTTTGGCATGGGGATCGACAAATCTGATATTCGCCAAGTGATACACTTCGATCTACCAAAATCAATTGAAAACTATAGTCAGGAAATAGGTCGTGCTGGTCGTGATGGTGAAAACTCAACCTGCACAGTCATTGCAAATAAATCAGGTCTAAATGTGCTACAAAATTTCATTTATGGAGATACTCCTGATCGCAGTTCGATAGCAACCGTATTACATGAAATCAAAGCACAATCACAACAGTGGGAAGTAATGAATAATCGGCTATCAAAAGATGCCAATATTCGATTATTGCCTTTAAAAACACTATTGGTCTATTTAGAGATTCGCCAGATCATTGAGCCTCAATATACTTATTTTGCTGATTACCGTTACAAGCTCAACATTAGCCAGCATGAAATTTTATCGCATTTTAATAATGAGCGTCGCCAGTTCGTCGAAGCAATTTTTGCTTGTTCAACAAAAGCAAGAGTATGGAATACACTAGATATGGACGCATTATGGCAAGGCTATAATGCAGATAGAAAACGTGTTGTTGCTGCGATTGACTATTTTAATGAAAAAGGTTGGATCACTTTAGAAAGCAAACAAATGACTGACGTATATGCTATCAAAAATCATCACTTTGATATCGGTGTTGAGAGTGAGGCGCTGTATCAACTGTTCCAACAAAAAGAGCATAGTGAAATAAAACGTATCAATAGTATGATTGATTTTTTTGAAAGCAAAACCTGTTTAAGTTATCAATTAGCGCGTTATTTTGCTGATCATCATGCTCCGGAACATTGTAACCATTGCTCTGTTTGTCGAGGAAAAAGTATCACATTGCCACCATTACCGACACTACCAGAGGTTTCCGATCACGTTTTAACCCAATGGTGCGATCAATTCATCAATGCATGTGATATAGCACCATCTGTTGCTGCTATTACACGATTTTTAAATGGTATGACAACACCATTGACCACCAAGATAAAAGCCAAGCAATTTGATGGTTTTGGTCAACTTGAAGCGTACCCCTTTGAGCAAACTTTTGCTCACATTACACGCTTATATGGCTAATCTATGTTAATTCTTTATCAATTTAGATATATGAAACTCACTTTTCATTATTAATGAATAGCGATCTACATCACAACGTTCTAGAATAGCCCCTTAACCGATGGGGATTAAAGTTATGACTATTGAAAAAGAAGAATACCAAGTTTGTGAAGCATGTGGTGTATCAGGTGAACTCGGTTTTATCATCAAAGAAAACGATGATACTGCAGACGTTCAAATCTTTGCTCAAGGTAAAGATGCACTAGAAGTAGAATTAGCAAACTACCTTGCACTAGCAAAAGAAGTGAATGCTAACTACAAAGTTGAAACAACCCCAGTAGATGAAAATAGCACTGAATTAACAGCGCGTATTCAATTCGAATGCAGTGCTGAGAAGCTAATTTTCGAACTTCGTAGCCGCTCTCTAGCTAAGTAATTATTGTTCTTTAGCTTAAGCCAGCAATGATTATCAATATAGATAATCATTGCTGGCTTTCTTTTATTTTACTGGTACTAAGTTTTTCCACATTAAACGACCGTTTAATTCCACTTCATTTTCAACAGCGCACTGAAGTTTATAACCACCAATATCAATAATCGCGCCCAATGAATAAGCTTTATCCTCATAGAAGCATAAACGCTGATTAGTTACTTGCCCATCAAGATTAAACTCAATACTTGGCTCTATTTTTGACGTATCTGTAACACTGTAGTTTTTCGCCTGTGTCGGTAGGCTTAAGAGCATCATTACTAAGCAACTTATTACGAAACAATTAATAGAACGCCCGTTCATCATCCCAAACTCCATTCAAATCCTTTATTTCTATAGGCGACTATATATTTCAAATAATAAAAAAGCAGCCAAAATGGCTGCTTTCTGATTAGATAAAATATTAATATTCAATTGCTCGAGGCAATTCCTTCGCTTGTGCAATCCAATCTTGAACACTTTTCAATGCCGGTAATTGACGAACTAGTGCCTTTTCTTCATTCACTTCTAGCATTTTTGCATGTAAATTTTCTGCATTACGCTGCGCAAGTTCTGGAACCGTATCAACACCAGAAAACTCTAGTAAATCAGCGTATTGAGTGCTAATACCTTTAACACGAGATAAATCAGCTCGGTTAATCCACTTTAATACTAATTTACTACTAATGCCCGTTGCTTCAGCAATAGCTTTTCGGCCTGCAGGTTTCTGACCTTTATCTAATAATTGCTCCATCGTATGGACATCTGCCGCTTCTAATTTAGCCGCATATACTTCACCGATACCTTCAATAGTTGCTAGTTTAGTCATTACCCGCTCCAAATATTAAATAAAGCCCGTCGTTACAACATAATAGACAACAGAAAATTAAAAAACTCAAAAAAATGCAAAAAATAATTTCAATCCAGTAATGGAGGTAAATTAATATGCCGTTTCGCTGACAAAGCCTTTAAAAATGGTTAAGAAAATAATCTTTAAATCTAAGACTAAGCTCCAATTCTGCATATAACGAATATCATATTGAATTCGTTTTTCCATCTTATCAAGCGTGTCCGTTTCACCACGATAACCACTTATTTGTGCAAGCCCCGTGATGCCAGGTTTGATTTTATGACGAATCATATAGTTATCGACAAGAATTCGATATTCTTCATTGTGTGCGACAGCGTGAGGACGCGGACCTACAATCGACATGGTGCCTTGCAATACATTAATAAACTGTGGCAATTCATCTAGTGATGTTCGACGAATAAACGCACCGAATTTAGTCACTCGTGGATCATTTTTAGTTGCTTGTTTCACCACATGGTTATTTTCCATTACTTTCATGGAACGGAATTTCCACACTTTAATTTTGTTACCACGAAGACCATAACGATCTTGCTTAAATAAAATAGGACCAGGCGAACTCAATTTAACACCGATAGCAACAGCGATAAGTACAGGTGAGATAAGAAGTGTAATCACACTACCAATAATCAAATCTTCCAGACGCTTAATGTAATCACCAATACCTTCAAAAGGACTCGCAAAAACACTCAATGTCTCCACATTACCCACACGACAAATTTGAGAAGCATTCAAATTATAAGTAAAGAGATCAGGTACCACAAAAGTATCAACCGTTGTATCTGATAACTGATGTAAGAAGAAATGTATACGTTCTTTGGCAACCATAGGCAAAGCGACATACACATCATCAATTTCGCCTTTTTTTGCAAAGGAAATAAGCTTGTTAACTTTCCCTTTACACTGAGATTTCGTTAAATAACTAAAGCGTTCTTCACCACGATCATCATAATAACTAATTTCAAAATTCGTATTTTTGTATTTCTCTAATAATGCTTTCTCTATTGCTAAACCCGCTGTTGTCATTCCTAGAATAGCAATACGATGTGTTTTTTTATGGCGACCAATGTATTTAGTTACATAATAAACAGCAACACGCGAACTCCAAATAATCAGAAACGATAATAAAAACCACGAAAGTCCTATATTTCCAATAAAGCCCCGTACATTGACATGATCAATAAAAGCGAAGAAAAACGTTATCGATAAAACACAGAACTCAACAAGTAAAAAGTTACCTAATAAGCGCAAAGTCATTCGTCGATAGTTAGCACGATTTTCTTTGTCATAAAAACCAACGTAGTGGCCACAACCGACGAAAGTAACGCTGATAAAAATACCGTATAATAAATCAAACGGTGATGGTTCTTGGGCAAAAAATGCATAGACAAGAGTAAGAGAGAAATTTATAACTAAAAAATCAAAAAAATTAATTATAAATGAATAACCATCATCGGCTACTTCAAGAGTTTTTCTATTCATTAACACGCCCGTTTTATTTCCAATAGGAAAATTCTACATTCTGACAATTATTTTTATTTTTGTTCAGATATCAACATCGTAAATCGTTAAATAATACATGAATCACAACTAGTATATACATTTTATCTAAAATGGCTGATTTAAAATATCATATTTATGTCAAAAAAAAAGCTCAGCATTTATAATGCTGAGCCTTATTCATTCAGAGGAGTTATTTAAGTGGCAGTGTTTCTTTTACATAATCTCCAGGCGCTGTATAAAGTGCTTTATAATTATCACTTCCAATTTCGCGTGCCGGCACTTTTTCTTTCTTATTAAAATCCCCTAACCAAGTATCCCAATGCGTCCACCAAGAGCCATCTTGACGTTTAGCATTATCTAACCAAGATTCTGGGTTTTCTTCTTGCTTATCACTTAGCCAAAAACCATATTTATTCTTTTTAGGATGATTTACAATCCCAGCAATATGACCAGACTCTCCTAGTACAAATGTCGACTTCCCACTTAATTTCTGAGCGCCTCTGTATGTACCTTGCCATAAAGCGATATGATCTTCTTGAGTAGAAATAAAGTATGTTGGTACTTTGATTTTAGATAAATCAATAAAAACACCACCAATTTTTATTCCTTTATTATCGACTAACTTATTATTTAAATAAAACTCGCGTAAAATAGTACTATGACATGCAGCTGTAACATTCGTACTATCACCGTTCCAATAAAGTAAATCGAAGTCTATTGGGCTATTACCTTTTAAGTAATTATTGACATAATAATTCCAATAAAGGCTATTTTCACGCAATAAACTAAACGTCACACTCAAAGAGCGGCCGTCCATATAACCATTTACATCATTCTGTGCTTCAATTGCTGATACTAATGGATCATTAACATAAGCACCAATTTCACCCGGTTGTGAAAAATCGAGTAATGTTGTGAAGAATGTTGCTGATTTAATACGATTACGCATGCGTTTTGCTGCGTAATACGCCAGAGTAGTAGCTAATAATGTACCACCAATACAGTAACCCGCTGCATTGATTTGTTTTTCGCCAGTGATATCTTCAATAGCGTCAACGGCAGGGATAACACCGTCTAGTACATAGTTTTCAAAATCCACCTCCCTTTGTGGTGTACCTGGATTTCTCCAAGACATCATAAAGACAGTATGACCTTGCTCTACAAGCCAACGAACCATTGAGTTATTTTCACGTAAATCAAGGATATAATATTTATTGATAAACGGAGGAACAATTAACAATGGTGTACTATTAACATTTTCAGTTAATGGCTTATATTGAATAAGTTCAAATAACTCATTTTTAAATACGACGTCACCATCAGTATTTGCAATATTGACACCCAGTTGGAATGCGTCGCGATTAGTCATGCGAATTTTCAGGACATCCGCACTGCTCTGCATGTCTTCTTGCAGTAACTCCATCCCTTTAATTAAGTTTTCACCATTAGTTTCAACGGTCAACTTAGCCAGTTCTGGGTTTGTAGTAACAAAGTTTGTTGGCGACATCGCATTGATTGCTTGGCGTGAAAAAAAGCCTAAACGCTCTTTTGCCTTCTCATCAACACCTTCAATAGAATCAATCGCTTCACGCATTGAGTCGCTAAAAAGCAAATAAGATTGCTTAATATAATTGTAAAACGCTTCATTTTCCCACGCAGGATCGCTAAAACGTTTATCATCTTTTGCTGGTTTAATTAGAGATTGTCCACCATCAGTTGATGGCATCGCGATGTTCTGCCAGATTTTTACTTGTTTTTCCCACCAATCCATTTGGACTTGAGCAAGTGCTGCTGGCTGTGATGCTGCTTTTTCAAAAAACTCTGCAGTATCTTCCAAATTAATATCATTCAGCGCTTTATTTAATGGGGTGTTCATGGCTGCCTTGCCGGAGTCTAACTCCTTCCACCATAGCTGGTTCATATCTTGGAGCTTGGCAAAGTAGTCCGAAAAGAAGTGATTGTTCATAACAAAAACCCTGTACTTGGACTAATTCAATTACACTAAGGAACAGTTGACTCAGCATAATTGAGATAAGCTGTAACAAAAAAGTCGCCCTCATATAAATGAGAGCGACTAGAAATAAACCTTAAGCTACTGGCGTTGCTTTTTTAACATTGTCAGCAACAAGCTCTTCTACTTCTGTTTTGAATGATTGAGCAACAGCGTTGAACTTGTTGCTATCATCAATAAGCTGCTTAGAAAGCTTAGTCAACGTTTCAAGTTGTTGGCTATTGAACGCAGTTAGAGATTGGATATCTTTTACTTCGCTAACAGCTTTAAGCTGAGACAGACCTAAATCACTGTATGCGCGAACAGCAGCAAGTTGAAGTTCAGTTAGTTCTTCAACATTCTTAGTGAATAGTTTGTTGAACTTAACGTATGGTGCTAGAGATTTCTCAGTTTGTTCAGAGAACGACTTAAACATTTCCGTATACATAGATCTTTCCTCATTGATAGTAATAAAGCACTGCATGTATCCTCATACAGCGCCGATATTTAGATAAAAATTAAACGCGTTTTAGAATGACCGCTGTACCCATACCACCACCTACACATAAGGTCGCAATACCGTACTTATCTTCGCGGCGGCGCATTTCATGTAATAAGCTCACTAAAATACGATTACCTGATGCACCTAATGGGTGACCTAGAGCGATGGCTCCGCCATTGATGTTTGCACGTTCAACGAGATCTTCAACTTTTGAATTCGTTTCTTTTGCTACTTCATAAAGCACACCCAGCGCTTGGCCAGCAAAAGCCTCGTTAAACTCTAAACGCTCAATTTTATCAATTGATAGTTGTGCTTTATCTAATGCTTTAAGTACTGCTGGCACAGGCCCTAAGCCCATGATTTCAGGAGCAATACCTGCTTGCGCATAACTTTCAATTTCAGCAAGTGGCGTCAGGTTATATTTATTTACTGCCGCTTCTGAAACAACAATAATTGCACTACCGCCATCATTAATACCTGATGCGTTACCTGCAGTAACAGAACCATCACGTTTAAATGCAGGACGTAGTTTTGCCAGACCTTCGATTGAAGCATCTTGTTTCGGGTACTCATCGGTATCAACAATAACCGTTGCACGACGACCTACTACTTCTACAGGTGTAATTTCATCAACAAACTTGCCTTGCTCAATAGCAGCAACGGCTTTTTGTTGGCTCGCTAGTGCGAAATTATCTTGCTGTTCACGTGTTAAGCCTACTTTCTCAACAACATTCTCAGCGGTTACACCCATGTGGTAATTATTAAAGGCATCCGTTAAACCGTCAGCAATTAATAAATCGCTAAGTTCCAGATTACCCATTTTTTGCCCATCACGAATTTTCGATGATGCACAAAATGGAATTTGAGACATGTTTTCTGCGCCTGCAGCAACCACGATATCAGCATCACCTGCTTTGATGTGGGCGGCAGCATCCATTACCGCTTTCATACCACTACCACACACCATGTTTAATGTGTATGCAGGTACTTCATTAGGAATGCCCGCTTTTAAAGCTGCTTGTCGACCCGGTCCCATACCTTGACCAGCACCAACGACATTTCCGAAAATCACTTCATCAATCGCTTCTACTGGTACTGATGTTTCTGCTAACGCGCCTTTGATTGCGGCTGCGCCAAGTTCTGCTGCTGTTACTGATTTTAGTGCACCGCTAAAACTACCGATTGGTGTACGTTTTGCAGCAACAATAAATACCCTAGCCATATTAATTCGCGTCCTTACTTAAAAATTCAATAATCAGTCAATCTTGATCAGTTCATGTATAAGCCGCCATTTACTGATAATGTTTCACCAGTAATATAGGCTGCTGCATCACTTGCTAAAAATGTCACTGTTGCCGCTACTTCTTGTGGTAGCGCTAAACGGCGCATCGGAATTTCAGCTTTAATTGAATCAAGTATTTCAGGTTTAATCGCTTCAACCATTGGCGTGCCGGTATAACCAGGAGCGACCGCATTTACCGTTACGCCAGCACGTGCGCCTTCTGCTGCTAGTGCTTTTGTAAAGCCAATCATGCCAGCTTTAGCTGCTGAATAGTTTGCTTGACCAAACTGACCTTTAAGTCCATTTACTGATGTAATATTAATAATGCGAGCATTACCTTTATTACACATTGAGTCGAATAAAGGCTGAGTAACATTGAACAGACTATTTAAATTTGTGTTGATTACTGCATTCCATTGATCAGCAGTCATACGCTTGAATGTCGTATCTTTAGTGATACCTGCGTTGTTAACTAGCACATCGATTTGACCTTCTTCCTGAAGCAATGTTGCTAACGCTTCTTGACAGTAATTCGTATCAGTTACGTCGAGTGGAAATAGTCGAACAGACTCAGATGAATAATTATTATCCGCGAACCACTCTTGAGCCGCTTTTTCACCTGTTGGATAATATGTTGCAACTACTCGAAAACCTGCATCGACTAATGCTTGAGTGATCGATGAACCAATACCACCTTTAGCACCTGTAACTAATGCTACCTTACTCATTTAAGGCTCCTTCCTTTCTATCAAATTATTAATACACTTAATAAGCTCAAGGTTTGTTCCATAAATTTAAACAATTCAACCTATGAGCTCTATCTAATCATTAATACAACATAGCTCACATATTAAGCCGCATATAATACAGATGTATTACAAACACGTTGCATATTTAATATAACAACACAGATGCATATTGATGGCAAGAAAGGAATTAACAATTTCAACGCTATTTGTCACTGGTATTAACAAAAGTGTCAATATAACTAAAGTGACAAATTTGAATTTAACAATATATTTATGGATTAATATCAGAGCATTCTTGGATAAATTTATTATTCCAATAAAAAAAATACTGTTAGAAATCTTGTTAACCGTGCAATAAAACACGTTATATATTTGTTAATAATGCATTTCTTATTAAGACGTTGTGAGAAAAGTTATGCGCCATCTTTGAAATACTACTTAGCGTTTACTTTTTGAGCAGCTCTATCTCAACCTTTGTTTGCAGTAATTCAAAACATAAGACGACATAAGTGACTTGATAACTTTCTTGCTGCCCTGATATATATAAAACGCCATGAAACGTATCGAATGAATGGTTAACAGCTATTCTGGTAATCTAAAAAACGTGAACTAAAGCCATATTAGATAGTCTCAGGTTTTTTACTTAATGTATTAAGTAAGCTCTATAGGAAAATGAATTTATGTTAGCGAGTACTTTTCAACGATTAAATCACTACTTACAAAGCCAAGTCATTGGTCAACCCGATTTAGTGAAACAGTTATTAATTGCTTTACTGGCTGATGGACACATCCTTGTAGAGGGTCCTCCAGGACTGGCAAAAACACGCGCTGTTAAAGTGCTTTCTGATTGTATTGAAGGTGATTTTCACCGTATTCAGTTTACGCCCGATCTATTACCTTCTGATTTAACAGGTACTGATATTTTTCGTCCTGAAACTGCCGAGTTTATTTTTCAACCCGGTCCTATTTTCAACTCATTAATTCTTGCAGATGAAATCAACCGAGCACCAGCAAAAGTACAGGCTGCAATGCTTGAAGCGATGGCTGAAAAGCAGATCACTGCTGGTCGAAAAACATACCCATTACCTGAGTTATTCCTCGTAATGGCAACGCAAAACCCCATTGAGCAAGAAGGTACTTACCCACTGCCTGAAGCACAATTAGACCGTTTCTTATTGCAACTTAATGTCGATTATCCAAGTGCTGAAAGTGAATTAGAGATATTACGTCTAAATCGTGGTGAAGCTTTAGGTATTGAAAAAGCAGAGCCTGTTCATATTAGCCAACATGACATTTTTGCTGCGCGAAAAGAAGTGCTTAACATTCATATGGCAGAAGATGTAGAGCATTACATTATTCGTCTCGTCATGGCGACACGTCAATCTGACAAGTTCAGCTCTCAGCTTAAAGATTGGCTTCAAATGGGTGTTAGCCCACGTGCAACATTAGCCCTTGATCGTTGTGCTCGAGCTCACGCTTGGCTAAGTGGTCGTGATTTTGTTACACCAGAAGATATTCAAATAATGGCATATCCTGTTTTACGTCATCGCTTATTACTTAGCTATGAAGCACAAGCTGAAGGGATTGCCGCAGATCGCGTAGTTGAAGAATTGATTTCACAGGTCGCTAGTATATGAGCAAATCACACTTAACCGTAGCGCTGCCCCCCCATAGCGATGGGGTTAATGTGTGTTTGGCTGAGCTACTGCAATATAAGAATCAGGCCGTGCGTTGGTTGCCACCAGCGCACAGTATCTGGTCACAGTTAAATGGCCTACATCAAAGTCGCCACAAAGGACGTGGGATGAACTTCTCAGAAGTACGTCCCTACCAAGCTGGTGATGATATTAGAGCTATTGATTGGCGTGTAACCGCACGAACTGGCAAAACACATACCAAACTCTTTACCGAAGAGCGCGAGCAACCCGTTATGTTGCTTATTGATTTAAGCCGAAGCATGCAATTTGGCTCACAATTAATGCTGAAATCTGTTCAAGCGGCTCACTTTGCTAGCTTATTAAGCTGGCTTGCTATAAGTGAACAAGATCGTATAGGGGCAGTAATTTATAACGGTTTGAATGTTAATGAATGTAAGCCAACGGCACGCCAGCAAGGTCCACTTCATATCATCAATAAGCTGATTGAATCACAACAGTTAGCATTAAATTCATTAGAACAGCCTCAACAATTTAACTTTTCTGATGCATTAAAACGGTTACACCACCTTTGTTCTAAAGGTAGTGAAATTATTGTTATCAGCGATTTTAACCAATTATCGCTTAATGATAAGCGACGTTTAACACAATTACGTCAACATAATCGAATTCAGTTTGTCCAAATCCATGACCCACTAGAACAAGGACAAACACAATTTAGAGGCTATGAACATGTTGCTGATAAAGAGCAATCTGCATGGCTTAATTTTTCATCAAAGAAAACACGTGATTCATTAAGTCAGCAGTATCTAACGCATCAAAACTTTGTGGCTGATATTGCGAAATCACTTGCGATCCCTCTACATTATTTATCTGCAGCGGAACCTTTGTTGCAGCAATTAACAACGCGTCAAAGGAGTTAAGTAATGGCAACACCAAGCGTTCAGCAACTCCCTTTAGCGGATATACATCTTCCTCAAGCTCCAAACTTTTGGCCTTTAGCATGGGGATGGTGGGTATTATTTGCCGTGGTGATCCTCGCTATTGCAGTTGTCGTCACTTTTATTCGGCGTAAAAAGCATGCTGATGCTGCACAAAAAGAAGCATTACAGAAACTGTCGCTAATAACAGCAGAACAAGGGTTACCCGCTCTCAATACGTTACTAAAACAAGCCGCGTTAAGTTATTACTCGCGCACCATTGTTGCACCATTAACAGGTGAGGCATGGTTGGCATTTTTAGATAATCAACTGCCCGTAAAATATAGTGGTTTTTCAGAACTTAAATCGGTATGGCTATCAGGTTCATTTTCAAATACGCCACTGAGTCATGATGACTTTCAACAATGTAAAACAATGGCAAACACATGGCTTAAACATGCTTTGCCGCCACGAAAACTACCCAGCATGACGCAAAAGGAGTCTTCAAATGTTTGAATTTGTATGGCTTTGGGCTTGGGCATTGTTGCCTTTAGCATGGCTCGTTTACCGTTTTAGTAAACCGGTTGTGCAACCTGCGGCAATTCAATTACCCAAATTACCCAGCGGTGTTGGTCAAAAACAGCCTCGCTCTATCATACGTAAAGTATTAATGGCTTTACTGTGGACTTGTCTTGTCTGTGCTGCTGCAAGACCGGTTTGGTACGGGAATCCTATCGAAATAAAACCAGAACACCGTGACATGTTATTAGCTGTCGATTTATCAGGCTCAATGTCAATTCCAGATATGGTGACTAAAAATGGGAAAAGTATTGATCGCTTAACCGCAGTAAAACATGTGTTATCGGATTTTATTGAAAAACGAAAAGGTGATCGCTTAGGTTTAGTCCTTTTCGCTGATCATGCTTACTTACAAACACCTCTTACATTTGACCGTAAGACGGTTGAACAACAACTAGATCGTACTGTTTTAGGCTTAATTGGGCAAAGCACTGCAATTGGTGAAGGCCTAGGTATTGCGACAAAAACCTTTATTAACAGTAAAGCGCCACAACGGGTAATTATTTTATTAAGTGATGGTGCAAATACCTCTGGTGTAATTGATCCACTTGAAGCCGCTAAATTAGCCAAAGAAAGCGGTGTGAAAATCTATACCGTAGGTGTTGGTGCCGATCAAATGGTGCAACAAGGTTTCTTCGGTGATCGCATCGTCAATCCATCACAAGATCTTGATGAAAAGACTTTAACTGAAATCGCCAAGATGACGGGCGGTGAATATTTCCGAGCACGTAATCCACAACAGCTTGAGAAAATTTACGACATCATCAATAAACTTCAACCTGTCAATAACGCCCAGCAAACATGGCGTCCACGTGATGAGTTGTTCCGATATCCTTTAGCCATAGCATTACTACTTTCTGTCGTCATTGCTGTTATGAGGAGACGTCATGGCTAATTTTACTTTTATGCACCCTATGTGGTTTTTGGCACTTGTGCCATTAGTCTTTCTTTTACCTTGGCTTAAAACCAAGAAACAAACCACGGGGTTAATTGCGCCACACCTAGCAAAAAAATTAGGTATGGCTCAGCCTAAATCGACATCATGGCCCATTGCCATACTCACTTTGGGCTGGCTAATCGCTGTTATTGCGATGGCTGGTCCTAGTTGGCAAAAAGTAAAACTACCTGCTTATAACTTAAGTGGCGCACGCGTATTGGTAATGGATATGTCCCGCTCTATGTATGCGACCGATATAAAACCGAACCGTTTAACACAGGCGCGTTTTAAAGCGCTTGATATGTTACCGGGCTGGAAAGAAGGCAGTACGGGGTTAGTCACCTATGCGGGAGATGGCTATGAAGTCAGCCCGTTAACTGAAGATAGCCATACTTTAGCAAACTTGATCCCTAGCCTATCGCCAAAGATTATGCCAATTCCTGGTAGTAATGCCGCGGCAGGTATTGCTGAAGCGATAAAGTTACTTAAACAGGCTGGTAATAGTACGGGTGATATTATCTTAGTGACCGATGGTATGTCTAAGCAGGAATCAGCTAAAAGTTTAGCCGAATTAAAAGGTACTAAATATCGTGTCTCTATCTTAGCAATGGGCACAGTTGATGGAGCACCTGTTCCACTGCCTGATGGTCGATTATTAATGGATAATGGCTCTCCTGTTATTTCAAAAATTAACCTGAAAACACTAGAACCTATTGTTAAGCAAACGGGTGGTATTTTGCAGATGGTTCAACCGACAGATCAAGATGTTAATGCGATTGTCCACTTCACTGCAAAACCACAAGATAGCGGTAAAAAAGATCAACAAAAAGAACTGCAAGAACGTTTAAATGGCGGATTTTGGTTAGTTTTACCTTTGTTATTACTGGCATTACTGGGTTTCCGCCGTGGCGTTGTCATTGCCACTATGTTCTTCTTTTTACCTATTGATCATGCACAAGCGAGCCCATGGGTAAATGCTGAGCAGCAAGCTTACCAAACTTATACCGATGGTAAATATAAGCAAGCGGCACAAGATTTTGAATCTCCGCAATGGAAAGGTATCGCTGAATATAAAGCAAAAAATTATGCACAAGCCATTGAAACCTTAAAACCATTACATGATTCAATGTCGCAGTACAACCTAGGTAATGCTTATGCACAAAGTGGGAAGTTACAGCAAGCAGTAGATACCTATGAAAAGCTACAGAAAGCCGATCCTAACTACCCCGATGTTAAGAAAAACCTCGATATAGTGAAGAAAGCACTGGAGCAACAAAAGAAACAACAGCAACAGAATCAGCAGAAGAGTGACAAGCAACAGCAGCAATCACAAGGCTCTAACAACAAAAATCAGAGCCAAGATAACAGCCAGCAGTCACAACAAAACCAAGATCAGCAGAAATCATCAGATAACAAACAATCTAATGATAAGCAGTCTTCACAATCGAAACAAAATGACCAAAAGCAGGATCAGAGCAACACGAGTAAACAGCAACAAGGTCAGTCTGATAAACAACAAGGGAAAGATCAGCAGCAATCTCAGCAAGCAGGTAGTGATAAACAATCACAGCCAGAAAAAGAGAAAACTGCCGAGCAAAAAGCGGCTGAACAACAACGTGCTGATGAAAATGCGAAACAAGCAGCAAAGCAACAGCAACAGCAACAGCAACAGCAAGCAGAGTCAAAATCAGCCACTAAGTCAGAACAAGATAAAAACAAAGAAACAACCAACAACAATCAAGTACGAATGAGTGACCAAGCAGCAAAAGACGGGGATGTGCTTTCAGCCAGTAACCCTATTTTGAAAAAATTGGAACAAGTGCCTGATGACACCAGTGGTTTGATCCGAGCTCAATTAATTTTGCAAGCGCAACAGAAAGAAGCGCAGCAAAAAACTGAGAACTCATGGTAATAGGACAATGAATAGATTTATGAATAAATTATTTTTTGGCAAAAAAGTAACGACACCATTGTTGTACATTGCTTTGTTTTTCAGTGCGCTACTATCAACCCAAGTGATGGCGGCACAAGCGGAAGCAACAGTGTCTAAAAATATTGTTGGTGTTAATGAGGTTTTCCAATTAACGGTTGCTGTCGATGATAGTGTGAATACCAATTCACTTGATCTTGCGCCATTAAGTCCTGATTTTGCTTATGGTCGTCCTAGCGTAAGTAGCGGGACTTCGATGATTAATGGGGTTATCTCACGTAATACTAGTTGGACAGTAGCACTAGCTGCAACCAAGGTTGGCACTCTTACTATCCCTGCGTTTCAAATTGGTAGCTCAAAAACCGAACCAATTACGATTACTGTTTTAAAAAGCAGTAAACAAACACAGGCAGCCAATGCGAAGCAATCATCTATTTCCATTGAAGGTATTAACGATAAATCAACCATCTATGTGGGCGAATCAATTAATTATCGGGTGCGTATCTTAATTGGCGAGCAAATGGATCAAGCGACTTTAGCACCACCTTATGGTGATGGACTAACAGCAACGCAAGTTGGGCAAGATGCTCAAAACGAAGTTGTTCAAAATGGACGTCGCTATATTGTGATCACCCGCAATTACCAGATCACAGCAGATAAGCCAGGGAATATTACCTTACATGGTGCGAAATTCAGCGGTAGCGTGATTAAAGGGAGTCGTGGCTTCGGCTCAACATTAACAGTGCCAGTGGATAAAACAGCAAAAAATATTGAACTAACAATTAAAGCAAAACCAAGTAACTATAAAGGTTTATGGCTACCAACCTCTGATTTGCAACTCAATCAGGTATGGCAACCATCGGTCAATGGTAAAACAACCGTAGATGCAAAAGTAGGCGAGCCTATTACACGTATTTTAACCTTACGTATTAAAAATATTGCCCAAAGTAATATGCCGAATATCAGCTTAACGTATCCAACATCGGTAAGAAGTTATGATGAGAAACCTGAATATTCAGAAGGGAATGGCTATACAACAATGACGTTAAAGCAAGTCATCATTCCTCGTGAAACAGGCACGATTGAATTACCTGCGGTTAGCATTAATTGGTGGAATACCCAGCAAGAAAAGCAGCAAACCACAAAAGTTGATGGATTAACATTAAATGTAACGGTCGATCCCAATGCAGGCAATACAATTACGCCACCAGCATTAACAACCCCATCCGTTGTTACGCCTCAACATAGCGCTAATACTAACAATGCGGGTAATAATGTAGCACAACATGACTACTGGCAATGGGCGACAGCAGTATTTGCCTTACTTTGGTTAATAACACTAGGACTATTAATTAAAGCCCGTAAAGCGCAGCCTGCATCACATACCGAAATCGTGCTTCAATCAGGAACGACAGATGTAGAGCAAGCGTTGAAAGAAGCCATTACCAAACGTGAAACTGTACAAATTCAAACTTACTACCAACAATGGAAACAGCAGCAGCGTGAGAAACTCTCTGCCAATCCAGATCTAGCAGAACAATTAGATAATGCTGTCGCTGAAATTATGGCATCAACTTACAGCCAAGATCGCCAGCAATGGAATGATAAACGTATTATGCAATTGCTTAATCAAGCACAGCAACTGAAAGCAACTGCATCACGTGCATCATCTCTCTCAGACTTAGATCCTAAATAAATATATAAATTTAATAGCGACCTCAAAAACCTCTGTGGCAGATATAAATGCTGTAGCAGAGGTTTTATTTTCTTACATATTAAAGCATTTAATTCTTTCTGTTTTTTTGCCTTTTCATCACGATTGGCATAACCACACAACATCCATTAACACACATTATACATTCACTGTCATTTATCGTTATCAAACAAGCTGTTTGTATGCCGATTCACCATGTTTTGATAAAAAAATGTTAAATATAACGTTATATTAATGTTGGTTAAAACCTTATAAAAAGATAACTGGCTATTTCAAACAGATCCTGTTAAAAAATGTTTCAGAAGCAAAATAAAAAGCTATTCACAGAATATAAAATGCAGGATGTTATATGAGTCAATCACAACCTTTTTTAGCCAGAGTGGCCAATGGTAGTTTAGTTATACAAATTATGGTCGGTATTGTTGCTGGTGTATTACTTGCAATACTATCACCATCATCAGCGATGAGTGTGAGTTTTCTTGGGGGGTTATTTGTTGCAGCGCTAAAAGCCGTTGCCCCTATTCTTGTTTTCATTTTGGTTGCTTCATCTATTGCCAACCAAAAGAAAGGCACTCATACCAACATGAAGCCAATTATCGTGTTGTATTTATTTGGCACCTTAATGGCGGCATTTACTGCTGTCGCGATGAGCTTTCTTTTCCCGACCACTTTAACGCTTGTTGCTAGTTCTAACTCAATTGCACCACCGGAAGGTATCGCAGAAGTCATTAGTTCCCTGCTATTTAAGATTGTTGATAATCCAGTTCATGCACTTATGAACGGTAACTTTATTGGGATTTTGGCATGGGCTATAGCGCTTGGTTTTGCGCTTCACCAAGCAAGCGATGCAACGAAACAAGTTTTCCATGATATGTCGAATGGCGTTACACTCATTGTTCGCTTTATTATTCGTTTAGCACCT
Organism: Photobacterium sp. GB-36; assembly: GCF_003026135.1. Classification (NCBI taxonomy): domain Bacteria; kingdom Pseudomonadati; phylum Pseudomonadota; class Gammaproteobacteria; order Vibrionales; family Vibrionaceae; genus Photobacterium; species Photobacterium sp. GB-36. The sequence goes on along the minus strand of NZ_PYNY01000006.1, from coordinate 104,010 downwards.
ATCGGTATTTTTGGCTTAGTCTCTGAAACCTTTGCTAAAACAGGCTTTGCAGCATTGGCGGGATACGCCCACTTATTAGGTGTACTATTAGGCTCAATGGCAATTCTTGCTTTTGTTATTAACCCAATCATTGTTTACGTAAAAACAGCTGAAAACCCTTACCCACTTGTTTTCCGTTGTGTACGTGAAAGTGGTATTACCGCTTTCTTCACTCGTAGCTCTGCCGCTAACATCCCAGTAAATATGAAACTTTGTAAAGATCTTAACCTGCATGAAGATACTTACTCTGTGTCTATCCCACTGGGCGCTACCATCAATATGGGGGGAGCGGCAATCACTATTACTGTATTAACCCTTGCAGCCGTTCATACCTTAGGTATTGAAGTCGATTTAGCAACAGCCGTTTTACTGAGTGTTGTTGCTGCGGTTTCGGCTTGTGGTGCATCAGGTGTCGCCGGTGGTTCACTACTGTTGATCCCTTTAGCTTCAAGCTTATTTGGTATCCCTAGTGAAGTAGCTATGCAGGTTGTTGCTGTTGGCTTTATTATTGGTGTGATTCAAGATTCAGCAGAAACGGCACTCAACAGTTCAACGGATGTGGTATTTACCGCTGCAGCATGTCGAGCAGCAGAGCGAAAAGAAGCGAAGGCGAAATTACAAAACTCATAATTACGACTTATATACTTAACCCAAATTATGGGTAAAAAAAGCGGCGATATCATTCTATTTATATAGATAATGATATCGCCGCTTTTTTATCACTATACTTAACTTAGTTATGCTTAACTTAATAAACGTTCGTTGCTTTACGTATCGCATTCGATGACTTATTAATGACCCCATTCACGACTTTACGCTTTTGGTTGCGTACTTTTTTTTCAACACGCTTTTCTACATAAGTACCATCTTGAATTTCACTGATAGCACGTTGTGTATTATCAACTTTATTCTGGCCATTGCGTATCGAGTTCTGCGTTCCATGAATTGTATTTTGTACTTTATCTATAGAGTTATCGACACGATTTAACCCTTGAATTAGAGAATCGGCATGGGCCGTTGAGAGAGTCAATAAAGCAACCACTGGGATTAAAGTAAGGTAACGCTTACACATTCATATATTCCTTTAACGTATTGAATTTATTGCACCTATCAATAGTAGCAACAGAGATTAAAATTTCAGACTAAAATGAAATAATAAAAAAAATCGACTATTGATTATTCCTGAAATGGATATCCCCTCCTTTCATATGGCTTTAAAATCAGTGAGTTATGCGTTAATAATTGGTTACATTTTAATAAGTAGAACTGATGATAATGATAGATTTTTTTAGTTGGTAACACCTTGTCTTTGCCCGATAAAATCTTCTGACAGCGACAGACGTTTACCAACGTCCTAGCATATTTTAGAACAGAGGGAGACAAGTCATGGCGCAGTATTCTTCCCATGCCGATATCTATACAATTGCAAGATCAGCCTTAACCAAAGCCAGTAAAAAGCTGGCCGATGATGGTTTTGACACCGATCTTTATTGTATCGATGGTCGTATTCGTTTGGTGATTGATAACAATCGACATCAACCTTATGAATACGCATTACAGCTCCATAAAAACACTGATAATGAACAAATTCATCTTGAGGTAATGATTAAAAACAATCAACAATCGTATTTAGTTGATGGGCTGTCTGAGCCTGAATTGATTGCCGATATTTTATCGCAATACAAACGGTATCGCGCTTAATAGTATCAATAAACATAGATAACTAAGCGTTATCTATGTTTATTTCTCGTTATCTCTTCGCTATTTATCACGTTACACACCCGCTTTTACCTATTCCTAATTTCTTGTCGCAAAAACATTCAACCCAATTTTTTTGCAACCACTATGCTTTTATCATTGCCTTCTGCAATCAACTACGCATGCTGCGTTTCATAGCTAGGTAGGTGTCGATGGTTGATAGTATCAATACCATGATTTTCGAGCTTTGCGCGATTGTGATTAGCGCTGCGGGCTTAGGGAGTTTGTTCCTCTTTGCCAAGCAACCGATCATCATCGCGTACATCGTTGCGGGTATTATTATTGGTCCTTATGGGCTCGGCATGATCAATAATGCTGACGCGATGACCCAAATGGGGCATATTGGCGTCATTTTACTGCTTTTCTTACTTGGCCTAAACTTACAACCTCAACGCTTGCTGCGTCTGTTTAAAGAAAGTGCACTTATCACGCTTTGTTGCAGTCTATTCTTCTTCATTTGCACATTGCTTTTCGCATTAATGATCCAACTTCCTCTCAAAGATGCCATTATCACAGCGGCCGCAATGATGTTTTCTAGTACCGTTATTGGCCTTAAGTTAATTCCTACCACAACGCTTCACCACCAGAAAATGGGAGAAATAATGACCAGTATCTTGTTAATTCAAGATATTTTAGCCATTACTGTTTTACTACTGCTCAATATCGATACCGAGCAGCGTATCGACCTTGCTATCGTTTTGATATTCGCCAAGCTTCTCATTGTGATTGTAAGTGCATACTTCGCCGTTAAGCTCATGCTGCTTCCGCTAATGAAAAAGTTTGATGTTATTCAAGAATACAGTTTTGTCGCAACCCTAGCGTGGTGTTTCTGTTGGGCTGAAATCAGCCATCGTATTGGTCTATCGTACGAAACAGGAGCGTTTATCGCGGGTACATTGTTAGCCGTTAGCCCCATTTCCAATGTTATTTCTATTCACTTGAAACCATTGCGAGAGTTTTTTTTAATCCTGTTCTTTTTCGCTATTGGTGCGAACATTAACTTACTGGCCAGCGATATTTATACTTTATGGGGGATTTTATTTGGTGTAGTACTGATTCGTCTAAAGGCATGGGGATTTTATCGCGCTCTTATCATTTCAAACACAGAAGCTCCTATCAACAAAGAGTTGAGTGCAAGATTAAGCCAAGCCAGCGAGTTTTCTTTATTGCTCGCTTACACTGCCGTCGCTAATGGATTAATTTCAGAACAAGGAAAGACATTTATTCAGATCGTAACATTAACAACTTTCATTCTTTCAACCTATTGGATAGTGAGTCGTTACCCAACCCCTATATCGAATATTAATACGTTACGCCAAGACTAAAAAAGCCAGCTTCTTTATAATAAGAGAGCTGGCTTATTGTATATTGTAAGTAATTACTTACATTGACCACACATAGAATAGCTGAGACTTCATTCGAATGATGATCCCACGTACCACATCTAAGAAACCTAAGAAGCTAATCGGCTTTTCTGCGCTGATCCAACCGATACCGACCGATCCGACAGGAATATCATAACCTTCCGTTTCAAGTACTTTCAGGCGGACGAAGTGATGTTTATTTGCCATATTCGCCCCCGTTGTTTGACGCACATTGGTTTCTCGACCAATCAAGTTACCTTGTGATTCACCCGTCGCTTCAACAATACCTTCCACTTCAGCGGTAAACACCTTTCCAGGGTAAACTGCCGTTGCAAATTCAGCCAGTTGTCCCACTTTTACATTACGGATAGCCTGATGGTTAACTCGCATTAATACGTATTTTTCGTCGGTATACATTTGCATACGAGGTACAGAGCCGACAAACTGCCCTTCACGCATAATAAAGTTTGTTACATAACCATCTGCAGGCGCATATACTTTAGTATGATCTAAATCCCATTGTGCTTTTGCTACATTTTCATGCTGTGTATCAACATCAACTTCACGGCTATTCACGGCTAAACGTGACTTTTCTAATGCCAACTTCGCTTTCTTCACTGATATTTTTGCTTTTTCAATTTGTGAAGCAAGCATCACCTTTTGTGACTTAGCAACTTCTACAGCTGTCCGTTGCTCATCTAATTTACTTTGCGTAATCGTATGTTGTACGACTTTATTTTGCTTAATATAACGATTCAGCATTGCTTGTTTTAATTTATAATCTTCATTCGCGGCAACAAGCTGGTTTTGCGCGATCTCAATATCTTTATCTGCGGCGTGATAACTCGCTTGGGCCATATCAACATCTTCTTTAGCAATATCTAAAGCCACTTCTGCTGATGCTAAACTTGCTTGGGCTTTATTAAGCGCAATACGATAGGGTTCCGTATCAAGCTCATACACTAAATCCCCTTCTTTCACCTGACTATTTGGTGTAACGTGAATAGCCTTAACATGGCCATTAATTGTTGTTGCTGCAGGCCTTAACTGAATATGGGGTGACTGTACTAGTGAGCCTCCAGATAAATCCATCGGTGCGAACGTAATTAACCCGTACCATACAAACACTAGCCAACTACCACCGCCAATATACGCAAAAGCCTTAGTAAACTTATTCCATGGCATACCCACCAAACGAAGCAGATAAATAAATAGCGCCCATACAGCTAAACCTTCAAGCATTCGTCTGCTCCTCTTTTGTTGGTGGCGCTAAAGATGAATCATTATCTACACTATTGGTTTTTGTATTAGGACTATCGCCATGCCAGATATCACGTAATCGCTTCAGTGCTTGCTCTCCATCAACGAACGCAATAATCACGGCAAGAACCCATACCCAATGCCAGATAAAGCCTATCCAGGTTAATGCTGTAATTAATCCTATTTGATGATGTTGACTACTTGATGCTTTATGAATCGGTAATTCATGTAGTTTCCAAAAACCAATGCCAATAGCTGCAATCGTGCCAATCAAGACAACACCTGCAACAATATGTAATACCGTATCTATGTTCGTGCCAGTGAAAGGCATACTAAATAAACTCATTAAATTCTCCGGTCATTTAGTCATTATTCTTATTTAACGGATTAGCGTTATTAATTGAGTTCATTGTGAGTAATTTTGTGTGTCGAGAAATAAAAATGGACTGAAAACATCATTTATTACTACTATTTGATATATTCTATCCATTACATACTTTTTGTCGGTCTGCTAACATGTTAGATATTGCTTTTATAAGAACCTTATTTATCAAGCCTCTCAATAGTGCACTCATAAAGCATTACGACCTTTCATTCAGCCACCTTGAAGTGCCAGATTTATTGCTTAAAGAAAGCATGTCGCTGCTCCCTTTTAATGATTATTTGGCTTGGTTAGAACGTATTGAACAACTCACCGATGACTCCGCTTATATGGTAAAGCTGGCTAAAGAGATAACATTTGAACAAATGGGAGGATTAGGAGAATGGTATTTAAGTTGCCCCGATTTGCCATTAGCACTGAGACGAATCAACTATGGCTTATCATGCTTGCAAAGTGGTGCGTCATACCACAGCGAACTCTCGGGCAATATCTTAAAATGGACTTATCACAACCCTTACTCTAAAGGACGAGGAGGGCTGCATGATAATTTGCGGGTAGCTATCTTATTTGTTCAAACAATTCGTGAGTATTTGGGTGACTACTTCACTCCATTAAAGATCCAACTAAATACCACTGAAACCCACAACTCAGCTATCAATGATTATTTTCAATGCCCTATTCGCTGGAACGCACATTCAACCCAAGTTTGGCTGCCTATGTCAGTATTAGAGCATGTCGATAATCGTGTGCTTAAATTCAAAAAACCCATGTTAATGTCAAATTTACAACTTGATGATTTTTTAAACATGCCACAACCGACTGATACCGCAAAATTAATGTTTGAGTTGATCAATTATTCACGCTACTACCAGTACCCTAATCTCGATTTTATTGCACAACGTTTAGACTTATCAAAGCAACAGCTGCAACGACGATTGCACCGCTTTGGCTGGACATTCACCGATACCACTAACTATGTATTATGTAACATTGCAATAAAGTACATGCAACGCGGGCTGCCCATAACAGAGATCGCGGCGAATTTAAGTTATAAAAATGTCCAAAGCTTTAACAAAGCCTTTCAAAGAAATCGAGGGGTAACGCCAATACAATATCAGCAGCGTTTACTAGAAAAACAAAAATCATAAATAGCAGATACAAAAAAGCGTTAAATAACTCAGTTATTTAACGCTTTTTTCAATTTTAATCATTAATTTAAGCGACAGCTTGTGCAGTTATATCCGTGCCATCGGCTGTAACGTTAATCACTTTATCTCGGATTGTCGACATCAACACGATAGGCCCCATCATATTGACACGCAACGGTGTTCCGCCTAAACCATAGTGTATTTCAGAAGAATCAGATGATGAGTAGTTATATTTGTAGTTAAATTTATCGCACGCCATATGCAACAAATCAAAATCTTTACGATGACAAGAAATATAAGCACGCCAATACATTGCATCAATGATCTCTTCAGGCTGCTCTGCCCGAATGATGAAACGCCAACTTCCATCTTCCCCGTAAAAATCGAGAGGAAAAATTTTCCTTACCTTTCTTTTCTTCAACAAATTAAACCTTCCCACAACCCTTCGTAGAAAAAGATAGCTTTACAAACTGGCCACCTTTTAAGAATAGCTTCTCATTTTAAAGATACGAATTATTTCAAATTTTATTTTTATCAGTACAAACTACGCAGGAAATTATGCAAGGATTTACCAAGAATGGAAGCGAAAAGTTTATAAAAAGTATTACTTTGATAGTAAATCAGGCTAGTTTTATCTTCATTTATCGTCACAAATACACATTTATTTACATTTATAGGCTTGTTTTTGAAAATTTGCTTCCTATAATGTTGAAAACCGGAGCGTCTGACAACGCTCCGGTTTTTTTGTGCCTGCTCACTAGGCGAAAATGTTTACCTGCCAGTAACGATTTCGTTGAGCAGCATTCGATAAGATAAGTTTAAGGAATAACCATGCGTATCGAACAAGACTTGAAATTGGGCTTTAAAGATGTACTGTTTCGTCCAAAACGTTCAACCTTAAAAAGTCGCTCTCAAGTTGAATTAACCCGCGATTTTACATTCAAACATAGTGGTCGTCAATGGTCTGGCGTACCCATTATTGCTGCAAACATGGACTCTGTTGGTAGCTTTGAAATGGTTAAATCCTTATCAAAACACAATGTGATGACAGCAGTTCATAAACACTATACGGTAGAGCAATGGGCTGACTTTATTAACAGCAACGACGCCTCTGTTCTGAATAATGCCATGGTTTCTACTGGCACTTCTGACGCTGATTTCCAAAAAACCAAAGACATCATGGCTATGACAGATGATTTAATCTTCATTTGTATTGATATTGCTAATGGTTACTCTGAACACCTTGTTGAGTATGTTGAAAAAGTACGTGCGGCATTCCCAGATAAAGTGATCAGTGCTGGTAACGTTGTTACAGGCGATATGGTTGAGGAACTGATTCTTGCAGGTGCTGATATTGTTAAAGTGGGTATTGGCCCAGGTTCAGTATGTACAACACGTGTGAAAACGGGTGTCGGCTACCCTCAACTATCCGCTATTATTGAGTGTGCAGATGCTGCGCACGGCCTAGGTGGCCGTATCATTGGTGACGGTGGTTGTTCATGTGCTGGCGACGTATCAAAAGCATTTGGTGGCGGTGCTGATTTCGTTATGCTTGGTGGTATGTTAGCGGCGCACGATGAAAGCGGCGGCGAGCTTATCGAGCAAGATGGCAAAACATTTATGAAGTTCTACGGTATGTCTAGCCAAAGTGCAATGGACAAGCACTCAGGTGGCGTGGCGAAATACCGTGCAGCAGAAGGTAAAACTGTACTGCTTCCTTACCGTGGCCCTGTTGAAAATACAATCCAAGATATTATGGGTGGTGTCCGCTCAACATGTACTTATGTCGGTGCCGCGCAGCTTAAAGAGCTAACTAAGCGTACGACATTTATTCGAGTACAAGAGCAAGAAAACAACGTTTACGGTAAAGAGTAAGTTATTGATTTTATATTTAAAAAATAGAAAGTCATAATTTGATATAGCCTTTTTCTTCGCGACTTCCGTGTTTGAAGAAGGCTTTATTCTTTCCCATAGTTACTCATTAATACTCCTCGCGTTAGTAGAGAAGACGCCTCTCTAAATAACACAACCACAACCGTCCTAGCAGCTATCTGCTCACAATAACTTTCCTGAATCAACGCTGAATGAGCCATTTACCTAACTTATCTTAGCGCAAATCTAATGTTGCAATAGCGCTAGTTGATGTTCTATGAGCTCAAGCGTAACATGCGCACACCATCATTTGAGAGGACACCACTTTGAACACTCCCAGTCGATACTGGAATAATATTTTTCCTCGTTAATCTGTCCTCCCCTGCTTTTGCGTGTGAGTTGACAACGTTTAACTGTCAGCATACGCAGCCCTATTGTTCGTTGCTTTTGTTTAAATCTTATTCCACCAGTTTGTATTGGTAGAAGCTCTGTTTATCTTGCTTCAAATTGTGTTTTAATGTGTTGTTAATATCATCACCATTCGCGGAGATATAAACATGCTAAACGCATTTAAATTGAACGATTTCCGTTTACAACGTTTGAATTTAGAAGATAAAGATCCAATCTCATCAGCATTATGGGTTGATCTTATCGAACCCAATGAAGAAGAACGAGATCGCGTTCAAATAGAACTAGGTCAAGAGTTAGCAACTCGCCCTGAACTAGAAGATATTGAGGCTAGTGCGCGCTTTTTTGAAGATGAAGACGGTCTTCATATTCACTCTTTCTTCTATTATGAGGATGCTGAAGATTATGCCACTAACTCAACAGTGGCTTTTACCATCCGTGATGGTCGCTTATTTACCTTACGTGAGCGTGAATTACCTGCATTTCGTCTTTACCGAATGCGAGCACGTACTCAACATTTACAACAAGGTAGTGCTTATGAGTTGCTGTTAGATCTATTTGAAACAAAAATTGAGCAACTGGCTGATGTTATTGAAGACATTTACAGCGCGTTAGAGTCAATTGGTAAGGTCATTTTAGGTGGTAAACCGGGCGAGCATTTTGACAAAGCCTTATCTAGTCTTGCAGAGCAAGAAGATGCAGGATGGAAGATTCGTTTATGTCTTATGGATACTCAGCGCGCACTAAGCTTTTTAGTAAGAAAAGCGCGTTTACCAGCAAGTGAGTTAGAGCAAGCACGCGAAGTATTACGCGATATTGAATCTCTATTGCCCTACAATGAATCTTTATTCCAAAAGGTTAACTTCCTGATGGATGCGGCTATGGGTTTCATTAATATTGAGCAAAACCGAATTATTAAAATATTTTCGGTGGTATCAGTAATATTTCTTCCGCCAACATTAGTTGCATCTAGCTATGGTATGAACTTTAAGTTTATGCCTGAACTTCATTGGGAGCTCGGTTATCCTTATGCGCTATTGCTCATGCTACTGGCAGGTTTTGCACCTTACCTCTACTTTAAACGTAAAGGCTGGTTATAATATCTCTTTTTATAGCGTCGGCTTGCTATAAAGAAAAAGCCCACAGCTGAAATTCATCATCACTGTGGGCTTTGTTATTTACTTTTGGATCCTAATTAATTAGGAATAATGTCACCATTCACGCCCGTTGCCTGTACATTGAAATTATCTTCAACACACAGCTCGTAATCACCAGCATTCCATGCACTGTAAGCGGTTTGATAACCCACTAACTTACATTTGAAACTAGCATTACTTGGAGTATTCGCATCCCAGCTCCAATCTTTGTCCCAGTACACTTCTAGTGCTCCTGCACCGCTCGTATTAAACGGTTTCATATCAGCGCAATCTAACTTCTCGCCTGAGATATCAAGTTTTAAGTAATTAGTGATTTCTTTATAATAAGCAATACGCGCTTTAGCTTGTGGTGTTGTCGATCCTTTCGTACATTCAAAGGCACCGTTAATGATTTGAATCGTGGCGCCAAAGCCATGCTCAATACCGTTGGCTTTGTCTGCTGCATTTGGCTGCCACGTACCATCAATAACATGTAACATACTCGGCTTTGGTGGTTGTGGATAGACATAAAAGAAAACTGCAGACGCAAGATTTAACCATGTATCAGCCACCAGCTCTGGTTTTTCTAACAGCACCATTTTGTCGTCAAACATAGCCTCAGAGAAAGGTCCGTAGTTATAGTTCCAACTTAACTGTTTTGCCCCACGTCCAAAGTAACTCTTATTTGCACAAGGCCAGCGATCACCAGCCCACCCAGTACATTTATTGTAAGGGCCTGTGGTATCACTTTCTGACTTGTTAATTTCACGCACATAATACAAACCTTGACGCCACTCAGGATTACCTAATGCTCCTTCCCAGTTTGGCGCATGAGCCCCCGTTTCTTGTACAAAATGAGCAAACATAGTGGCAAGTGAACGCTTACAGATCGCTAAAGAGTCTCGACCATCATTATAGGTACGGCAAAACGCAGGGAATTTTGCAATCGCTTGAAGGAAACGATTATAGGTATAAGCTTGATTGCGGATCGGGAACAAGAACTCCCATAATGCTTCATTTACAATCGACTCTGCTCGTTTTACGTTTTCAGGATTCGCTGCACGTAATGGTAATACCGCTTCTACTGATACGTTATCTAACGTTACAGTATCTGAACGTACTCGATCGAATAACTCACCACTGGTTAGGCGTTGTTCAATTGCAATAAACTCAGCACGTGGAATTAAGTATCCTCCGTTACCATCAGAGGTTACTGTCATGGTTGTTGGTACATCAATAGCCGGGCAATCTTCAACCTTAGTTGCAGTTGTGCCATCAGGACACGTCACAGGTATGACAGGGCACTGTGCAATATCATCAACTTGGCTACCATCTTCACAGACCACTTTTTCTGGCGGACAAAACTCAACAGAATCAGCAGAATTTCCATCAGAACACACCACAGGCGGAGCAACTGGACACTCATCTACCGTTGCTGCGTTGCTGCCATCAGGACATTCAACAGGCGCTATCACACATTGATTTTCAATTAATACTTCAGGTAACTCACAAGTAATTGGTGGCTCAACAGTGCCACAACTTGTTTGAGCCCAGAACCATGAACTGGCTTTTGGTGCTTCCCATACCCCAGGGTTATTTTGAGCAATAAAACACTGTCGTTGATAAGAAACAATATCACCATTAGCTACACGAGTTTCACCTAACACAAAAGTGGTAATATCAGAAGGTATGTCTGTTGTTGGTGGCTCTGGGTCTATGACGGGTGGCTCAGTAACAGGAAGTTCGACAACAGGAGGCGCGACAGGCGGTTCAACGGTATCACTTGAGCAGATTACCGGCACCCAAAACCATGAACCTGATTTTGGTGCTTCCCACGTTCCCGGGTTATTTTTTGCGGTGTAACATTCCCCTTTAAAAGAGACAATATCGCCATTAGTGACTTTCGTAACACCAAGCTCAAAAGGGATTTCTTTAGCAGAAACATGGGTGGCAAATAGCCCTATTGCAGCTGATAGGTATAAAGCAATTGAAGCGACTTTATTTGCTGGTTTAATTCTCAGCATTTTATCATCCTTGATTTGGAAGTTTACAAGATGACAAAATAAATGATGATGAATAATGAGAGCTATGTTTAAACCCTCAACCTCTATTTCTCAACTTGTTATTTTATCGTGGATATACTTTTTCAGTATTGCGAGCGCATTTTTACATCGCAACCAAACCCACAATTTTTAGAGAAATAACACAAGTGGTAAGACAAAATAACAAGAGAGCTATCAATAATTACATCAAAGTTGCAACCTATGCCAAATTTATGACGCTATACATCATCCAATAACACTATTACTGCGGCTATTTATTCGCAAATAAAATTTTACGATGGTTATCTTTTAAAACAATACCAATTTCAGCGAGTTTATCTGCTACTAATAAACGCATCTCATTTTTAACCGTATCGGTCGGCTCAATCTCATAAACACACGTAACCGTTAAACTATCTGGAAAAGATTGATAATTAACATTGTGTGTTAACCATTGAAAACCTGACTGGCTTTGTTGGGCAATATGGCAAACATCCGTTAAGGCCGAAATAATGGTGTTATCTATTTTTTTATCTGTTTTTCGCATTTTAAAATACCGATCTAATCAAAAGATGCCCTGTAATATCAACATTATCAGGGCATCTTTAACATTCAAAAAATATGACCTCTATCTATACATCAAAACACGGCGCATCATAATCATAACCTTCATCACTGTAAGCGGTAACAATGGCATCTTCGACTAACCCTGCTGGATCTTTAACTTGGCTATTAAAGAAATGTTGGATTTGTTTACGTCGACCATGAGCGGCCCACGATTCAGCATCTTGCCAGATTTCATTAAAAACAATCGGGTAATCATTTCGAGTTGCACTAGGGTGATCAATCTGACGCGTCAACATATATTGAATACAACCTTCTTCACGGTATGAATCCGGCTCTAATGCTTTTAGCACATCAAATAATTCAGCTTCTTTCCCTGCTTTTGGTTTAAATTGAGCAAGTACATAGACTCGGCTTGTCATTATCATTCCCCTTCTTGTGCTATGTTTTGCGTATCGGTAAGTCAAAACTTTAACGTATCAATGTTTACAAAGATACTTGTTACTTCTTTGATATTTTTATTTTGTTATCTCAATGCAAGTAAAAATAAAAAAAGCGACCCCTAAGGATCGCTTTATGAATGCAATAACGTTAGTTATTAAGCGGTTGCTTCAGTTATTGCTGCTTGTTCTCTCTCTTTCATCAACTCATTGAAAACAACACGTGCTTCCTGTGCTTGTGCTGATGCTTCAAGCTTGGTTTCTTTCGCTGCCATCGCTTCTGTGGTTAGGCGGTGTAACTCTTCTGCTAATTCAGCAGGAACCTCACCCATATCCGCGCCACTATCACCACGGGCTAATGCTTCAGCTCGAATTGTTTTCTTAATTTTCCAGATTGCATTCAGTGCATCACGCTCAGCATCTGCCGCTTCAATCGCAACATCTTTCAATTGCTCAAACTTCGCTAACGCCATGCCTTCTTTTGACCATGGATCAACATCAGGTAAATCTTCGATGTTAATAACAGGATCTTCGTAGCCTTCTTGGTGACTCAAGTCTAATGTTGCAGCTTTAACTGCTGAAATCATTAGCATTACAGTAATGAACAGTAATGGTAAGCCACCTACAATCGCCGCAGTTTGCAATGTTGCTAAGCCGCCCATGAACATCAATACCGATGGCATAAATGACATTGCGAAAGCCCAGAACAGACGGTTCCATCGCATTGGCTCTTCTGTTACGTCGTTTTGTACAACAGAGGCCAGAATGTACGAGATTGAGTCAAACGTTGTCGCTGTAAAGATTAAACATAATCCAGTAAATACAGCGATAACTAATGTGCTAAATGGCAGTTGTTCTAGGATAGAGAAGATCGCTTTTGTTGCACCTTCAGCATTCAGGATCGACACCACATCTAACTGACCCGATAGCTGTAGCGATAAACCATAGTTACCCAGTACCATGAAGAATAGGAAACAGCCCATTGAACCGAAGAAGATAGAACCCGCTACCATTTGCTTGATCGTACGACCACGAGAGATACGTGCGATAAACAGACCCATACTTGGTGCAAACACTAACCACCATGCCCAGTAGAAGATTGTCCAATCTTGTGGGAAGTGCGTGTCTTCAAATGAACCGTAGCCGCCAAATGGCTCTGCCCATGTTGCCATCACAAAGAAATTAGACAGCATACGACCTAGTGAATCTAAGCCTGTTTCCAGCATGAAAATAGTAGGACCAACAGCCAAGATAAACGCAAGTAAGCCAAGCGCACCCCAGAAGTTGATATTACTTAGGATCTTGATGCCTTTTTCCATACCCGCATATGCTGAGTAACCAAAAATTAAAGTACAAATCAGTAGTACGAAAATTTGTGTTTCTGTATTTTTTGGTGTGCCGAACAGGTAGTTTGAACCTTCAGTAATAAGAGGTGCGGCTAAACCTAATGTTGTTGCACCACCACCTAGTAAACCAAAAATAAAAAGAACATCGATAACTTTACCTGTCCAACCGTAGCTACGTGCTTCACCAATAACAGGCATTAGCGCTGCAGAAACTTTTAAGACAGGCTGCTTACGAACATAGAAGAAATAAGCAATTGGCACAGCCGGTACAAGGTAGATAGCCCACGCAACAGGTCCCCAGTGGAATACACCGTAGGTCGCAGCCCAACGTACCGCTTCTTCACTTCCTGGTGTTAATTGGAAAGGCGGACTTTGATAGTAGTAAGCCCACTCAATAGCACCCCAATAAAGGATACTTGCACCAATACCACCACAAAATAGCATTGCAGCCCATGATGCAGTTTTAAATTCAGGCTCTTCGTCTGCATCACCCAATTTAATTTGGCCTATATCAGAGAAGATAATGTAAACCATAAAGAATACAGCAGCTAAACCTAACGCTAGGTATAAGAAACCGAGTTTATCTGTCATGAATGTTTTTGCTGTCGCAATCCAGATAGCCCCTTCTTTAGGGAAAAGGATCAGTGGAACAACCACCGAGATCAACATTGCGAGTGCGCCAAAGAATGTTGGCTTATCGATCAACTTAAAGTTTTTTTGTATTGTGTTCACTATGTTTCCTTACTGCTACACATAGTCCATAAAAGTAAAACTAATGTTCATCTTTTAACAACAACAACACAAACAGAAAACTTAATTGAGGTTATAAGTTTTTTTTATCGATTCTGTTTTTATTCATTTTCTGAGCACTAATCCGCATATATATTAAAAAACAGACGGTAACACGTTACTGAATTAACATTTTGATACAATTGAGAGCTCTTACTTTCCTTTTCACATCTCCCCCTCTCTTTCAAAAATATTCACTCTGATAAGTAGCTATTAACAATCTATTCATACTTTATATCGAACCAGATCATAAATATCCCTAAAAAAAAAGCGAAGCCCTATTCGGGCTTCACTTTATAAATGATGATTAAGCTAAATCAAATAATGAGGTCATTGATAAGTATTTACTTTCACCTTACTTTTTGGGCTGCTTAAATTTATATCGAGCAAGATCAAATCCTTTTATTCTTGGATCTTTAAAAACAGAATACTGAACAATTCTATCTGTGTTTTTGTGCAACAACATTGGGTAGTTTTGCTTACTCTCATATTGGCTTTCAATAATAGAGCATAATGTTAGATAGCTTTTTAGATAGAGCGCGATCAAAACTTCTTGCTATTCTTGCCGACAAAATATCTGACGAACTCATAAGTTCTAACTTATCGAATAGAACAAAGCCTATATCCAGTAGATATAGGCTTCTCTTTTAGTTAAGGTTACAGCTTACGCCAAACACCCCAATCACCCGTTGTTCCTGGCTCTTCGCCTTTAGTGTACCAACCAGCTTTCCAACTTGAGCCGTTGTGAGTTACAACGTCATTCTCGTTGTAAACTCTAGAAGAAGACCAAGCTCCCAGTTCTGGTTTTTCACCTTCAGCGAGTACTTGTTTCCACACATCTGCTTTGCTTGGCTCTTCGCCTTTAGTGTACCAACCAGCTTTCCATGTCTTACCTAGGTGAGTTACCACATCACCATCGTTATAAACAGCCGTTTTGCTCCAGCTACCTTCAGGCACTTCTGTTTCTGGCTCTTCAGGATCAACAGGTGGAACTGGTGGTAGTGGCTCTAGTGCTTTAATCGTACTAACAGCAAATGCGTAATCTTTCTCTGATACCCATACTTGGTTTGCATGAATATTAGAGTCATTAAATTCGTATTGACCTGAAGTTTGGTTCCATACACCTACAATAAGCTTTTCTGAATCTAGAGCATTAATCTCAGATGCTAGTGTTTCTACCCATGTAGCTTGGTTAGCAGCAGTGATCACTAAACGGTGATCAAACACTTCTGCACCCGTTACTGGTGCCATTAGACGGAAACGGACAATGTCACCTTCAGCTGGTACTTGGTAACCCGCAGGTACAAAGTAACCTGGAATTGCGTTCATATCACCACCAACAACTGGTGGAGGCGTCACTTCACCACCATTACCAGACTGCTTAATGATAATATCACTACAGTTGTAGAAACCTTCACCCACTGGATCAATACGCTGCCAGCGAGTGTAAAGTACTGCATCACCTGAACGATCCTTTGGAAGCTTCACTTTAAAGTTATACGTTTTGTAAGGTGAGCCATCACTTGGCATCACATTACCTGCCGTATGAACAAGTTCTAGATCATCCCAGTTTAAAGGTTGTGAAAAATCGTGACCGGGTTTCGTCAGGTAAAATTCCCAGAACGATGGGTTATGTGGTGCTGTTGCTGTCCACACGAAATCGAACTCACCGTTTGCATCAAGAACGATTTCCGTTTTTTGCCAATCTTTATGTGGGATATCTAGACCCGTTTTACCAGGCATACCCGCGGCACAAAGTTGACCATCTTTAATGTTCGCTTTAACCGTATTGATATCATTGTAATTAGGATTCAAAGATGCCACTTCATTACGTTGAATGAATGCCTCTACACCTGATTTTTCGTACGATGCTTTACACGCTGCGTTAGGGATCGCATTTGACCAAAAACCACCATCGTTATAACACGTGTTTTGACGAGCACTTGGGAACTCAGCCCAACCGTGAGCATTTGCAGCACCAATTGCAGCTATATTAGCTAGAGCAAATGCTACAGATAAAGATAGTTTTTTTAATTTAGATGACATTATTTTCTCTCAATAAATGTGTCGTGACCTAAGTTTTATTTAAAATTTAGAACACTATTCTATAACCACTGTTTTAATCCACTTTTATGGTTATTTTTATACAGTGAAAGCGCAAAGAACTCATTCCATCCGCAGCTGCATTTTATAATGCATAGAACAAAAAACGTATAATAAACAAAATTAATCAATACGATAAAACCACAAACAACAACAACCCAACCAATTGTTTTAAAAGAAATAATTACATCACAGATGCGTTGAAACAATACTTTTTGTTACATTTAAAAATGTTAAATTGATATATATTTAAAAATAAACATCACACATCACCATTATTAAAATAAAAAATAAGAATATATTATTGCCACGTCAAAAAATCAGCTACAAATATGTCAATATATCGACAATCGATAATTGAAAAATATTTAAGATTACAATCTACCTACTATTTAATCGTCAGTTTTATTTTAAACATTAAATTATTAAGGTATTTCCAACACTACAGGTAAAAAATCATTTACAACGTCTATAGTAAGAGTACAGGTCAAAACCACACACTTAATGATATTGATTTGTATTACCATTTCATTTTCATTTTCATTTTCATTTGGTATTTAATAGCAACTTCTACCTTCTATCTACGCAACAACAAATGAGATAAAACGAGTGAGCCGATAATAATTGCAGTGAATAAATGCTCATATTGGAATTCCTGAACATTGTTCAAAAAACGATTTTTTATGCTTACACTCCGTCATTTTAGCACTTTAGATAAAATAGCATTCTATATTTAGAATGTTTCATTTCTATATTTTTAATTACGGCATTTCTATTTTATTAATTTTTTAAAAATGAGATTTAGTTTCAAATATATCGCTTTATTTTTCGTGCCTTATTTAAAAACTTAAGTACAATAGGATCTAATACTTCTTTTTATTTCAGAATCAAATTACATGATTGATATTCTTTTAAACCTACGTTCATTGCGTGCACAAGCACGTGAAATGTCAGTTGCAGATCTTCAAGAAGGCCTACAAAAATTCACTCAAGTTGTTGAAGAACGACGTGAGGAAGAAGAAGCAGCAAATGCTATAAACAAAGAGCAAGAAGCTAAGCTTCAAAAATACCGAGACATGCTTGAAGCTGAAGGTATTACTGCCGAAGAGCTTGTTGCCCTTTTAGGTGATGCACCTAAAGCAAAGAAAAAACGTGCTGCTCGCCCTGCTAAATATAAGTTTACAGATGAAAACGGCGAAGAAAAAACATGGACAGGCCAAGGCCGTACTCCAAAAGCACTGCAACAACTGCTAGATAATGGCGCACAACTTTCTGAGTTCGAAATTTAATTTCGTGACATTAAGTAAAAAAGTCGCTAGTAAATAGCGACTTTTACTCATTCCTTATATTCACCGTTAACGCCTCTCCTCTACTTATCTTTCTGTGTTGCTCATTTTATTATTGATCTCTAGTACCACTCTAATAACAGCAATAGATATTTATAATAATACAAAAGACAAATGAACTCAGAATGTTACGTTATAATGATATGGAGGCACATAGATACTGTTATGCCTAAGTGAGCTTAAGTTGCAAATTCTTTCACGACTTTACATTCTAAGAAACTAACCCCATGTAATCGCAGGTTATTTTCATATTGCTTGGGAGTATACAATTTGATAGTGAAATCAATACAAAATATGTAACGAGTGCACTATAGAAGATCATGTAATAAGAGCTGATCTTGTTATTGGAGGGGTCTTATTGCAGGCGTAGCAGCACCTAAACTGTTCACAAAAGCAATGATAGAAAAATGAAGCCTGGAACTGCTATTGTAGATGTTGCTATTGACCAAAGTGGCTGTGTAGAAACATCACACCCAACAACACATGATGATCCCACTTACATTATTGTATTGCCAATATGCCAGGTGCCATTGCTTTAAATAACGCAACACTGCCTTATATTCTTGCATTAGCATATAAAGATTATAAACAAGCACTTCTCACAGATAAACATCTACGTAATGGATTAAATATATATCACGGCAACATTACCTGTAAAAACGTCGTAAATGAAAAAATACTTAACAAAAAGCCACTTACAAAAACGATTGATAGTTTAGGTAAGTGGCTTTTTTATCTAATTTCAATTAACGTGCATTCGTTGGCGCAACAAGCACAGCTTTACCAATAACATGAGCAAGAATGTTATAGCCTGCTAATGCTGGTGATGCATTCTCTGGTAATTTAATATTCGCCGTATTTAATGCATACACTGTAATTTCATAATTATGCGGTTTTGAGTTTGGCGGAGGACATGCACCACCAAAACCTTTAAAGCCAAAATCATTCGTTACCATACTTGCGCCTTTTGGTAATTCTTTACCGCCAACAGCACCCGCGCCCGCAGCTAAACTATGTACATCAGCAGGAATGTTAATAACACTCCAATGCCACCAACCACTACCTGTTGGTGCATCAGGATCATACATCGTAACAGCGAAGCTTTTTGTTCCAGCAGGAACATCTTTCCATGTTAATTGTGGTGATACATTCTTGCCTGTACAACCCCATTGGTTAAACAGTTGCTGATTTTGTAATGTTTTATCATTAGTAATATCGTGGCTCGTTAGCACCATCGCTTGCGACATAAATGCAGGAACTGCTAGAAGTACAGCTGCTACTACTTGTTTGATCTTCATTGTTAGTACTCATCATTATAGATTAATAACGATTTAACAGCATAATGTTATTCTAAATTGGTATACTGCCAAACACTTTTTGTTCGTTTTGAATTATATGCACAAAAAATAAATACTACAAATCGATAATAATATTTTGTGAACTTAGAAAAAATAACTTGAAGGTATACCAATGCGGGTCATCCCACCAATAAAAGCCATTGTCTATTTTGAAGCCGCTGCAAGACTACAAAGCTTTAAACTAGCCGCAGAAGAATTATATGTAACGCCAGGGGCTGTTAGTCATCAAATAAGCACACTTGAAGATTTTATAGAACAAAAATTATTTCAGCGACATAACCGCAGTATTACTCTCACTAATGCAGGTCTTCGTTACTTTAGTCGAACAACAATAATTTTAAATGAACTAGAACAAGCAACGGCCGATCTCGGTATCTCTAAAAAAAATCAAAAGTTAACCGTTGCGATACCACCTGCGTTATTAAATAAATGGCTTTTGCCACTCATTAATATTCGACAGTTATCTCAGCAAGGGATCTCGCTCAATTTTATTGATACATTAGAAACGCTCGATTTTGGCAAAGAGAATATAGACATTGCGATTCGATATGGATTAAAGCCACCAGAGCAACATGAATATGATGTCTTATTTAAAGAAAAGATGGTTGCAGTCTGCACTCCTGATTATATTCCTTCATCTAAAGTAAAACTCACAGAGCAACTACTCAGTGAAATCACATTGATAGAAACGACTAATCGTCTAATTCAATGGGATCTTGTTTTACATAATATGAAGATCAAACCGAACAGAAATCAGAATAAAGTTTTTTTCCAAAACTCAATTCAAGCCATAGAGGCGGCTTGTAACGGTTTAGGCATCGCTTTTGTAAATAGAATCTTAGTCCAAAAGCAACTTAATGATGGCACCTTGGTTGAACGACTCAACATCACTTACATTAATGATAAAATGCCAACTTATTATCTCGTGTGTCCTCAAGATAATAAAAATAACCCATCAACAGTTTTGTTATACAATTCTATTTTGCAACTATCTAAAACCAAATAAAAACGGATGATCATTGTATCTTCATCCGTTTATTCTTAAAGCAACTTAATCCTGTTTTAATTGACTATCTGTTAATGCCCTATCATCAGCGATAGCATCTAGCAATCGCTGTAATGATTCTAGTGATTGTTCAAGACTTCCTGAATGCTCTTGAACAATCACGTCTATCTGTTGTTGATAGTCAGATAAATGTCGCATAATCCCCAACCATTCGACTAGTATTTTTCATTTAACACTGTATCACGTGCACGAGACCAGCCATTAGCATAACAAGCCGCTATTTTAGCTTCTTTGTCAGATTTAATCATTGTTGTATCTGTATTAAGTTTTACTTGTAACTTTTGACATTGGCTATCGATAGCACTTTTATAATGCTCACCTTGACTTGATAAATTATAAACTTGATCTTTTGCTGTTGCTTCAGCTTGTTGATAGCAATGAATCAAGCCTTGCTCATCAAAATTTTGGTTATCAATACAGGATTGAACCACAATCGAATTACCAGATATCTCAGCTGCATTAGCATAAGAAAAACATAAAGAAGATAACAGTGCGATTGATAGAGACACGTTTTTAACTAATGATGACATATTTACAAACTCATATATATTTTTTATATAGTACAACTATATATACCAACACGATATATAAACAACAAAAAAAGAGCAGTGTAAAAATAACATTACGTTTATTGATTGTTTAATTTAGATATGAAGCCAATAAATTTATAAATTTACCAAACCCAACAGAATATTACATGAATATTACATGAATATTACATAAATGTTACAATTAATGTTTGCTTTTTATTAACATTTATATTTATATTTATATAATCAACAAGGTGTTCACGGATTGATTGCACCCCTGCATTTATTTATTAAGGATGAATAAAATGGAAACGACAAGTTTTGAAGTGGATGTAATACGCCTATATCTTAATGATATTTCAAATAAACCTTTACTTAATAAAGATGATGAAATTCAATATAGCCGTAAGTCTTTAACTGGCGATCTTGCTTCAAAAAAAATTCTTATTGAATCTAATTTAAGGCTTGTCGTTAGCATTGCAAAAAAATATCGTGCTTCTAATCTCTCATTAAGTGATCTTATCGATGAAGGTAACATTGGTTTAATGACTGCCGTTGAAAAATTCGATCCAGAAAAAGGGTTTCGTTTCTCTACTTATGCTTCATGGTGGATTAAACAAACCATCGAACGTGCTATTCACAATCAAAACAGAACTATACGTTTACCAGTCCATATTTCTAAAGAAATCAACACATTAATTCGTACTCATCGTGAGCTAATGAAGCGAAATAATAATGAACCTACTCACGAAGATATTGCGCAAGCACTCAATAAAGAAAGTAAAGAAATATCAGCCTTATTCTCTAATGAAGTCAATGTTATTTCACTCGATCAAACCATTGGTGATACTGAACAATCACACACCATTGCTTATTTAGTGGCGGATGAACAAATAACATCACCGAGTGCAGAGGTCGATAATGATGACATGGTAAAAATCACGAACTTGATACTAAATAGAATGAATGCAAGAGATAAGGAGATCATCTGTCGTCGTTATGGCCTGATGGGCTACGAACCGCATACATTACAAGAAGTTGCCGATGCTGTTGGACTAACAAGAGAACGTATACGTCAACTTCAAATAAAATCCTTAAGTAGTTTAAAACGTTCACTAGCACGAGAAAATTATGATTTAGATATTTTATTTTCAAATATAACTTAAAAAAATAAAATAAGTGTGTTTATGGTTCTATTTTATAGCATTCTGCTACAACTCTTTTCTAAAAATAAATATAAACTTGCAATCACACGATTTCATTCAAACAGCAATAATCTTTTAGGCCAAATATCTTACGACTCTTGAAGCTTGTTTGTTCACTCTTCGGGGATTATTGATAATCATCAATTCTATTTTGATATAAAAAAACCTCGTCATTTCTGGCGAGGTTTAAAATGTGGCGGAGAGATAGGGATTTGAACCCTAGATACGCTATAAACGTATGCCGGTTTTCAAGACCGGTGCTTTCAACCACTCAGCCATCTCTCCATGCTGCAAATACTACTCGCTATTTTTAGTTATGTAAATCAGTAGCCGTTTGACTGCGTAATAAAGAGACAAAAGCCTCTACTTCTCTAAATCACTTACCTATCCCAACGTTATTCATCAACTATTCTGATCATTTCTACACAGTAATGCTGCATAACTGGCAATTGCGTCACTGAATGAAGGGAATATCATTAAATGCATTCGTGCAGTTATCTTGCACATTTTGTTAGCGTAAAAGGAAGCATTGCTATGCCAACTGACACTACTTTTGATCATTCTGATTTACTTCACTCACTCATTTCTCGACAATCGCTACTTGCGAATAACCGAATTCAATATATTGCTTATGCAGCAGCACTCGCGACACAAAATAGTACCGTGCTACAACGTATCAAACAGCAAGTCGGTGATATTAATAGCTTACAATTCGCCGATATTAATCACGCTGTCATGCGTATGGCCATGACAAATAACTACTATATGGCAATTCAAAACTTACATTTATCCAATATCAAACAAACTAATGCGTTAGAGCTCAAACCATTACATAGTTTAGATATCGATGATGAAACTGCTTACTACTATGCTTGCATTGCGGCATGTATGGTAAACCAAGGTTATAGTTGTCTAGATGGACATGTTGAATTATTACGATCATTGAATGAATCGGATGATGCAATCAACGCAGCTCTACGTTTAACAGCTTCAATTATGGCAATGGCGCAAGCTGATTTTATTAGTCAATATACTCAATGCTAAAGAAGCGAACTCACAGTTTAAATTTCAGATGCAAAAAAGCCCCGTCATTGCTGACGAGGCTTAAAATATGGCGGAGAGATAGGGATTTGAACCCTAGATACGCTATAAACGTATGCCGGTTTTCAAGACCGGTGCTTTCAACCACTCAGCCATCTCTCCATGGCGCGAATAATACGGAGATAATATGTAGATGTAAATACCCATCTAAATTAAGTGGTTACTATTACAGCGTTATCTTACTATTTACTCTTTCAGCAAGATCAAACACAGCATAAATGCTTATTCTTTGTACTATCTCACCCTATCTCTGACTCTAACTGCAAGAGATAACTTTTCATAAACTCGATCCGTTTAACCGCTTCAATCTTCGCAGCATCTGTTTGCATGGTGTCAGCTAAACCAAGTAACTTAATATAAAAGTGATCTAGGGTGTAACTCGTGTCATCAGGTTGTCGGTTTTGACAAAAAGGATCGTCAAGAGCATACAATGGTCGACCTAAAGATGTGCCAACCTGAATACACCGTGTTAAACCTATCGCGCCAAGTGCATCTAATCTATCAGCATCTTGAACAATTTTTGCTTCCAATGTTAACGGTTTAATATCAGCACTAAAGCTATGCGCCACAATCGCATGATGAATCTCATCATGATGGTCAACGAGTAACTTTTTGTCAGATAAAAACTCGATCGCTTTATTAGCTGCAAGTGTTGAAGCTTGTTTTCTTCGAGGGTCATTTTTAGTAACGGCAACACAGTCATGTAAATAGGCCGCAGCAAGAGTAATGTTTAATCGTGCTTGCTCTTGCTTAGCAAGCTGTTTTGCTACTTTCACCACACGTAAAGCATGCGCTTTATCATGCGCTGCATCTGCACTATTTAACAGCTCAAGCTCTGTCGTTAATATTGATTCTAATGTCTTGAGATGCATATCATCGCCTCTGATAATCAAAAGCCGACATCATGTCGGCTTCAATAGTTATATTTCTTTATGCGACGAGCATTACTCTTCGTCAAACTCTTCATCATCGAATTCGACAACAAAGTTATCTTCTAAGTAATCAACAACACAACCAACAGCGGCTGATGATACTGAGAATGTATTTGGCTCTACACCTGCTTGCTTAGACATTTCAAGTACAGCCAGTGCGGTATGTTCGTCATTAAAGCCAACATCAAACTGTTTAGCGATATCGCAGCTTGTTTGATAAAGCTCATCCGTTAAGATGACCTCGCCATAGTATTCGCCATCGTCT
Organism: Photobacterium sp. GB-36; assembly: GCF_003026135.1. Taxonomy (NCBI): domain Bacteria; kingdom Pseudomonadati; phylum Pseudomonadota; class Gammaproteobacteria; order Vibrionales; family Vibrionaceae; genus Photobacterium; species Photobacterium sp. GB-36. The sequence goes on along the minus strand of NZ_PYNY01000006.1, from coordinate 79,556 downwards.
AAATCAAAATTATCAACCAGTACTTCTATAATGATCTCGTAGTAATTTTGAAAATCCATCACTTAACCTTTTTAACCAATAAAATAAGCAGAAAAGCATTCTGCTTGAAGATCGTTATAGTTTCATAATCTTGTTTTACACACAATAAAACAAATCCCCCCACAGTAAGTGGGTGACCAGTCTTAGCAGAGCTAACTTAAAAATAGAGTATCAAACATCAAATCATTACTCTTAAGCTAATTTATAGTAAAATCATTCAAACCCAAGCACTAGACGACTGGTCTAATTTATTCTATAGTGACTTCATGAACGAAAAAACAATTGATACACGGCAGCACATTCTTAATGTTGGTTACCAGCTAGTGGTCACGAAAGGATTTACGAGTGTTGGTTTATCGCAATTATTAAGTGCGGCAGAAGTACCTAAAGGCTCTTTTTATCATTATTTCAAATCTAAAGAGCAATTTGGTGAAGCATTGATCCACTCTTATTTTCATCATTATTTACAACTTGTCGCTCAGGTATTAAAAAGCGAGCAAGGCACAGGCTTTGAACAACTCAATGAGTATTTCAAGCTATGGATCAAAGTTGAAAACGGCATCTGTAATGCCAATAAATGTTTGGTGGTAAAGCTCAGTGCAGAAGTCTCCGATCTCTCCGAGCCTATGCGAGAAGCATTAAAGCAAGGAGCAGATAGTGTTGTCGCTTTAATCGCCAAAACAATAGAAAGAGGAATAAAAGATGGCTCAATCGCTAACTGCGACAGCCATGTAACCGCCCAAACTCTTTATAATTTATGGCTTGGAGCAAGTTTACTCAACAAACTAAGTCACGATTTATCAGGATTACAGCAAGCATTAACAACAACACAATCACTACTGCAACCAAAATGATTATCGACAAGACACGTAATAGTGATAAACCGCAGTATTGAAAAGATAATGCCCGCCTATCTACACATTAACGATGCGATAAGGCGGGATTTTTTGAAACACCAACTAGACGACTGGTCTAATTGAAAAAAGGAAATCAGCAATGACAGCCACTAATCGCCAACTACTATTAGCCTCTCGTCCTGTAGGCGCACCAACTCCTGAAAATTTTCATTTAACAGAAACAACGATCCCAAGCCCGCAACAAGGCGAGTTACTACTTAAAGCCGTTTATCTCTCACTCGATCCTTATATGCGTGGGCGTATGAGTGATAAAAAATCCTATGCTGAGCCTGTCGGTATTAATGAAGTGATGGTCGGTGGCACGGTATGCCAAGTAACCGCTTCTCACCACCCTGACTATCAAGTGGGTGAATGGGTATTAGCGTATTCTGGTTGGCAAGATTATGCCGTTTCAAATGGTGAAGGATTAATAAAGTTAGGAATGAATCCCAGTCACCCATCCTATGCATTAGGAGTAATGGGTATGCCAGGCTTTACCGCATACATGGGGCTACTCGATATCGGTCAACCAAAGCAAGGTGACACTATCGTTGTTGCTGCTGCAACTGGCGCAGTAGGCTCTATGGTTGGTCAAATTGGTAAGATAAAAGGCTGTCGTGTTGTTGGTATCGCAGGTGGTAACGAAAAATGCCAATATGCAAAAGAGACATTAGGATTTGATGAATGTATTGATCACCATGCTGCTGACTTTGCACAACAATTAGCAGATGCATGTACCGATGGCATTGATATTTATTATGAAAATGTTGGCGGTAAAGTCTTTGATGCAGTGCTTCCTCTCCTTAATACAGGCGCACGCATTCCGCTTTGTGGCTTGATCTCTCAATACAATGCAACATCGCTTCCAGACGGCCCAGATCGTATGAATATGTTAATGGGACAACTACTGGTTAAGCGTATCAAGATGCAAGGTTTCATTATTTTTGACGATTATGCTCACCGTTATGACGAATTTGCACAACAAATGTCGCAATGGCTTGCTGAAGGAAAAATTCATTACCGTGAAGATAGAGTCGAAGGCCTAGAGCAAGCTCCACACGCTTTTATTGGCTTACTTGAAGGTGAAAACTTCGGCAAAATTGTAGTTAAAGTTAGCTAACTAAACCTAAAAAGGACTTATCATGATCATATTGCACCATCTTAATCAATCTCGTTCAAAGCGTATTATCTGGCTACTTGAAGAGCTAGGTGTTGAATATAAAATTCAACCTTATTGCCGAGACAAGGTCACATTTCTTGCGCCACCAGAACTTAAAAGTGTTCATCCACTAGGTAAATCACCGGTATTGGAAGATAACGGAATGATCATTACTGAATCAGGCGCTATCACAGAATATTTAATTGAAACTTACGGTAACGGTAAATTTATGCCTGAACGTGGCACTCAAGCCTATATTGATTATATTCAATGGCTGCATTTTGCCGAAAGTTCAGCCATTTTACCGTTACTTTTAAAGATGTTTGTCACCAAAGATGGTGCAAAAATGAATTTCCTTGGTGATTATGCTGACATGGAAACTCAGAAAGTAATGCAATATTTTGATCAACGGTTAGTGGATAAAACTTATCTTGTAGAAGAGCGTTTAACCGGTGCCGATTTCATGATGTCATTTATTACTGAAATCCTTGGTAACTATGGCGTATTAGCTGCGTTTCCAAATATTCAACGTTACGCAGAGCAGTTACAAACACATCAAGGCTATCAAACCGCTCAAGCGTTAGAATTACAATATAACGGTGAATAAACCAGCCTCTAAAGCCAAACAGGTCGTTGTTTGGCTTTTACTATACTATTGATTTACAGTGTGAATAGCAGGCTTTCTGCACAAAGAAGCCATCACATTTCAATAACAATATAGATTTTATATACAAAAAGCCCCGTCATTACTGACGGGGCTTCGTTGTGTTGGCGGAACGGCTGGGCTAGCATTCCAGCGGGACTCTCAACCTCGGCTAGGTGCATCAAGACATACCAACAACAATCAAATTTTAGATACAAAAAAGCCCCGTCATTGCTGACGAGGCTTCGTTGTATTGGCGGAGCGGACGGGACTCGAACCCGCGACCCCCGGCGTGACAGGCCGGTATTCTAACCAACTGAACTACCGCTCCAATTCTTTATGAAACCCGATAAAATCGAACTTCTAGAATATGGCGGAGAGATAGGGATTTGAACCCTAGATACGCTATAAACGTATGCCGGTTTTCAAGACCGGTGCTTTCAACCACTCAGCCATCTCTCCAATGGCGCGAATAATACGTAGATTATTACTTTCTGTAAACTGTTTAATTAAAAAAACCGCTCAACAGGCTAGGTTTTAATCAACTTTAATAATTTACTCGCGCTTCTATGCCCTCAAACAATCAATTAGGTTTTAAAAGATTATTTACTACTTCTATTTCAGCTTTTTTAACACCATCCTGCTGTTGTAACCAATTTAGTTTTTTACTTAAATCAGTGCCTTCAGGATACTGAATTATCCAAATACCACCACCAAGACGTTTTTTAGACATATCTGGCTCATCGAATGGTAGTGCATCAGAAAATATTGTTTTTAAAATAATACTACCTGACACTAGCCCGTTAATATTTAGGTCTTCATTTTGAACTTTTACGCCTTTAGTGACTTTATTGTCTTGAGAGTGAGTCGCACTAAATGCAGTTTGTTCACTCGCAATAACTTCATAATCTAAACCACCACTAGTGAACGTTGTAGATGTATAGGCATTAGCACTACAGCTCGTTAACATAAATAAGCTAATGAATAGTAAATGATTGCTCTTTTCCATAACGATAAATCCTTATTTATGTCCATAAACTTTGATACTGGCATCAAATAACAAACCTGAGAAATAGTTGTTAGGCAATTCCAGCTCGTTATCATCGTAATCAGCTATTTTCATGGTGTTTTTATTTGTATCAACAATCTTAACAGTCCAAATACCTGCAGCAACTTCATCTAAAAATGCATGACTAAGAAATAGAATTTCAGCATCATATCCAAAGTAATATTTCGGATTGAGATAATGTAAATGTCTTGGTGTCGCAACAACAGATCGTGTACCTGAAGGGGAAATAACTTCAACGGCGATATCACTCATTCTTTCATGGTCTAAATCAAGTTTTAATTGAATAGCCTCAATTGTTATATCATCGGTAATTTCAATTTGTTTTGTTATTCCTTCAAAATTTTCTGGAATTTCAACAGCTCCGATAACATCACTAGTGATAAATTCCGACTCAATCAACGGAGGTAATAAAGTATAATTTCGAGTTGCCATTTGTACAGCTTCAACAGCATTAATCATGCCATAGCCATACCAGTTATGATAACGATTCCCAGCCCCGTTAGTAACCCAACCGGGTTCTGCAATATACTGCTCTCCATCTTGTGATAAAATAACAGGCACAAAATCTAAATCTATTTTTGTGGCTGTTTTTGCTATGATATATCTCACATCACGCCACGATAATTCAGGGTTTGATTGCATAATTAATGCTGCAACCCCAGATGCTACAGGCGCAGCAGATGATGTACCATTAAATCTTGAAGTATAGCTACACTCTGATTCACTCTGTATTTCATCATCTAATCCACCAGAATAGCCGCCAAATCCATACTCAATTGAATATCCTCGGTCACAGCCAGCAACATCCGTTGTTATCATAGCAGGATATTCAAAGCCATATTCTCCACCAGGGGCCGCAAACAGTACAGAAGCTCCTACCGTTGAATAGCTCGATAATGGTGTTTCTCTATTGGCATTTAAAGCAGAAACGACCGTATTATAAAAACTCGCACTTTCAGGATCCGAATTAGCGATTTGAGCAGGTAGTCGCGCTTCCTCTTCGGAACTATTCACACGCCAATAGAAACCTAATTCTTGAAAGCCATTGCCTGCAGATTTGATCATTAACGCTGGTTTACTCGCCGTTTCATAATAAGATTTTAAAATCATCGTTTCATTAGATGAATATTTGATTGGAAAAAAGATATTGCTATTAAAGCCATAACTTTGATTTATAACGTCAGCAGTTTGAGTTTTATCACCACCATGAGTTTCATAAAACACATCCAGACCTTGTACTTTCAGGAAATTAAAACCAGACAAAGATGCAGATGGAGCAACACCGCGCCCCCCTTTACCATTAAAACCAACAGCAGCGGTTAACCCCGCAACTGAGGTGCCATGATCACCATCTGTTTCATATTGATTCGGACTAGGATCATTATCCTGCTCGACGAAATCATATGACATACCAGGAATAACATTCTCAACTAAATCTTCATGCGCAATTTCTAAACCGGAATCAACAATAGCGACATGAATATCCTTTCCGGTTATCCCTTGAGCGTGCAGTTGGCCAATATTAATATCAAATCCTTCACTTGCCTTTGATAACGCGTAAGCATCTTGACCTGTATTATTTAGATGCCATTGTTGGAAATATAATGGATCGGAAAAAGCATCAATATTGATATTCTTTTGCTCTGTTAAATACTTTATTTGAGCAGTTACCGTTTTATTGTTACTTGTTAACGTAACATCAATATAAATGGGCTCTGAATAAGGCTGTGCCGTTAATTTAAAAGAACCATCGTTATTAATTACAAAAGAATTGACATCAGGTATTTGCGCTCTATTTACATCACTTATTAACGGTATAAACGACGGAGTATTATCATCTGATATTACGTTATAGCTAAACTCAACATCAGCGCCGGCAATAAATTCAAACTTTCCTTCAACTATATTGTTTAAGCTTTCAAATTCTTCAGGTTTAAGTACCAACTCAGGCTTTAAAGTAATCTCAAATTCAGTTTCATCAATACCATCCGAAGCGATTAAAGAAACAACCTCTTCTTTTATTGATGACAAATTAGATATAAATGTAAATTCACTATTTTCATTATCAATTGAAAAGTTACCACTTTTTGGAGAGTTAATGATTTCAAACGTTACTCTATCACCATCTTGGTCAGTGATAGGTAACTTTTGAGTGAGAGCATCATTACCAATGTAGTAATAAACATTACTTCCATTCAATTTAGGTTTACTATTTCTATCTTTGGTTATACTTGTATCACCTTTATTTTCTGTATCGCCGCTATCTCCACCACCACAACCTAGCAAACTTAGAAAGACTAAGGTATTCATTATTATAATTTTTTTCATTTGAAATCCTTATCAACACAATAAGAACTTACTTTACAAATAACTTATATAAGAATTAAACAACCAAAACTATTTTTTGCGATTGATATAGTAAATAAATAATGAAAGATCTATTTTTTCCAAATAATTGGATACTATTCAATAAGCCCTTTTTCTAATGCATATTTCGCTAACTCGGCTGTTGAATGCAATTCAAGCTTATGTTTTATATTCTGACGATGCGTCTCAACGGTCCGATAACTAATCTCTAATGCTTTAGCAATTTGCTTACTGCTCAGCCCTTCGGCAACATGTTTAAGTACCCTTTCTTCGCGACGGCTCAAAGGATTAATATCAGGGCTTTTCACTGGTGAAGATGTCTGAGTAAAAATAGTTTGGCTCGTCGTTTCACAAAAATATGTCGCACCTTGATTCACTGTTTTAATCGCTTGAACCATTTTTTCTGCCGAAATTTCTTTCAACATATAGCCCATTGCACCAACCTGCATTACCTTCATGATATATTCACGGTTATCATGCATCGTCAGCATCAATACTTTTGCATTAGGCAGTGTTTTTTTAATTTGCTCTGTTGCATCAATACCATTCATGATGGGCATACTGATATCCATTAAAATAACGTCAGGTTGAAGATAACTGACGGTATCTAGTGCCTCTAAGCCATTACTTGCAGTACCAATGACCTCGATATCAGGCTCTAATTGTAACCTTGCCATAAAACCATCAATCACCACTTGATGATCATCGACTATCACAATTTTAATCGTTTGTTCTGTCATACACTAAACCATCCAAGTTTAATAATACGGTGAGTTCAGTACCAAATCCGGGCTCACTATTAAGATCAAACTCGCCACCAATAAACTCCACTCTCTCGCGCATATTTCGCAAACCAATCCCTTTTAAATGATAACGATTTTGGCTATCAAATCCTTTTCCATTATCTCGAATGATCAATTGCAATAACTTTCCAAGTTGTTTCAAATGCACTTCAACATGCGTCGCATCTGCATGCTTAACAATATTATTTAGCGATTCTTGTACTACCCGATAAAGTGTTGTTGCAACATCAGAGTCTAGCTTTCCAGCCTTTGTATCAAATAGCATATCAACTGATGTACCGGCGTGAGATTGATAGTCTTGTAATAATGTGGTGAGTGCCGCTTCTAAACCAATATCATCCAGAGAGCTTGGGCGTAATTTATGAGAAATATGCCTTACTTCATTAATCGCTAATGTTAAGGAATGCATCGATTTATTCAGGTAATCGACAAACTTTACATCAATGGACTGAAGGCTAAGTAACTCTAAGTGACATTTACTTGAGACTAATAACTGATTGATCCCATCATGTAATTCTCGGGCGACATGTTTTTTTTCAGCTTCTTGAAATAAGACCGTTTTATGCGCTAACTCTTTAAGATTTCTATCAGCCAATCGATGTTCATGTAAGTTAATTGCCAATGTGATCACGATAATTACTGCGACAGTTATTGTTAATATCACCACAATGGAAAAGAAGATCGTATCAATATTATGGTTAATCGCTTGCTGCATAATCGCGACATCTTGGCTGACATCTTCAATATATAATCCGGTACCAATCATCCAATCCCATTTATCTAACCATGCGGAATAACTTAACTTAGTAACCGTTTCTCCCGTTGATGGTTTCTGCCATAAATACTGATGATAGCCCCCCCCACTTTGTGCTTGCGATAACAAAGAAGCAATTAAAAAATCGCCTTGTTCATCTTGTATCTTAATAAGATTTTTACCAATCAACTCAGGCATGATCGGATGAACTAAACTGACTCCATTTTTATCATAAACAAAAAAGTAACCGTCTTTTCCATAACGTAAATTAGTCAATATTGCTTTAACACGCTGCTGCGCTATATCAACATCAATTGTAGAATCATGATAAATATGGGAAATGGCATTTAAAGCAAGATCAACGCTATCTTTCAATGCTGCTTCTTTGGCATCAATTAAACTATCACGAAAAACAGTGACTTCTTTCTGGCCTAAGGTTTTTGCCTGATAAATCGATATCCAACTGATACTGACAGTCACAATCAGTAACGGTAATAAGGTTAATAAGATCAATTTTGCTTTTAATGGCATAGAGACCTCCAAACAGCAAAAAGCTGATGTTTTACCACCAGCTCATATTAACAATTTATTATCATTTTTTACTTTTATAGATCACATTATCAATATTAACCCATGCCATAGAAATTCGGGAAAATCAAAATAGAAGCTAGTACCGCAATTTGAATAGCGATAAATGGCATAACTCCACGGTAAATATCACGTGTCGTGACACCTGCAGGTGCAACACCTTTCAAGTAAAACAAACTAAAGCCAAATGGTGGTGTTAAAAATGAAGTTTGAAGGTTCATCGCGACAAGTATGGCAAACCAAGTCATATTTAATCCCATCGCTTCGGCAACAGGCGCTAAAATCGGTACGATAATGAAACAGATCTCAACAAAATCGATAAAGAAACCAAGTATTAAAATAACCAGCATAGTAATGATCAAAAATCCCCACTTTTCACCGGGTAGCGCCATCATCCATTCTTCAACTAAGTAATCACCACCAGTGTAGGTAAATGCCATCGAAAATGCGGTCGCACCTAACAAAATAGCAAAGACCATTGCCGTGACTTTTACCGTTTCTTTTGCTGCCTCATAGATCATTTTCCAACTAAACATGCGATATAAAATTGCTAACACAATCGCGCCAAATCCACCTAATGCAGCAGACTCTGTAGGCGTCGCAATACCTGCAAAAATAGAACCTAGCACCACGATAATTAACGCTAATGGTGGAATGACCGCTTTTAACGCAGTAAAAACCTCTTGCAAACGACTAATGCTGTCATCTCGCTCAATTGGCTGTGTCGCTTCAGGGTTAAGCTTGGCATAAATTAAAATATAAGCGACGTACGCACCTACCAATACAAAACCCGGTAAAATAGCCGCTTGAAATAAATCACCAACAGGCACACCTAGCACATCACCTAATAGTATTAATACAATCGATGGTGGAATAATTTGTCCTAATGTCCCCGATGCACAGATAGTTCCACACGCAAGGCCTTTATCGTAATTATATTTGAGCATAACGGGTAATGAGATAAGCCCCATCGCAACAACAGATGCCCCGACCACACCCGTTGATGCCGCGAGTAATGCACCAACGAGTACAGTCGAAATTGCAATACCACCACGAACGCCACCAAACAGACGCCCCATTGACTCTAATAACTGCTCAGCTAAACGGGTTTTCTGGAGCACTAAGCCCATAAAAACAAACAGAGGCACCGCCATAAGCACCGTATTTTCCATGATTGACTGAATGCGATAAGGCATAAATGCAAACATGTCGAAACCTTCAGCCCAAACACCAAAAATTAAGGCTATTCCGCCAAAAGTAAATGCCACAGGAAAGCCCAGTAATAAGGCAAATAATGCGACAAAAAACATCACGATTCCGATCATTGACGTATTCCTTTACTGATCTTGTTTTAATGCCGCGTGGTGCGGATTAAATAAGGTATTTAATGAGTGAACAACCAGCCCTAAACCGCTGATCGCCATTAAGCCAAATGAGAGAGGGATCATTGCTTTAATTATCCATCGATAAGCAAGACCACCAGGATCGCCAGATGTTTCGCCTAATGCATAGCTCTCTTTGGCGAAATCAATGCCATACCATGCCACCAGTAAACAAAAAGGTAGTAAAAAGAAAAGTGTACCTAAAATATCAATGATCGCTTGGCTTTTACGGGATAGACGCTCATAAAAAACATCAACACGAACATGTCCCGCAGAACGGATCGCGTAAGGAACGCCAAGTAAAAACACAGCGGAAAACAGGTGCCATTCCATTTCTTGAAGGGCAATGGAAACATCATTAAAAACGTAGCGCATAACAACGTCATAAACGACATTAACTAATAATAATATAAATAGGATACTGGCAAACCAACCGAGCACATCACCAATACGATTAAAAAAACGCTCTAGCGTAATCAGACTTTTCATTCCTTACTCCATGGAATCCCACCAAATACGCATAACTGCGATCTTATATGCATAAATGGCAGGATAATAACGTCCTTATTTAAACAGACTTATTGCGCTTGGCTATTAAGGTAGGCACGATGAGATATATTGGTCCATGAACGTACCTGGTTTAGATAATCCGCTTGTGATTTTTGGATCGCTTTTGCTTGTTCATCTTTTTCTGCATGTTGTGCAAGGAGGCGATCATTCGCGTCACGTAATGCTTTCATCACTGCTGGCGGGAAATCTTTCACTTTTATATCAGGGTAAGTTTGTTGAATTGTTGACCAGTTTTTACCGCTTGCATGAGTAGCTTGGGTATACATATCATAAGCCGCAGTACGCATTGCAACACGTAAGATCTCTTGAAGATCGGCAGGTAGACGCTCCCATGTGCGCTTATTTACTAGGAACTGTAATTCTGATCCTGGCTCATGCCAACCTGTGTAGTAATAAGGTGCTATTTTATGAAAACCCATGCGCAAATCTAATGATGGGCCTACCCACTCAAGCGCATCAATGGTATTTCGCTCAAGTGAAGTATAGAGCTCTCCTGGTGCAATATTGGTTGGCTTAGCACCAACTTCAGCAAGAATTTCACCCGCAAAACCAGGGATTCTCATTTTCAACCCTTTCAGATCATCAACGGTATTGATCTCTTTTTGAAACCATCCCCCCATTTGAATATCTGAATTACCGCCAGGAAATGAAAGCAAGTTATGAGGTGAATAGACTTGCTCCATCAACTCCATACCACCACCATGATAGAACCACGCATATTGCTCAGCAGGGGTCATACCAAAAGGCATAGAGGTAAAGTATAAGGTGTTTGGAACCTTCCCCTTCCAGTAATACGATCCTGAATGTCCCATGTCGTATTGACCAGATTTCACCATATCGAAGATACCAAGTGGTGCTTTATGCTTATTAGCAGAGTCAATACGAATTTTCAAACGGCCGTTAGACATTTTTTCTGCCATCGCCGCCATGTTCTTTGTGGCATCACCAAAGATCGGAAAATTGGGTCCCCATGTTTCAGCTAATTTTAAACGGTATACTTTTTCTGATGCTTGTGCGCTTGTTGCCAGAATAGCAACACACCCTAGTGCAACGATTAGGCTTTTTTTCACCACACGTTTCACTACGCTACCAATAATAGTCATTCACTCATCCTTGCTTTATATGATTAGGCTACAAAATGATGTTCAACATACTTTGGCTTAACGCTATACAAGATAAAATGAGAAGGACTACGGATTAAAAGTTAAAAACCGTTAATAAATACAAAAAGAAAACCACGTATAAAATCGTATCGATAAAATTTAAATTATTATTTATCAATAAGTTATAAAATAACTTACACTACGTATTTATACGTACTAATCAAGAATAACGATTCGTTGAACAAGATATAATTTATGTGAACTCAGCACATTTAATTCATTCCGTATAAGAAGAAATTAGTTGAAATATGAAGCTTCATCTAATGTCATGGAAATGACAACTGTGGTAGGATCCCTCGAAATTAGCTTAACAACAAGTAACTAATGTTACTTAAACGTTAATAAACAGAATAAAGCACTATTAAATGTCATTACTATCAATGACATCACTGAGAGATATTTACATTGGTTGATCTATTAAAAGAAGTATTAGGCTGGACTTCCGTCGTCTTATATATCCTGCTTACTATATTTAACAGCATGAAATTCACTCGTTATGCTGCTTTTGCATCTGCAACAAATGATACTGTTTGGTCAATTCTAATGGGATGGTGGCCGAAAGTAATTTTAAACCTTTCCGTTAATGCGATTAATGCTTATCGCTATGTAAAAGACTTCACCAAAATGGGGAAGGCAATAGTCCACACACTCGCTGCCATTATGGCATCTGCCATTATATATATAACTTACGTTGCTATTAGTGCTTTCATTGCAGAGCCAACGATTACTGTCGCATTACAATATTTAGATTTAGCCGTTATTGTTGCCGCGCTTTATATGACTTCACTGAAAAATTATCGCATGTTAATGCTAACATCAGGTTTTGTTGGTATGGCAGGATATTATGGCAATCCACAAATGATGATCATTAAAGCATTAGTGATTGTTATTATGAGCTACAAACTATATTCGACACGTCATCAGACACAAGAACAACTACTAGCTGAAAATCATTAAGATCTCACTGGTTTATTAATAAGCTGTAGAGCGCAACGTTCTGCAGCTTTTTTATAACGAGCGCCACTTTATCCTACCTTTTGCACATTCAATTCAGTGCCAAAATCAACCTAGCCCTTTACTACACATAGATAATGACACTCACCAAGTAAGTTGACTACATATAATTTAATAAGGGGTACAAATAGATACGTCAGGATCATCGACAAGATAGGTGTGTTGAACATCAAGCCGTTCATAGAAGGATCATAGCTGGGAGAATCGATGCTAAGGGACAACTGCTTTTTATCGCGATGGTGTGGAAGGCAGCACTGGAGGCGCTCTATCACGTCAGTTGTGACGTTCAATGTTTTTATTAACGAGGATACAGAATAAACAAGGGAGAGAAAGTTATTATTGTTGGCAATATGGGAAAATAAAGGAAGTGTATGTAAGCCAACATAACCATAGACAAATGATGATTTTTACTTACTAACGGGTAACTATTTGCTAGTTTTAGTTTAAGGCAGACACCCCGTTCTGCCTCTCTGCTTTAAATAAACCATGACTTGCAAACATGTTATTTTAAACCTTAATCAACAATTGAAAAATGCCCAATCTCTTTATTATTGTGATTAGTAATAATGCCTTTTTCTGATTGTTCACAGTACGTAAAGTTGACATCTAATGTATCTAGCTTACCGTTAATTAAAACATGTCGGCGCAATACATCACTATTTAACTGATGCATAGATGCATTCCAGCTAAGATCATTAACCTTGAAGTTGATAATCATAATATACCTCTTTAAATTGTCGCGTTGATGAATTTTAGCTATGACATTAGTAAAGCTAATTATCAACGGTTTTATAGCGTTATGAATTTTTAATGAAGATTATGAATATAGCGATTAGCAAAACTGCTAAGAAGTAAAACCAAGATGAGTAAAGTATTTCGAAGAGTGTAGCGCAGAAGATATTTTTGGATTAAGTGGTGTAACAAGTTACACCACTTAGAAATCTTATAGAAACTATAAAATTAAAGAGCTACAACGTTTGCAGCTTGAAGACCTTTTTGGCCTTGCTCTACTTCAAAAGACACTTTTTGGCCTTCAGCAAGAGTTTTGAAACCTTCAGAAGCGATAGCACGGAAGTGAACGAATACGTCAGCACCGCCGTTGTCTTGAGTAATGAAACCAAAACCTTTCTCTTCGTTGAACCACTTAACGATACCAGTTGACTTAGACATAATGTGTCCCTTATATAAAATTCATAGAAAATATCGCAAAATTGCGATGCACTGAAAGCTTGAATTATTAAATATGATGAAGCGAAGGAAACACAAAGGTACAACTAAACGAAGATACTTCTGGAGATTTTCTTTAACTTAACTTTTCATTAATAACTCTGAACAACAGAGCGAAGACATCATCACATTAAATGTATTGACTGTAAACTGTTTTTTATAAAAAAAACCAAAATAAATTATAACCAACTGATTTAAAATAATTTAACACACATATCACCTATAAAAAAGCAGATCATTATTGATCTGCTTTTTTTCTATCACTCGATTAATGTATATTTACATTCTTAGGCACTGACTATGTTTTCTTAAACTTGAACAGTGTTAAGAGTGGTAACAGCACAATGTAAGAGACAAAAATAAATCCAAAGGTATACACAAAAGCAAGCAAAGTTGACTGCTGATGTAATAGCTCACTGATTTGGGCGATAAAATGAGGATCCGTTACAGTTGTATGCTGCATCATTGCCTGCTGCTGTAATTGCGGATTAGTTAATGTTAAATCCGCCCCTAAGGCATGCCACTCTCGTTGCTCTGTACGTGTAAAATACGTATTAACAATAGAGATACCAAATGAACCACCAATGGTTCGGCAAAGGTTGAAAATAACCGCACCACCAATTGTATCTGTATGACTTAATGTTCGATATGCCATTTGGCTTAATGGTGCGAATACAAGCCCCATCCCTAACCCCTGAACAATCGATGGCATTACTACCCAGTAATAATCAATATTCATTGAATACTGCATCATTAAGTATGTACCAAGAATATTAAAACCGAGCCCTACTGCTACTAGCATACGTGGATCTAATCTATCCATAAATCTAGCAATCACTAGTAGTACAATTGCAGAGGTTAATCCCCTGGGCGCCATGGCAAACCCTGTTGCTTCTACTGGGTAATGTAGTAACTGTTCTAGCATCATAGGTTGTAATTGGGTAATACCAAACATCCCCATTGAGAAGCCAGCCATCATTAAACAAGAAACAGCAAGGTTTCTATCTTTAAGCAACCACATAGGAGCAACATCGCCTTTAGTGATCCATGAGCGTGCGATAAAGAAAATCCACGCGATAACGCTGATCACCGCAGAGAACAGAATAAAGTTAGATTCAAACCATCCTTCTTCATTACCTCTGTCTAATACCATTTGTAACAGCCCAATACCGATAGTCATACCTATCACTAAAGGCCAATCTAGTTTGCTCTTACCGCGTCCATCTAACTTCACAAAGAAATAAAGCAGAGATAAACAAATCAAACCAATGGGTACATTAACGTAAAAAATCCAGCGCCAATCCATATTTTCGGTAATGATACCGCCAACGGTAGGGCCTAAAATAGGCCCTAATAATATCCCAACACTGAATAACGCCATTGCTTTACCACGTTCTTCAGGCGGATATATTTGCACCATGATAGATTGTGATAAGGGGATCACTGATGCGCCGAACGCGCCTTGAAATATTCGAAAAGTTACCATTTCAGCAAGGCTGTCAGCCTGTCCACATAAAGCAGACATAGCCACAAAACCGGCAACCGAAAAGAGCAATAATTTACGTACTCCAAGTTTAAGCGCCAAATAGCTCGCTAAAGGAATGAAGATCGCTTCTGCCATCGAATATGAGGTTAACACCCATGTTACTTGCTCTGAAGTTACGCCTAACGCTCCCATCATATGAGGCAAAGCAACATTCGCGATAGTCATGTCTATCAGCACCATAATGGCAGATAGCATGACAGCAAAAGTGATCAACAACCGATTGGCTGGCGTTAACGTAGCACCCGTCATTACTTAGTCTCTGTTAACGTATCAATAGTGACTTCCGCACTCGCTCCAACACGAAGTAAAGGCTTACCTTTTAAATCATCAAATTGAATACGAACAGGGAAACGTTGAGGTACTTTAACCCAATTACCCGTTGCGTTTTCAGGAGGGAGTAATGAGAACGATGAACCGCTTGCTGGTGATAAGGCAATAACGTGGCCTTGATATGTCACATCTGGGTACATATCTAAAACAATACTGGCTTTCATGCCTGGTTTTAATAAACCAATCGACTTTTCTTTGTAATTAGCTTGAAGCCACGCCGTATTATCTTCAATTAAAGGCATGACAGATAACCCTGGCGATACAATACTGCCAGGTCGGACACTCACCTTACCTAAACTACCGTCATGGGGAGCATAAATATTGGTGTAGGATAAATTCAACGTCGCTTGGCTTAATGCTGCCGCCGCTTGCTTAACCTGAGGCGCTTCATCACCTTTAGCACCTTGCTGGTTAATTAACTGGCTCATTTTAGCACGCGCAGCTTCTAATGCTGTTTGAGCGGAGGCTAATTTAGCTTTAGCATCATCACCTTCCTGTAAAGGTAATAATTTGCGATTCACTAAATCCATTACTCGACGATAATTTTTTTGCACATCAACAAGCGTAGCGTCTGCTGATCGTACATTAGCACTTGCCGCTAAAATTGCATCATCTGTCGCTTTATTTTCTTGTGTCGCAACTTCATACGCAGCTTTTGCTTTTTCTAACTCTATTTCAAAAGGAGCAGGATCAATCGATAATAATAAATCGCCTTCCGCTACATGCTGGTAATCATTCACATTGACTGTAAGTACTTTGCCACTAATTTGTGGTGCAACATATAAAATATTGGCGTGGACATAGGCATCATCCGTCGCTGGATATAACTTTTGATGGCGAATATAAAAATACCCAGCCGTTCCTAACAGTGCCGCTAAAAGTACAAAAATTAATAGATTACGGAACATATGTGAATCATTTTCTGGCGTCTGAAGTTGTTCAGACGGCGAGTTATCAGTCGTTGCCATTAAAATATCCTATTTAGCTGAAATATCGCTAAATTTGAGTCTAGATGATAAATATATATTGTTGTAATAAATCACGTATTTACAAATCACTGCCCCAAAATGCTGGTTGGGATTTTGTAAATTCTAATTGCGAAGACATTAGCCACTCTCTTAATGCTAATGGGTATAAATTACTCGTTACCAGATCTTCTTTTTTTAACCAAAAATAATCGATATGAGCTTCACAACTCTTAATAGTATCAAGATTATTATCTGTTTTTGATGACAATAAAAATAATAAGCATAGTTCAGTATTTAATTCTTGCCCTATATGCCAGTTATTTTCTACGGCCCCCAAAAAACAATCAATGTTAACCTTTAAGTTCGCTTCTTCATTCAATTCTCGAATCACCGTTGTCGCTGCTGATTCTTTTGCATCAATATGTCCACCAGGTAAAAATGTTTTATCATCACCTTTAACTCGGGTTACAAGCACTGCATCATCGTTAATTAAAATACCGCGAGCAGTTGAGTGAAAATGCATATTAAACCCTTTATATTATATGGGATTTATAATCCATAGCTGAATATTCACTCATCGTTAGATGAGTAATAACGGATAAATTACAAATCCGAAAAGAACCTATCGGCTAATCTATCTATATATTTAAATAGAGTTATAGATCTAATAGTATACGAAAAAACAACATGTTCTCTTAACTTTCAGCCAATCATTTATGCAATGTAATATATCAAAATAAGTCATTTAAAATAGCGTTCCAACCAAACAGCCTTATTTTATAAATAACCCTCATTGAACATAAAAAAACGCTGATACTTTCATATCAGCGTTTTCATTTAAAAATTGATCACTTACATACTGACTTTATCAACTAAATAGAGAATTGAGCGATACTCTATCCCGCTATGTTCAGATAGCCCTAACTCACAAGTACGACTATTTGAATAACCTTCAGTACAGTCTACAGGTACTTGACGTTTTAAAGGCGCTAGTGAACTTGCGTTAAGTTCTGGTTTGGTAAAACCTTTATCGCCAGCAAAACCGCAACAGGTAATGTCATCTGGAATAATCACTGTCTTCGCACAAGCTTTCGTGACTTTTTCCATCACCCCAGCTAACCCTTTACGACGTGAAGTACAGGTAATGTGTAACATCACAGGCTCTTCTTGCTGTGTTATGGTTAATTTTGGCAACACATAATTTGCGACAAATTCAAAAGGCTCGTAGATTTTAATTTCACTGCGTAGTGTTTCTTTTCCTGTACTTGCACAAGGGCTGGTATCCATTAATACAGGATAGGTTCCTTGGCTAGATGCTTCCCATAACGCATTTTCTAATTGCTGTGCTTTTTTCGCTGCCGTTTCAGGAAAACCTTTACTGGTATATGGCATACCACAACATTGATTGTTTAAATCCTTCGGAATAACAACTTCATAGCCCGCTTTTTCAAGCAGAGAGATCGTCACATCGACTAATGGTCGAGGATCTTTTGCATTCGCTTCAGTGCCCATTGTACGTGCAGAACAACTCGGGAAATAAACGATCTTTTCTCGACCCACTTTTTTAACTTTCAACATTTCAGTGGATTTTACCGCGACAGGCATATGTGAAGACCACATCGGAATACGATGACCCGATAAGTCATAAGCCGCCTTCGTCAACTTACGCATTTTATTAGTGCCAAGTACCTTATGCATACCATTTGCGACAGTTAAACCAGTTTTAGCTACTGACGTAACGGTTGAAAAATGATCCGCAGTCCAGTTCGCAATTTGTTTTGCTTTATCTGTATGGTTTTGACGTAATTTACGAACAAGATCGCCGGTATTGATCCCAACAGGGCAACGATCGGCACATAATCCTGTTGCGGCACAGGTATCTAGGCCGTAGTAACGATAGGTTTTTTCCATCTGAGTAAGACGGCTAGGATCTTCGTTAGTTTTTCTTAAGCGAGAGATTTCACGAAATACTGTATTACGTTGGCGTGGTGTTAACGATAAATTACGAGAAGGACAAACAGGCTCACAGAAACCACATTCAACACACTTATCAATCAACTCATCTGCTTCAGGCATCCCTTTTAAGTTTTTGATATGTGATTCTTTGTCTTCATTGATGATCACACCAGGGTTTAAAATGCCGCGTTTATCAAAAATGCGTTTAATATTTTGCATTAATTGATAGCCATCAGCGCCCCACTCAAGCTCGATAAACGGCGCCATATTACGCCCAGTACCATGCTCTGCTTTTAATGACCCTTTATAATCAACGGCCACTAACTGAGCCACTGCATCCATAAAATCACTATAACGTGTTATTTCTACTTGGCTATCAAATGACTGAGTGAATACAAAGTGTAGATTTCCCGCCAATGCGTGACCAAAAATGATCGCTTCATGGTAATTGAACTGAGTAAATAACTCCTGTAGTTCACGTACAGCAGGGGCTAATTGTTCAATCGGAAAGGCTACATCTTCAATGATAACTGTGGTTCCAGTCTCTCGCACAGCCCCCACTGATGGGAATAGCTCTTTACGGATCCCCCATAACTGCTCACAGGTTTTGGTATCACGACTAAAATCAACCTGAGCAATCGGCGAGAAACCATTAATAATAGCTAGCAACTGTTCAATTTGTTGCTGTAATGCAGCCTCATTCTCAGCATGAATCTCTATCAATAATGCCGCGGCTTCAGTATCACCTTTTTCACCAAGCTCTGCGATAAAACCTGGCATTCCTGGCTTGTCGGCAACAGAAGCTAAAGAACGGCTATCCATTAATTCAACCGCAGCGACTGAAGTTTTACTCAACTCACTTACTGCAAGGCAAGTGATCTCAATATCACTGAAAACAAACAACCCAGATGCTTTGTGTGCATGATTCACAACTGTGTTGTAAGTTACGTCAGCAATAAAACCTAATGTGCCTTCTGAACCAATGAAAAGGTGTTGCAAAACGTCAATTGGATCATCAAAGTCAATCAGTGAATTAAGACTATAACCTGTGGTGTTTTTTAAACGGTACTTATGACGGATCTTAGCTGCCAGTTCGCTATCTTCCTGACACTGGGTGACGAGTGTCATCAACTCATCAATCATTTCTGCATGACTGAGTTTAAAAGCTTCAACACTGGCACTATCTAATGTATTTAGCACTGTACCGTCAGCTAAAACAACCGTCATCCCAGCAACTGTGCGGTAACTATTCTCTGAAGTGCCACAACACATACCTGACGCATTGTTAGCAACAATACCACCAATTTTACAGGTATTGATTGAGCCAGGATCTGGGCCAATTTTACGGCCAAATGGCGCTAAATACGCATTGACTTCAGCACCAATGATTCCCGGCTGGAGCCAAATCTGTTCACCATCATTTAATATCTCATAATCACGCCAATTTCGAGTCAGCGTGATTAACACAGAATCGGACTGAGCTTGACCAGATAAGCTAGTACCAGCAGCTCTAAATGTCACCGGAATTTGGCGCTCGTAGCACGTTTTAACGGCAAAAATCACCTCTTGCAAACTATCCAGTTGAAGGACAACTTGAGGTGTTAAACGGTAAAAGCTAGCATCGGTACCATAGGCCAGTGCGAGTGTTGGATCGGTGATAATGCGACTTTTATCTATTTGTTGTTCTAATAGCGCAATCAGTTCAAGGTAGGGCTGCTGCATCATGGCTCCATGTATATATACGAGTTAATTGTTTTATTTCTTATAGGTATATTCTACTTTACTCTGTATGGTTGATAAATATTGACTAATTCACATGTTTGTTGAAAAAAGTACACTAATAAATGAAGACGACGAATAATCTACTCCTTTTTTATCACCTAATTGATAAAGGCTCCTTTAGCAAAGCAGCCGAACACATTGGCTTAACAAAATCGGTGGTAAGCAAACGTATCACAGCACTTGAACAAGCGTTAGGCGTTCAGCTTATTTATCGGACTACACGCAAGTTGACACTGACAGAAGCTGGTGATGTTTTTTATCATCATGCGAGAGAAGTCTACAATGCGGTTCAAAATGCAGAAGATGCAATGAGTGGTTTGGGAGAAAGCTTAACAGGTAAAATCCGTATTACTGTCCCTACCATTTCGGGCGAACTTATTTTACCCGAAGCAATTGCAGCATTTAGCCGTCAATATCCTGATATTCATATTGAAATGGAACTCGACAATCGCTTTGTTGATTTAGTACAGGAAGGATTTGATATTGCGATAAGAACAGGCGCAATGCCAGATTCAAGCTTTATTGCCCGTCAATTGGTTCAAGCTCGCTGGGTGATATGTGCATCCCCCAGCTATATCAAGCAATATGGCATACCAACACAGCCTTATGATTTAGAAAAACATAACTGTCTGGGTTATAGCTTCCAAGAAACAGGGGCGAACGAATGGCTAATTGAAGATACATTAGGTATTCATACCGTTAAAGTAAAAGGCAACTTTACCACTAATAACGCTTCTGCTTTACGTGGCGCGGCATTACACGGACAAGGCTTAGTCTACATTCCCAAAGTATTAGTCGCTGAAGATCTTAAAAAAGGTCGCTTGATTGAAGTTCTCACTGATTATGTTGCGAAATCATTAGGCATTTATGCGGTATATCCGTATACCAAACAGCAACCAATGAAAGTGAAACTCTTCATTGAGCATATTTATCAGTATTATCAAAAATACCGAGATACCTTTAAATAAAATGATTTAATTGATCGCCATAACTTCATACCAAGTGACATTATCACCAATATGAACATCGACTTCTTCACCGATCTCACGACCAATCAATGCATCACCAAATGGCGAAGTTGGTGTCACTATCGTGACAGAATACTGATCAAACGTTACGACTAGTCCACCAGAGCTGGGGCCCAGAAAAACAAAACGCACGTTATCATCTTCATCAGCTAACGTTACAATATGCCCAAGTAGTACAGTATCAAAGGCTTTAGGTAAGTTAGCTTGTAATACTTGATAAGCTGCTATATCAGCTTTGCACTCTTCTACTCTTTGTGCCTGACCATGCGCTAAATAAGACGCTTCAAGCGCCAATGTGTCATATTGATTTTCGGCAACATTTTCATCATCAGTCGCCGTATTATAGGCACGTAAAGCCGCTTCAGTCGCCGCTTCTAATATTTGTTGTAGCCTAATTTGTACCTGATTTAATAACTTTTGCTTATTCACTATTACTGCCTATGATCTCAAACGCGCCATATCATAATACGACTTTGTCTGAATTCATATTTTCGTCATTGTGTATCTTCCTAAAAAGCGACTTATCTAGAACAAGATCCCCCTAAAAGAGCATTTAACGATCAATTAAAAGTAACATTGACAGATATAATGACTAAAGATGTCGCTTAATCTTTGGCGAAAAATCACTAGCAATTGTCGTGTACTATCAAAACAAAATAAAACAGTCTGTTAAAGTAACCACAGCTTTAATAAAACAACAAAAGGTACACTCAATGACAGAATCAAGAGCTCCTGACTGGGATAATATAAAAACTTACGAGAAGTTATATCAGGAAATATTAGTCAACCCTGATACATCAAAGTTTCATCATTATTTTACGGAAGATTGCTATATCAATATTAACGATAAAGAATATGATGCTGATGCTTTTAAGCAACGTATGGTCTGGTTGAAAAAGAATGCAAAGGTTAAAGTTGAAGTAGTTAACTTTTTTACCTCAAAAGACGGCACTAAGATAACAGACACGCATTTATCTCACTCCATAGATGCAGAAGGAATCAAGAGAACTTTTCGTGTTATGCAACAATCCGAACTTGAAAATGGCAGGATAAAAAGATTTATCGACAATACATTTATGCTTAGTGGTAATGATTCAGATTATAGTATTACAACAAATAAATAATTTTATTGCTTACCTTTTAGCTTCTACATCGCATAGCACCCCACTTTATGTGAGGTGCTACGTTTTTATAAATAATTAAATTTATTAGAATTTATAATCAACACTCCAAACAATTTGCTCTGTTCCTTTTAAACGAACACCATCTGTTTTGTAATTTTGATCAAGATAACGGTATGTAAGATCTGATGAAATATTATCCGTTAGTTGAACCATTGCACCTAGTTGTCCACCCCATACAAAATCAGTAGAGCTATCTTTACCACTCGCTTCTGATGTCTTAGCTGTTAATTTATTATGAGCAGCACCCATTGACGCACCAGCAAAAAGGTTAATATTAGAAGTGACTGGTACTAGGTAATCATAAGAAACTAAAAATAAATCTTGTTTATGCTTAGCCTTGATAGTTTCTTCTCCAGATTCAGCGATATTGAATTTATCTTTCTTATAACCGTAAGTTGCCATTAAGCGGTGATGGTTATCGACAATTACACCACCACGGATTTGATAGCTAGCATCTTCACTATGCATTTTAGCTGCATCTTTAAAGTTATCTAATTGATAACCCACACCACCACCCATAAATGTTTCCACATTTGTTGCCATCGCTGGCGCTGATACGATACCTGCTAAAACGACCGTAGATAAAATAGACTTTTTCATGATTTTATTCCTAACTTATTGTTATTAGTGAAAGTCATTAATCTAAAGGGAAGATTAATTGGCTTTCAAAATACCTGTGTCTTTTCGTTAGCAACAAAACTAAAGCATCTCTCCTGTACGAAAACTTAACAAATAAAACACTATTTTATTAACTAAATGCAACCTGAATAGAGCTGAATTTAAGCGTCTAAAAAGCACTTCAAGTGTAAGTATTTATTTCAAACACATGATAATTCATTTAGAAAATAGAAATCGATTTCTGGTTCATTACTATGCTTTTTATTTTTCGCGTAGACTGTCAGCTAATGACTTTTTAGAATGAATGCTTTGTTTATGTTGAGCTTGGTTCCAAAACAGTCTTTCGCTATTTACTCTAATAACAAAATTTCATTACTAATAAGGTAATAATTAAAGTTAACCACTTTAAACACGATAGCAATAATATGGACATCACTCGTGAACAACCAAACTCAAGCATGACGAATAACGAAATCATGAAAAAACAATTAAAAACAAGATTGACGCTGCATACGTTCGCCACTTTCTTATTGCTAGCTAGCTCTGCGCCGCTATATGCTTATGCTCTTTCACCTATTCACTTACTGAACTATGTCGATTCATATGGCAATGTCTCATTAAGAAATAGTAGAGATATACAACTACCCGATCCTCTTGTGATCACTGGTAACTTGAATCTTGAAAAAAGCAAGATTTCACAACTTCCACGTAGCCTGACTGTAAATGGTAATCTTAATCTTGCTTATACTGAAGTTGAGTACCTCCCCGTGGTATTTAACGTCGATGGATTCGTTAACCTTGCTCATTCAAAAATTAAAGCACTTAACTATGGTATGAGAGTAAAGGGAGATCTCAGTTTAATGGGAACGGAGATCCAAACGCTTCCAGATAACCTTTATGTCAAAGGGGATCTTTACTTAAACAACAGCAAAATAACTAAACTTCCTAATCAAATCATCGTTGATGGCGATATCCACATTAAGGGCACTCAAATAACAAGCATTCCAGATAATGCAAAAATAAAAGGTCGTATTATCAATTAACAAGCCATTGTATTATTTTGCATTTAAAAATAGCAATCGTTTGCCTTTTAATTTAAATGCCTATCTAAATATAGTTAAATGCGAATTTTAAATATAAGAAAGCCAGAAATATTCATTTATTTCTGGCCACTGATACTCAATAAGTATTTAAATTTACATTACTAAGATTTTGAACATTTAACGGGGGATTTGCTAAATGTATAAGACTTTCTGAATCACCTAAAAGAAAGCCTTTCTGTCAGCATTGATTATGCTTTTTCAACTTTAGTAGTTTGATTTTTATAGTAAAACCACTGTCTACGGTTACGTGTTTTCATTTAAAACCTCTCATTAATCTTATATGAGTAAGGTTGATATCACTAAAATTAATACCGTTCTTACTCTTTACTTATCTGTTCTACTTAAACAACTTGATGTGACATAAACATGACATCACAATAGTTTTTTTGTGAACATCTTTTTTTATTAATATATCTTAGGCAGCAAGCTATCAGAAAAGTTCACAGTAGATTATTAAAATGATTTTTATAGATATGGGTTCGATAGGAAGTATTGAAATGCAACCATAGCTAAATATTATCAGCTACGTTTTCTTACTTTAAAAAACCTCGAACAATTTATATCGACAATTTAATATATGTATCTTTTGCTCATTTGACAACCACTAAAATAGATTTTTTTTGTGATTCAACTCTTTATTTTATTATACAAGTGATCATACCCTATTAACGATAATCTTAACCTATTGCAAAATAAGTATATTTTTATAACTATCGGCAATCTATACCAACGTCCTACCCTCTCAAAAATTTAATCAAAACAGCCAATTTTCACTTTTTATTATTAATATCATCACCAATTCATTCCTTTTAATACCATCATAAAAAAGAAAAAATCCCTTTAAAGCTTGCGCTTTGGCTTCCAACAACCAATTGTAAATGGTATGTTAGATGTAATTAAGTGCTATGGAGACGATAATGACGATTCATACCGTTACTTTAGAGGTAACCGCTAATGTACCTAAAACCGTCCTCTTTGCATTACTTTCTGATCACGCTAAATTAGGGCGTTTTTTTAATGCTCAGTACTCGTTGATTCGCTCAGGAAAACCAGAGATTAATGGGATCGGTGCTATACGCGAAGTCATTCAAGGGCCATTTACATATCAAGAGCAAATCATTGATTTTAAAGAAAATGAACACATTCACTATCAAATAATTCAAGGCGCTCCAGTGAATGAACATGGCGGGTGGATAAAGTTTAAAAGTATCAATGCAACCCAAAGTAAAATTCATTATCGCATTACTTTTTCCCCTAAAATTAAAGGCACTGGCTGGTTAATTAAGTTTCAAATACAAAACTTCTTAAAACAAGCACTAGCAAACGTGATTAAACACAGTGAAGATATGTGGAAATCCACAACGACAGCGAAACCTTATTCACGTAATACCACTTCAATAAAAGACATTCCAACCAAAGCCCGCATTAAATAATGCGCAACAGCAAATCGCGATCAATTCTACATTTTTGATTTTCTCTTCCCATAAACATGCCTCTTGTTACGCGATCTTTGATCAAATCGAGGACGTACATATCAAAATACGTTTTAATAGCTCAACAATATGCCTTTAATTGCATTAATAACTACGTTGAGAGGTCGTTAAGACTATGTACCAATCACAACCACTACTAACA
Source organism: Photobacterium sp. GB-36 (assembly GCF_003026135.1). Taxonomy (NCBI): domain Bacteria; kingdom Pseudomonadati; phylum Pseudomonadota; class Gammaproteobacteria; order Vibrionales; family Vibrionaceae; genus Photobacterium; species Photobacterium sp. GB-36. The sequence goes on along the minus strand of NZ_PYNY01000006.1, from coordinate 53,732 downwards.
ACTGACAGATTAATTCTTCGTCCACTACAATTATCAGATGCGACAAAAATTCAACATTTAGCAGGCAACATCGATATTGCAAATAGTACTATCAATGTTCCTCATCCTTACTCTGACGGTATGGCGGGTAAATGGATTGGTAAGCATTTAGGTGGTTGGCTCACCCAGAATTCAGCAATCTTTGCGATAACATTAAAAGCAAATCACCAACTGGTTGGCTGTGCTGGACTTGAAAATATACAAAACGGGAGTGGTCAATTGGGTTATTGGATTGGTGTACCTTACTGGGGCAATGGATATTGTACTGAAGCGGTTGAACGTCTTAAAGAGTTTGGTTTTAACCGATTACATCTCAAACATATTTATGGTCGCCACAGTAAAAGCATCACAGATCCTGCAAAGGTCATGCTAAAAGTGGGTATGTGCCCTGTTGATAAACTTTCTATTGCTTCTATAGACAATATAAATGATGACATTTCACTGTATGAGATCACAACCTCAGCATGATACCGACTGAATAACGACTCCGTATAGTAAATAGCCTTATGATAACTCTCATCACGCATCGCCATACCAATGGGAGGTTTTAGTGTTAGATTGTGACTTTCTAGTTATTGGGGCTGGAATAATTGGATTAAGTACAGCATGGGAGCTGCAACAACGTTTTCCCCAAAAAAAGATATGGGTTATCGAAAAAGAAGCTCATGAAGCTTTCCATCAAACAGGCCACAATAGTGGTGTCATACATGCTGGTATTTATTACCCTCCAGGCAGCTTAAAAAGTGATTTTTGTCTTCGTGGTAATCAAGCTATTAAAGCCTTTTGTAATGAATTTGATATTCCTTTCGAACAATGCGGAAAATTAGTCGTTGCCACAAACACTTCCGAGCAACAACGATTACAACAACTAGCAATACGAGCTGCTCATCTTGATATTGATATCACCCTTCTTGATCAGCATGGACTGAAACAACAAGAGCCTAACATTACAGGCATTAGTGCTATTTTTGTCCCAGATTCTGCCATCGTTAATTATCGATTGATTTGTCAAAAACTTGTTGAGTTGATCCGACATCACAACGGTCATGTTATTTTTAATCAAACCGTTGAAGCAATAGAAGAAAAGACTGATAGCGTTGCTGTTAAATGTAAAACGAAAACATTTGTCGCGGGTAAATTAATTGCGTGTGCTGGACTACAATCCGATAGAATTGTTTCTATGCTCGGTACTCAACCCTCATTTTCTATTGTTCCTTTTAGAGGCGATTACTATCAACTCCCAAACAAGCACAACGATCAAATAAACCATTTAATCTATCCTGTCCCAGATCCTACCTTGCCTTTTCTAGGGATCCACTTAACTAAAATGATCGATGGCAGCATTACTGTTGGACCCAATGCCGTCCTCAATTTTGCGCGTGAAGCTTATGATTCACCAATGTTTAATCTTAAAGATAGTTTGGACTTACTTAGCTTTAAAGGCTTATACCCTCTGCTATACAAACACTTATCATCAGCATTGACAGAGTTTACTCAAGCAGTATGGAAACCTTCTTATTTAGCTAAAGTACAGAGCTATTACCCTCAATTAACAACCTCTGATTTACAACCGTATCCATGCGGGATACGAGCCCAAGCGGTGAATAAACAAGGCCAACTGATTGATGATTTTATGTTTCATCAAACAACATTAAGCCTTGTCGTATGTAACGCGCCTTCACCAGCGGCTACGTCATGCTTTCCTATCGCTCAGTATATTGTTGATAAGCTACGCTATGAGTGAGTGATGTTTTTGATATACTCGCCAACATCAAAAATTATCGTAAAAAGGGATCTTGTAGTGAAAAGCCCATGTGTTGCCAAGTGTAAAAATAGTGATGGTATCTGTAGTGGTTGCTTACGCACCATGAAAGAAGTTATCGAATGGCAAAACTTTGATGATGCCAAGCGAGAATCAGTTATGGCTGAAATAAAGGGGCAGCCTGATACTCATTTTTGCCCTGAATGCCATGAGCCCGCACATTGCGATATTAGTGCGGGAAAGGCAACGTGTTGGTGTTTCGAATTAGATAAACGCGATACTGCAGATTGTCCTTCAGGACGCTGCTTATGTCGTCAGTGCTTATCAAAGCAACCTCTCGCTTAATAATAAATGGCGTTCTAACTTATATAGATCGCTTTGCACGCCTTTTGTTACTAGGACAGTGAAATGACACTTAAGCTTAATAAAAGAAAAGCACAAATCCTTGATGAAGCTATTGCGCACTGGGAACAAGAAAAAATTGTAAGTATGGAACAAAGTGAGCAATTACGACAAAGTTATCAAGTCGCAAATTTTGACTGGAAACTGCTTGCTGTTTATTCATTCTGGATAGCTATCGCTTGTTTTATCCTCTCCGTCATTTTATTAGTTGCTGATAACTATTTAATGTCGTTATTGGCCAAATTGATTAATACTCCAGCCAGTGTTTTAACTATTTTTACCGCGTTTTTATCCGCCGCATTATACTATCTCGGCGTTAGAAGACGTACTAAGTTCCCTGAAAAAAGTATTAGCAATGAAGCAATTTTCTTTTTTGGTGTTTTACTCACAGCTGTTTCTGTCGGTTTTTTAAGTAAAACAGCATTCGCTGAACATTGGCGAGAAAGTCTATTTATTGCTATTCCTGCCATCATCTATTGTGGGTTAGGTATCAAGTTAAGATCAGTTTTAATTTGGTTATTTTTCTTATTAAGCGCGGGGCTTTATTTACTCTCAGAAACGTCCTATTTAAGTGATAGCCATTACCTCTTTTTAGGAATGAATATTCCGCTGCAATTTACTTGTTTTGGCGCCATCATTATCTTAATTAGTCTATTTTTTCCAAAAATAAAAATAGTAAAACCACTAACAGAAGCAACGCGTTTTGCTGGACTGTTCTATTTTTTCACTTTTTTATGGCTACTGACTATATTCGGTAACTATGACAGTTTTCATGAGTGGTCACAGATAAAACAAGTGGAATTATGGGCATGGAGCCTTTTAGCTTTGGCTTGTTGTACTATCGCAATTGTTATTGGCATAAAAACTAATGATGTTATGACGCGTGCATTTGGTATTACTTTTATGTTAGTTGTGCTGTATACCGAATATTTCTCGTATTTTTGGGGCGAGATCCATAAAGCACTTTTCTTTGCGATACTTGCACTTAGCTTTTGGTTTATCGGAACACGAGCTGAAAAGTTATGGCAACCTTATCAGTAAATAAAACACATTCTTCCATACCATGAAAATGGGATAGCTTAATAGTAAAGCTATCCCATTATGAAAGTCATCGATTCAATCTCTATCGATGATAGGCTATGTACTGTTTAGCCTTTTTAAGCCCCATATACTTAGCCAGCGTCTTTTCTGCTACCTGACGTAAATCAACCACAACTAAACCATCTAACGCATCATTAAAAGCAGGATCAACATTAAAGCAAAGTAGCTTGCCATTTAAGCTTAGATATTGCCTTAATAAGACAGGAACACCTTTCTTATCGTTATCTAATCGACTCACAACTTTTGAGAGCAGTTGAATATCAGTAAGCGCGGCCAATATATCGGGATGATGATAACAACGATCCCCTTTCGGCAAAGGATAACTCGGCTTTACCAACGTTGCTACCTGCTGATCGTAATAGTGCACCTCTAGACTAGCCGCTAATAATTGGCGAGCCTCTAAACTATAGTCATTACTTATACTCACAGGACCAAATAAGTGCGTATATTGCGGATGACGATAGACAAATTCGCATATTCCCTTCCACAGTAACAATAGTGGGCTAAGGCTACGCTGATAAGGCTGAGCAACAAAAGAACGTCCTAATTCTAATGAATTACCTAACTGTTTCACTAACGCCTGATCATAATTAAACAAGGTTCTTGAGTATAACCCTTCAATCCCTTGCTGCTGTATGATTTGATCAGATGCTCCTAAACGATATGCACCAACCAACTGCTGCTGCTCTTTATCCCATACGAATAAATGATAATAAAAGTCATCAAACCGATCTAAGTCCAATGCTTTTCCAGTGCCTTCCCCGACAGCCCTAAAATTAACTTCTCGCACTCTACCAATTTCTTTTAATAAATGTGGCGCGTCTGCAGCTGTGGTGCAATAAACATCAAAGCGAGAATTTTCAATAAGCTTCTGATCATGTGGCAAATGTGCAATTTCTGCTGCTAGTAATTGAGCTGGGATAGGAGGATGGATCGTAGCCATTTCAGGGTTCGATACTGGTTCTTGCTTTGTTGACTGAGATAAATAGCTTGAACCTAAAAGATATGTATTGAGCCGTAAGTAATTAACTAATTGATAGTCATCATTAATATTTTTCACTTCCGAATAATGTATAGCTTCACCGATCGCTAGCCCTATACATTGTTGGCGTTTATTTAGCATCTCTCGCCCAAGCATTGCTGTACGTAATAAAGGATGAATTTTCCCTGCTAAATAAAACTTTTTACTGTTTTCACCACTAATAAAAATCGGCACTACAACTGCTTTATGACGGCGAATAAAGCGACTGACCGAGCGATTCCAACTTTTATCGACTAACCTTTTTTTTTGATCTTTAGTCGATACTTCTCCTGCTGGGAATACCAGCAATAAGCCTCCCGCAGCAAGGTGATGATGTGCTTCTCTTACTGCTTTTGCATTCGCTTTTACTGTGGATTGACTTTCAAAAACATCAACGCCAATGAACAGAGAATCTAATTCAGGCACTGTTTTTAAATATTGATTCGCCAAAATTTTTATATCTGCACGAACTGAGAGCAGAAGCTCAGCAAGAATAATGCCTTCCACACCGCCAAGAGGATGATTGGCAACAATCAAGGTTGATCCTTGCTGTGGGATCGTTTGTACCGAGCCTTGTTGGAGTTGATAATCAATCCCTAACGATTCTAACGCATAGCGCACAAAAGTTGTTCTATCTGAATCAACGGGGCGTTTTAAATAATACTGATTAAGCTGCTTTAGTCCTGTCACCCATTCAGCCACGTTCTCAGCAATACCTAGTGGCGTTTTTCTTGGAAGTAAAAAAGGCGTGTCCGTTTCCATACTTTCACCGCAAATCACCGAATTTGGTGTCAGTATAAAAAGGATAAATGACGAAGGGGTTTCAATCTATTGCCGTTTTAATGACAAAAATAAAGCCACTGTTTAAAGTGGCTTTATATCGGTAAATTATTTATAAACGCTATCTGTAACAAAGTCGATACTCAAAAAATAGATATATTATCTTACTGCTTGCATTTCAAGATTATAAAGACGGATCTCATGTAATACACGTTCTGTCAGAATTTCATTCATGTTGTCACGAACTGACGCTTGCATTTCCGATATAGCAGGAAATACGTTCTCATGCATTTCATCTAAACATTCCTTTGATACCTTCATTTTTAAATCAAACTCAAAAGATGCTAGAGCCAAAAACTTCTCCATTCGCTCTAAAACGACATCAATCATGTATTGATCAGCATTTAAATCAAGCAGTTCCTGCTCAACAATGGTTTCTAAAGGTGTCCGTTCTCTCGGTTGTTCTTTTACTGGAAAAGTAAGAATATTCGACATAATATCCTCCCATAGACAGTAACTGTGAAGTCCCTAACAAATTTCCCTGTAACAATACCGTTACATTTATCCTATGTGTATTTATTCATTCTGAAAAGCACAATTTTGAAAAAACGTTATAAGTATAACATTTTTTAAATCTAACATGCCCTATCCTAACTCTATAAAACCTTTAATAAACATATAGATAAACAAATAAAAATAAATTTAAACTTTTCTTATTTTTTTTTCGTACAACTATCAACGATGACCAATATTGTTCGATTTTCATGCATTTCCTCTAACAAAACATTTTTGATTTGGAGCCTTGTAGCGCCACTTATCCGAGTTACTCAAGCCGTATCTCGGTTTTTTTTGTCCTAAAAATAGCAAAACCTTAATATGTGGTTTAAATATCAAACGTTTAGTGAAAATAAGACATTTTTCACGTATAAAGCTATATATTCGATCTACCGTAAATAAAAACAAATCGATTACGGCGAATAGACTAAGGAGAGAGTAATGAAAAAAGCCATAATGGTGGCAGGATTGGTAGCATCAGCGCTATTAACAAGTGGTTGTTCAGATAATGAAGTTGGCGATGTATCACTAGGGGTATTTACCACCAAAGATATTAAATTAAATACTTTAGTTGACCCATTAGTGCCCGGTGTTACCTGTCATATAGCAAGTATTGAGGCAGATTTAAGCCTTGCAGATCCATCCGATTCATCGATTTCATGTCGTCAAACAGGTGAAATTACACCTGATATGATTGCAAAAATAGACAAATCGAAATCGGGTGAAGTGGTATTTAAAAAGTCGAAAAGTATTTTCTTTAAAACAATGAAAATTCGTCGTATTTATGATCCTGCTTCTGAAACATTGATGTATTTATCATACTCAACAAAAGAAACATCAGGCAGTTACAAGCATAGCTTATCAACTGTGCCTCTTTGGGGAACGAAAGCTTACGTACCCAAAGACGTAACACCACAATCTGCGCAGTAATATCGGTTTATACACCGCAACCATGTACTTTTAACATACATGGTTGCGGTATCCTGATAAGAAAAAGTAATTTAAAACTTGTTAAATCGACCTTTAACCATGATCGAGCCGATCAATGCCATGACAAGGCCCGTTAATAACACCACAAAGTTTTTATGACGCTCAGCGGCTAAAACTTTTTCTGCATAATTTGCATTAGGCAAATCAGTACTGCTCGCATGAATATATGCACCCATTTCCATTAGTACGTGCTCTTGTCCGACCATACCACTTAAAGAAATACTTGCCCATAATAGCGATACAACGCCAATTGAAATTGAAATAAAACCCCAGCTTTGTTTAACATCCATATTCTAGCCTACTTTAAAAACCATAAAACATACTGTGTATTTATATAATGGATAAATACACAGTATGTGTAATAAATATCAGAGATGTTCCTCTTTGGTCGCATAGAATATTATAATAGCAATTGAAAAACAAATGATTAATATAAAGTCAAATACTGTTCAAAAAGGCACCAAATATAAGTTTAAGTATATATTTAAAAAACAAAAATAACTAACCATATGTTTTTAAATGATTTTATTTTTTACGTGTTTTTTTTGAATTTCAGTTTTGAAAATATGAATAAATAATTTTGGAATTCATATTTATATTAGGCTTAATTTCGTGAGAAAGTACTAATTTCATTTACAAAAAAATAACAAGAAAAGATATGGAACTCATAATGCTGTATATATACACACTGCCTTTTTACTCTAGCTAAATAAAAAAGTAACCATAAGGTTACTTTTTTATTTATAGCGCTATATTACTTCTGTTTTGGTCTAAAAGGCTTTATCACCGCATCATCACATTCTAAGAATGGACCATCCATTAAATCAATACAGTATGGAATTGCAGGAAAAACAGCATCTAAGCATTCGCGAATCGATTTAGGCTTACCTGGTAAATTAACAATTAAGCTATCGCCACGTAAACCCGCAGTTTGGCGAGACAATATCGCAGTGGGTACAAACTTAAGTGATTCAGCACGCATCAATTCACCAAAACCTGGCATCATACGATCGCAAACCGCTTCAGTCGCTTCAGGTGTCACGTCACGCTTAGCAGGGCCAGTGCCGCCTGTCGTAACAATAAGGCTGCAATTTTCTTCATCTGCCATTGTAATAAGTGTTGCTTCAATCACATTTTGCTCATCAGGGATCACCTTATAAACAGGCTCCCACTCTGAGGTTAAATAATCATTTAGCGTATCGATAATCGCTTGGCCTGAAATGTCTTCATAAATGCCAGCACTTGCGCGATCACTTACCGTAACAATACCAATTTTCGCTTTGCTCATTCGTTTTCCCTCAGTTTTCTTTTGTCTCTTTATTACTTAATCTTTTAAGTAATAAACTCACGTGCTCGCAAGTGTAAAGAAAATGACGTCGAGGTAAACCGTTATTTTCCTTACACTCTCTATTATCAATTAATATCGTATGACGCATTAACACCAACGACGAACATTTCTGCAATATTGCAAATATTCATCACCAAACATAGCGAGTAATACCTCTTCTTCGGGCTCTATTTGAAAATTATTCATCACCCATATAAAAACAGGTACGATCACAAAGCAACTCAGCGCGGAAAAATAAAAAGCAGCAGCTAATAGGAAAAAGACTAACCCTATATACATTGGATTCCGCGTAAAGCGATAAATACCGGTCGTCACCAACCGTGATGTTTTCTGTGGATGGCGGGGATCAATTGTTGTATTGGCCTTTGCAAACGCAATTATCGCTGTAAATCCTGGGATAGCGCCAATAAAACACAACACCGAAACCAGAAAACTCTTACCACTAAAGTCAATGGTTAGAATCGGATAAAAGCGAGAAAGTAAGTACATGGCTAACACGGATAATAACAATAATATTGGAGGTGGGACACGCAACGACATACAAAGAGCCTTCTAAAACAGATTAAGATATCACTTTGATATTATAGATATAATTATATCCAGTAGATATTTTATTTGCCTCAAATGCGATCAACTTATAGCATGACCGTTTTATCTATTTTGTCACGTTATGCAGCCACTAAAATATCTACAGGGTTACCCAACTCATCTTACTGAGCAAGTACAACAGCTTATCGATAATGATACGCTAAAGACTCTGCTCTTAAAGCGCTACCCGACGCCACATAACATCAAAACAGAAAAAGCACTGTATGATTATGTCGTTGAACTTAAAAATGCCTATCTAAAAAAATCAGCGCCTATCAGTAAAGTGGCTTACGATAATAAGATCAACGTTATTAATCATGCACTAGGTCTACATACCTTCATATCGCGCGTCCATGGAAGCAAGCTAAAAGCCAAACATGAAATCCGTATTGCCTCCGTCTTTAAATCAGCGCCACTTGAATTCCTGCGTATGATTGTGGTTCATGAATTGGCACACTTGCGAGAGAAAGAACACAATAAAGCGTTCTACGCATTATGTTGCCATATGGAACCTCGCTATCACCAATTGGAGTTCGATATGCGTATGTACCTGACCCAACTCGAACTATTAGGCCCAATTTATTCTCAACCGAAAAACGATTAAGGCCAGTACTCCTCTTTCTATGGAAAAATTAGGTCGTCGATTTAATTACGATTACAATAACGTAAAACGTCACAGAGATATTAAGCATGCAACAAGAAGAATTTGAGATTTTAGTAAAAGAATTGGCAGCACTCGATAGCGTTTCAGCGATCCTAAATGCCTTAAAAGACAACGATGAGCCTGAAATTTCAGAAACAGCAGCAGCAATGATTGGTCACTTTAGTCTTGCTGAAATCGACGGGCAACAGCGTATTTACCACGTTTTCACTCAAGAAAACGATCAAGGCGAAGAAGAAGAGTTTGCCGAGTGGGTAATGAATGCTAATGATGAGCTGATGCGCTTCATTGCATGGTTCTTCTACACGACCTTTGAAATTAACGATAAAGAAACGTATCAAGCTGCAGGTCGTTCGTACACACCTGCAAAACGTAGCTAATACGAAAGAATTTACACCGCCAATAACGTTCTTTTATTGGCGGTTTCTAGCTACACACTTATTCTTCTTCATCTTGAACACGAGGCACCCAGTTACATAACGTAAGCATTTTGATTATGGCATCATATTCTTCGTTATTTTCAGTATCATTAAGACGTTGAAGGTAAAATTGCGACATCACATTCGTTATAGTCATAACGGTTCTCCTCTCTAGAAACTGTACTCAGTTTGCTAAAAATAACCGTAACTAAAAACAGAACAAATGCGATTTTCCCCTTCCCTATTTCACCATTATCGATGCAATTACACTGACTAAAACGTCATGAATATAGAAATATGGAACAGTTTTCTAGTTTTATTATCCTTATTTAATTTAAAAAGCTTTATCACTGAAAAACGCTAAGGTAAAACAGTTAAAGTGACCTGCCCCGCATTTTTTAAATAGTGGTTAATCAATGAGTCAATATAAGCCTTATCAATTTCATCAACCACAGTTTGTGGCTCTAGAACTGCACCGATAGGAAAGCCATTGATAAAATCTCGATGAACAAACCAAGCCCGATCTTTCGGCAACTTATCATTATCAAGCATCGCTAAAACTAACGCTTTTTTATGCTCATCCAACTCAAATTGCGGTACTCCTGTTTTATAAAGATCAGCTAATGCATACTCCACCGCCTCAATACCTTTTTTTGCATCTTTTTTATCAGTTACCACGTTTATCTGACATCGTGCATAATTACTTCCAGGTGTTGCAGAGCCACACCAAGCGTTAGGTGAATAGGTCAGCGAGAGTTCTTCTCTAACATAGGTAAGCATTTTTCTTTGTAAGATTCGAGAGATAAGATCCGATGCATATATATCTTTAATATTCGGTTCTGTTGCCTCAAAAATAAAATTAAACACTAAATCTGCACGATCTAATTTATTAATACCTCTTTTTAAACGTACCTTCTTATTTAAAACGGGTTGTTTTTTCGTTGTATATTGGTGCTTTTTACCTTTTGGTAAGCTACCTATATATTTTTCTATTAAGGCTTTCGCTTTTAACGGTTCAAAATCACCAATTACAGTGAGTTTATACCCATTCGCATGACCAAATAACCGCTTATATACAGTTTTGACTTTGTCTTTATCAAGATCATATAACTGTTTAAGTGATAACTTACCTTCATAAGGATTATGTGAAAACAAGTCACCTTTCGTGACCGACTCAAAGTTAGGATCATTATTTCTGGTCCATTGAATCATAGATTGCTTAACATGATGAAACACAGTGTCATCAATTTCTCCGTTTAACATAGCAGCATAAATACTCGACATCGCAAAATCTAAATTGTCTGCCACCGTTTCTATCGTGAAGCCTTGTGTAGTATTGCTAATATAAGGAATTAGCTGAGTATTATTGAGTTGAAACAACTGTGTCGTTTGCTGATTCGTCATACCTGACAAACCACTGTTAAGATATATATCGGTTAACGCAACAGCAGCAGCTCTATATTTAGGATCAAGTATTGTAATACCACCTGGCGCTGAAAATTCTAAATACACTTTTCCATCAGCACTGGCATCAGGCTGTAATAAAACCGCGACGCCATTGTCTAAATGTAATTCTTGCATATTATATTTAGGATGATCACTACTTTTAACAATTTTACCTAAGGAAGGTAAATTGACGATTAATGCTTTACTCTCTGTGACCAAACTACCATTAGGTAGACTCTGCTTAGTCAAAAGAATCTGCTGAATATCAGCAATAATCTTATCTGTATCTGGAGCCCCTGCCCCTTTTGTATAAAACGCGCTAAATTGTGGCTTAACTAATACTTCAGACGTAAAATTATTAATTTCATCTAAACGTATTTCAGCTAAAAATTTTTTCGCTAAAGTGTTATCTAACGATGGAGAAACATTCACTTTATTATGTATTAATGAATCTAACGCTCTGTTTATAATATCAACTGATTTCTGATTTTTATAATCAACATTTGATTTTATTATCTGTGCTGATAATAAATTTTTTTGTAGCTCAAACTCTTCATTGGTGAAACCATATTGATGTAATCTAGCCACTTCAGTTGCTAAAAATTTTATTGCTCCGCTTCTATTCTTATAAAAATTATCATGACCAACACCTAATGAGTAAACCCACTTATTACCGGCATCATTCGGTGTCCCAAGATAAGAATATGCATATTTATAAGGTGTTTTTAACAACTCATTACTTCGCGTTAAACGATGATTAATCAATTGATTCAAAAAGTTAACTAATCTATTATGATAATCATCTTGATACGTTTTATATTGATAATCTGACAAATTAAATACAAGCGATGACGTTTCTTCTTTTATCTGTGAGCTAAAAACGGTAAAAGGCGTTTGCTTAAAGGTTGGTAAATGCGGTGGTTGTTTCAACTCTAATTGACGATACCCTTTAAAATCAGAGAACTGTTCTTTTATAATTTTAACTGTGGTCTTCTCTTTTACATTTCCTACAATTAAAAGCTCCATATTAGTAGGGTGATACCAACTATCATAGTAAGCCTTAAGACCTTTATGTGTAGCTTTCTTTATAGTATTAACTGTACCTGTTATTTTCTGATATTGATATTTAGTTCCCTCACCAAAATTCTCCATATAAGCAATATAAGGATTATCAATTAAATTGGCACGAGCATAAATTTCACCTTGGACAACACCTATCTCTTTCGCTATTTCATCTTGTTCCAAATTTATTTGATAACTAATATCAGCTAAATATTGTAAAACTTTTTTTAATAATTGCTCATTACCCTCAGGAATGCTTAGTTGATAGACAGTATTTTCAAAACTTGTAAAAGCATTTAGATCACGGCCAAACTCTAATCCAGCTTGCTCAAAAAGCCTGATAATTTCGTTTTTAGGAAAATGTTTTGTGCCATTAAATGCCATATGCTCAAGCAAATGAGCATAACCTTTTTGCTGATCCGTTTCTTGTACAGAGCCCGCTTTAACGCGAAGGTATAACTGTATTCGATCGCTTTGCTCATCAACTGGCAATATGTGATATGTAAAACCTGTAACAAGCTTTCCAGTGATCCAAGCCGGATCTTGAGGTAATAATAAATGATCACTATCAGCTCTTGCGTTAACCGAAACAACCATGGTTAACAATAATAGCCCTAAATGCATGATTGGTTGTTTCATACAACGCACTAAAACATTGATAGCTAAATCTAGCTTTGCTGTATCAGAGCCATTCTTTCTACAAAAAAAAACCGATATTACCCTTAAAAAGTTAAGAAACATTGTCACTACTACCACGCAAAATACTTAGTAGTAATTATTCATATTACTTTTTAACAATCTTAAAATGATTTGATTTTTACGATGTAGTTCATCATAAAATAATGCAACGCTATACCATTACGAAAAAATGCGTTTACATATCTTATTCATTTCCCCTCTCTTTCATTGTCCTTTACGAAGACTCACTCATTAGGCGCCTCTAACTCAAAGAACGATAAAAATGTAATAGGTACTAACAGCAAATCACTTTTTCGCCTACAATAAGCGCCAAAATATTCAGATTCAGGTGTTAACATGAAAATTTGTGCTGTTGAGCTACGTAGTAACGAAGCGGTTATTTGCCTTCTTTCACTTCAAAATGGCATGTTCGATATTCCACAATGTCGTACACAAAAGTTCATCATGGAAGATTCTCTAGATAACCAACAAATGCGTGATTTCCAATTCGCATTTAAAAAACTACTGGATGATTACCAAGTAGATAAAGTTGTAATCCGTAACCGTGAAACGCGTGGTAAGTTTGCAGGTAGCGCAGTAGGCTTTAAATTAGAATCAGCTATCCAGCTTATTCCAGATGTTGATGTTAACTTCATGACCAATGCTGACATAAAGCAAAAGCTAAAGCGTAATCCAATGGCGATTGATTTCCGTGATACCGGTTTACGTCAATTCCAAGAAGCTGCATTTACAACAGGCTACGCATTTCTTAGCCGTTAATACATTAACTAACATAATGTAATCAATATCTTAAAGGCGCTTTGCTTAATGCTTAGCGCCTTTTTTATCCGCATAATAAAAAATCCCCTGAGACACTAAATGTCTCAGGGGATAATTACTTAAAGCATGTTGTAATGGCTGATGAGTAGATTATTGCTGCACTATTACCAGCTCATTAATTTTACGCTTATTGACAGTTAGCTACGCCAACTTCTTTCCATACACCCCATTGACCAGATTTCGCAGGGTCTTCGCCACGTGTCCACCACTTAGCTTCCCAAACCTTACCATCTTTAGTCGCTTGGTCACCGCCAGTGTAAACTGTTGCTGCGTCCCATGCGTTATCACATGTATCAACAGGTGGCTCTACCGTTGTATGTTTAGCAACAACAACTGTCGCTGAAGCGCTTGAGCTTGCTTCACCATCAGATACCGTTACAGTAAAGACTACGTTAGTGTCTTGCGAGTACTCAGCCGCAGTAAATAGTACTTGTGAACCATTAACTGTTGCATTAACACCAGCTGGTAATGTCCAATCAAATGTTAGCGTATCACCCGCATCTGCATCAGAAGAAGCTGATGCATCAACAACAACTACATCGCCAGCGTTTGCTGTTTGTGGTGCAGTTACACTTGCAACTGGTGCCGTGTTTGTTGGTGGTACGACAACATCTTTAGGGGTTACAGTGACAACAACAGTATCTGATGACGATGCACCTTTGTTATCTGTTACTGTTAGTTTGAACGTTAATTGCTCAGCTTCTACCACTTCTGCAGCGACAAAACTTGCTGTAGCAGAATCAGCACCAGTTAATGCTACCGCTGTACCTGATACTTGCTCCCAAGCATAACTAGCAATGCTACCATCTGAGTCTTTCGAGCTTGAACCATCAAGTGTTACAGATGCAGGACCTGAAACCGTTTGATCCACGCCAGCTGCTGCTGTTGGTGCCTTGTTTGGCTTATCAATCACCGCGCCCGATACACCTTCATGCATTGCATTTAGGATATCACCGTTATCCGCATCAATTTCCCATGAGAATAAACCAGCAAGGCCAAGTGATTTAACGTAGTTACCTTTAGCTTTAACAGAACGCTCATCATCAAATGTGATCAAGTCACCTGTTGAACGATTCCACACATACGGTGCTTCTGCTTGCTCATCGTAACCATATTCAAAGCCATTGATACCTTGGCTGTTAGCACCAAGCATGTATGATTTAATGCCTTTGTAATCAATAACGCCGTCTTCCCAAACACCTTGAGCTTTGCTGCCCGTCAGTTTGCCAGTACCTGTACCTGTCATTGGATCTGTTGGATCTGTTAGCGTATCAGGTGTTACACCCGTCCAACCACGACCATACATTGCAGCACCAAGAACCAGTTTATTAGCAGGAACGCCCTGATCGAGCAGTAACTGAATACCAATATCAGAGGTGTATGCAGGTCCTTTGTACGGTTCGCCATTTTCATCTAGACCAGTACCGTCACACTGACCAGGACGCATGAAGTTACCACAGTAAAGTGCTGTTTGGTGACCAGGAACGTTGTTCCAACCGCCGTAGAAGTCGTATGTCATTGCGAAGATGTAATCCATGTATTGGATAGCTTCGCCATAATCAACGTCTTCAATTTTATCGTAACCAACACCGATTGCTGATGTTAGCTCATAAGTACGACCTGTATCAGCTTCTAGCTTATCAAGCATCGCACGCAGTTCACGCATTAACGCAATGTAAGCAGGACCATCTTTTACTACATCACCACGATCTGCTGCTTGGCCGCCGCCACCAGGGAATTCCCAGTCAATATCTACACCATCATAGAATTTCCATGTTTTTAGGAATTTCTCAACAGAGGCAACGAATGTGTCACGGTTTGCTTTATCTACAAAATCAAAGAATGGGTCAGACAATGTCCAGCCACCGATTGATGGGATAATTTTCAGATCAGGGTTACGCTGTTTCAATGCCATTAGCATTGCGTAGTTACCCTTGATAGGTGTGCTATATTCATGACCTGCTTGCTTAAAGCTCTTTTGGAATGCAGCCCATGGGTCATGGATAACAACTTCGTAATCATTAACACCTTTACACGCAGTTTGTAGTGCGTTGAAGCTATTACCACCTACCGATTTCACAGACTCGTTTGGACCACAAATTGGGATGAAGCCATAAAGAATATGGGTCAAGTTGTCTGCAGGAATGTTATCTACTGTATATTCACGGCCATAGATACCCCACTCAACGAAATACGTCCCCATAACAACGCTTGGGTCGGTATCAAATGATTTGTTGTTTGGATCAACATTCATTGCTAGAGGAGGTAAGTGTGAACCATCTGTATCTGCAATGGTGATTTGTGCTGGCGCACTTTTCGCACATCCTGTTTCGTCACAGGCTTCGATTTCCATTTGGTACAAGCCGCCTTGCTCGTACTCAAAAGAAGCGGTGGTTTGACTACCTTTGATTGGACCAGATGCGACCTTTTCACCATCAAAATAGATGTTGTAAGTATCGCCTGATTTACCACTCCATTGGTTAAATTTCACATTAATCTTAGCTTTGTCATGGTATTTAACCATGTCGTTATAGCCAGATGTTGTTTCCATCGCTAGCTCAATTTTAGAGAACTGAAGGTTGTTAGAACCATACAGATCAATGCTTGGTGCCGTAGGGGCCGCGAAAGCAGCGCCTGACAGTGCAAGGGATATTCCTGCTGCACAAAGGTTAAATCGAATCATAATCTATCTCTCAATCCTTGAATTTATACTCAACATTAAGCATATAATGCTTCTACGTCTGGTACAGGGTATGACTTTTTTTATTAGTAGAAACATGTATTCAGCATTTCAGAGACTGGCTATTTTTCAAAAAAAATAAGTCAGGGATCAATTCTTTTGCACAAATATTCGTACAAGAATTTCTAGATTTCATGGATTTTGCAACAAGAGGCAAACAATCAACAACATTTTGATAACATTTAACCGTATTAAAAATCCCCCTCGAAAAGCTATTTTTAGGCCAAAAAAAGTTTTTTTTAGAAGGAGAAAAACAAAGCCATCGATAACTTTTATAAAAAATAATATCAATAAACATTATTTATCAATGACTTAATTTTATATAAAACAGTTATATATGGCGTTTAATTGCAGAGAATCCGCCATCAATTTGAATAAAATGGCATTGTCGTAGTAATTTAAGCAATGAGATAGCAATCAAAGAACGGTATCCACCCGCACAATGGACAACAAAGTTATCTTTCTCTGAAGGCAGTTTGCCTTGCACAATATCGGATAACGGTAATGCCTCAGCATTAGGTAGCGCACCTTTTGCTATTTCATCTTGTTCACGCACATCTAAAATATTTAGATCTGATGCCTTCGTTACTAACGTTTCAGCAGATATATGTTCAACCTGAGACAGTGTCCCCTCAAGCGCTTGAAAACGGATATGGGTATAACCTAGTGATTGCAATGTTTCTTTTACTTGGTCTTGATTATTAGGTGAAGCAATAACGTCTAATTGAATGTTTTTATCCGGTAGCATTAATTCAAGCCACCATTTAAATTGTTTCCCGCCAAATCCAACAAATACACTACCTTCAACATGACCCGCTAAGAACTCATCAGAACTTCGCGTATCAATCAGGATTTTTTTTCTATCTGTAAAAATATGCACGTCTACTATTATCCTTTAAAAATAGAAGCTTAAGACCTTACGCTTTTCTTATAAAAAAGCCATGGGCTCAGTAACATATTTATCTACAACAATATAAGATTTACACCGTATCTCTTTATCGATAACACAGAAGAGATTTAGTCATCAAATTAACGCCGCTTGAATAACGCTCTTACGATTGCATTCGCAAGTTGCCTTAATAAGGTTTTAATAAACGATTCAGTGTATGTTTGGCGCTGAGAGCGACGAGGTTTTCGAATACTTGCACGTTCCTGTTTATCATGTTCAGCTTCTTGTGTTTGCTGCTTTTTCTGCTCTGTGCGCTTATTTAATATCTCATGGGCTGACTCACGATTCACTGCTACTTTATATTGCAGAAAATACTGACTGGCGTTTAGCATTTCAATGCGCTTATCAGCACGAATAGGACCAATTTGCGACTCTGGAGGGCGAATAGTGACATGTTCAACTACCGATGGTACACCGCCCTCTTCTAATACTGATACTAGTGCTTCACCTACGCCTAATTCACCCAGTAAGGTAACTACATCTAAATTTGGGTTATCCCTAAATGATTCAGCTGCAACTTTTACGGCTTTTCTCTCTTTTGGGGTATAGGCACGTAACGCATGTTGAATGCGATTACCCAGCTGTCCTAATACTGAATCTGGAATATCGGTTGGATTTTGACTTACAAAATAGATCCCAACCGCTTTAGAGCGGATCAAACGTACCACTTGCTCAATCTGATCTAAGAAGACCTTCGGTACATCATCAAACAGGAGATGAGCCTCATCGAAAAAGAACACAAATTTAGGTTTATCGAGATCACCGACTTCCGGTAGGTTTTCATAAAGCTCAGACAACAACCATAATAAGAAGGTTGAGTACAACTTTGGTGATTGGATCAAGGTACTGGCATCCAGAATATTTATAATGCCTCGACCATCTGCGGCTGTTTTCATGAAATCATAGTAATCCAATGCTGGCTCACCAAAAAACTCGCTACCACCTTGGCGTTTAAAGCCCAATAAACGCCGCTCAATAGCAGCAATAGAGGACTTACTGATACGTCCGTAGATCCCACCCAGTTGTTTTGAGTTGTCGCCTAAGTAATTTAGTGCGGTAGAAAAATCATCCAAATCCAACATCGGCATTTGGTTTTGTTCTGCATATTCAAACGCTAAATTAATTAGCCCTTCTTGGACATCATTACAATCTAACAAACGACTTAATAATAGCGGTCCCATGTCTTCTAACGTCGCGCGGATTTTTGCCCCTTCCTTCCCAAACAAATCCCAGAACTCAACGGGAAAAGAAGTAAATTGAAAATCATCAATGCCAATTTCACGACAACGTTTTTGAACAACTGCGTTATCAGTACCAGCCTTCGCCATACCTGATAAGTCGCCTTTTACGTCAGCAAGAAAAACGGGGACACCAAGGGATGAAAAACCCTCAGCTAAACATTGAAGTGTTACCGTTTTACCTGTACCTGTTGCTCCAGCAATAAAACCATGACGATTGGCATATTTAGGATGGATCCCAATTTTTTTTTCGCCCTTACCGATAAGAATTATGTCACTTTTCATACTCAGAGATTCTCTACATTTTATGATTCTATCTTTATCAAACTTAGACTGAAGTCCTTAAAATTACGATAAATAATCATAAACATAGCGTTACTTTTGAGGTTAAATCGAAACTATTAATTTAGGTTTAAACATAAACAACATAGCTATAATGACGAACATGAATGGAATGACAAGAAGGGTAAGCTGATACCAACCAATCATGTTATTAAGCCTGCGATGCTAGCAAGTAAAGAGACGACTGTTACTGAGCTAAACACTACAAACTCATTATATGCTTGTGCTTTATCTTCTGAACTGTGTCCATACTTGTTTTTTCACCATCACCTCCGTATAAAAAACACCCAATGAAAACACTAACATGAATATCAAGCTCTAAATAGAATCAGTTAACATGGACTTTTGATAGTTTCACTAATTATCTCCTCGATAATGGCTGTTTTCATCAAAAACCTCATATTGCACTCACCATTAACACCCAACTAAATCATCAAAAAATTGCCGTCGCTTACCAACGTTCTTTTACTGAATGATACAAACGCGATAATAAATAAGATCTCATCACATTTTTAAAGGAGCTTATCGCTCTTTTTCTCTGTACTCTATTTTCAAATACCAAGTTGTCTTATACCCAATTCTATAAAGTTTTGATTTCTCTAACACATTCATCTGTTTTTTTTGATATAACTCTTTATTGATGTATTGAAATAAAAAGGAATAACGATGGATAAGGTTACGGAAGTTATTAATTTCCTCATCGCACACAAATTACTACTAAGTGCTCTGATCATTGTGTTTATTTCACTGATCCGTCGTCTGGTTTTGACCAAAATTCGAGGGGAAGAACTCTTTCTTTCAGAAGAACAACGAAAATGGATGTCTAGAACCAAAAATGGCACCTTTTCTATTCTTATCCTTTTACTCTTCATCCTTTGGCGCTCAGAAATTAATGAGTTTGCATTATCTGTCACAGCGATCGCGGTTGCCATTGTTGTCGCATCGAAAGAAATTATTCTTTGTATTACAGGATCAATTCAACGCGCAAGCTCACGTTCGTTTCGAATCGGTGATTGGATTGAAGTGGGCAAGTTATGCGGCGAAGTCATCGAACACAATATGATGGCAACGGTTATCCAAGAAATCGATCTTCATCATGGCCAATATCATTACACAGGGAAAACAGCAACCTTACCCAATAGCATGTTTTTCACTTACCCAGTAAAAAACCTCAATTTTATGAAGCGTTATGTTTACCATAACTTTTCTATCGTCGTACCCAATTTCCTCAACCTCTACCCTTTACTACCAACTATGGTCAAAAAAATAGAGCACCATTGTGAAGATTTTATAGACGTCGCTCGTCGCTATAACAGCATGATAGAAAAACATGCGGGTGTTGATTTACCGGGCTCAGAGCCACACATCCATATCAGTAGTGGTGCGACAGGCGAACAAATTGTTCACTTCATGTTATTTTGTCCAACAGAGCAAGCGACACATTTAGAGCAAGAAATTCGACAAGATTTTATGGAAGAATACGAAAAGCATTTTCCCAACAAAGATGACTAACCTGAAAAAGAGCGAGCATTAATCTCGCTCTTTTTAATTGTAAGCAATAAAAAATACGGCTAACTTTTGACAGCTTGTTTAACATCACTTAATTGTTGATGTAATAGCGAAAATTGCTGAGTTAACTTATGCTTTGGTTGGAAATGAATAAGCGGGATTTGTTGAAAATGTGATTCTTTCATTTTGATCGATTGAGGTAGATAAGGCTCTAATACTGGGAAGCCTAATTCTTTAACACTCTCAATAATTTGACGGGGAAAATTTGCCTGAGCATTAAACATATTGACCACAATACCTTCTAATGACAACTCACGATTATGATCGTCTCGAAGCTCTGATAAATTGTCCATTAAATTGATCAATGCCTGTTGTGAAAAACTATCACAATCAAATGGGATCAATAAGTTATGCGCCGCAATTAATCCCGACTTAGTATAGAAATTTAGGTTTGGTGGGGTATCAATATAAATATGTTCATACTCTTTTTCTAATTCATCTAAAGTTTCACGTAACTTATAAATCTTATAGCGGCGTTCTAATTCTGGCTCTAATTTATCTAATTTGGGGCTCGATGGAATAAGAAATAAATTATCATAATCGGTCGGTTGGGGGTAATCCAATGTTGGTGATGCCATTGAAAACCAAGAAGCGGTTTGATTAAGTAAATCAGCAATGGTTTTATCGCTTTTTTGATTAATATCGAACCCTAAATAATGGCTTGAATTACCTTGTACATCGAGATCTATCACCAATGTCTTGTACCCTTTCGCCGCACTAATAGCTGCTAAATTTACGGTAATACTTGATTTACCCACCCCACCTTTCTGATTAAATATAATCCTGCGCATTACATCCCTTCCAATGATTAATTATTAACCAATACAATATACCCTTATATGCATATCTTTGTTAGCTAAAAACCCACACTTCTCAACGTTAAGATTGATATAACTCAAGTGGTAATCCATCTGGATCGCTAAAAAAAGTAAATTTCTTTCCCGTTAATTCATCAATACGGATCGCTTCTACCTCAATATGATGTTCAACTAAATATGCTGCTACAGATTCCACATCTTCAACTGAAAACGCCAGATGACGTAGCCCTTGGGCCTCAGGATAACTGGGTCTTTGAGGTGCATCAGGAAAAGAAAACAGTTCGATTTGGCTATTATCTGGTAAACGTAGATCGAGTTTGTACGACTGACGTTGCGCTCTATAGGTTTCATTAATGATCTCTAGTTTTAATATTTGACTATAGAAGTACTTAGAACGCTGATAATCAGAGCATATGATCGCAACATGATGCATTCCGTTAAACATAAAATGCTTTCCTTATCTGATTTTAACGAGATTAATTAGAGGGGCCATTAGTAATGTAGGCTTTTTCATAAGGGGCTAATAAATGTGGATTATTCTGAATATCCACATCTTTAATATGATTTCCTGAATAATTTAAATACGTGAGTTCTTTATTTTTTTTCACGTCAAGCGATACTAAGTGATTGAAACTCACATTAAGCACTCTTAATTTTTTATTATGCTTAATATTCAATTTATTAAGCTGGTTATTTTCAACACTAAGTAGCGCTAATTTTGGATTATGACTAACATCAAGCTGGGTTAAATGATTATGTGATAAATCTAACTGTTGTAAGTTAGGAAAGTTACTTAATTCTTTAATTTTTGATATATGTAAACCGTCACATTTCAACTCAGTAATGTGTTCGCTATATACTTTGCCTTGCAAAATGACGCAACGTTTAAAGTTAGCATCAGCAAACGGAATATCACTGATTGCCGCATAATGCTGGGCACAACCTGACAATATCAATCCACCCAAAAACAGCAATATAGATGAGAATACTTTTTTCATTTAAAAATCTTTTCTATTACCTGTATTAAAACGACGCTTAGTCTTTGCGCAATGGTCGAATCACGCTTTCGAGACCTTCAATTTTAAAATCAAGCGCCAAAGCCATCAGCATACCTAACTCACCGTCAGGAAATCCTTGTTTCTGAAACCACAATAAATACTCTTCAGGTAAGTCGATAAGGATTCGACCGGCGTACTTACCAAACGGCATTTTCATATTTGCTAATTTAATCACATGCTCTTGCTGAAACATTACTTTCTTCACATAGAAAAACAGCTAAGTATTGTAACAATGCTTAGCTGTAAATATGCGAAATTTTTGTCAATTAAAAATCAGTTGATTATCACGCTATACCGCATCCCATGACTGGGCGACCACTCTTTGCCCATCAATATACAGGCTTGCAATGTAATGACCACCAGCATTCACTTCGCCGACACCTTTTGGTGTCCCCGTCATAACAATATCACCATCTTCTAATGTCATGAATGATTGGATTTCCTGCAAAATAGCGGCAGGTTTTGTGATCATTTGAGAGCTAACGCCTCGCTGTAAAACGTCTTGTTGTTGTTCAAACACCACTTCAAATTCCGTTTCAGCAATATTAGGAAGTGGCACGAAATCACTAAAAAGCACGGATCCATCAAACGCTTTTGCTCGTTCCCACGGTAGGCCCTTTTGTTTTAAGCTCGCTTGCAATTCTCGCTTTGTTAAATCTATTCCCACTCCCGCAGCCATAAACTGACCTTGTTGGTACATAAAACAAATTTCAACTTCATAATGTACGGAATCGTTACTATGCTTAGCTTTGAGTTGTTGAGAAATGGCAGAATTGGGTTTCGTAAACAAGACAAGTTGCGTAGGAATTTCATTATTTAACTCATAGATATGCTCAACGTAATTTCGACCAACACATACCACTTTTGATGGTGTTATATACTTATCTCCAGTGGGTGAACTTAGCGTAATCTTCTGCATCAAATAATTATCCTTAATGATCATGAGTACGTCTATTATTCATATATTTATGAATGAATAAAAACATAAAAATAAAAAACAGATGCCGTTTACATTTTTACGGTTATTTGTCACACTTCATGGCTTGTTAAGTTTTAATGTTCATCTGACTTTTGTAAGCAAGACACAGAATAATATTGCGTTATTTTTGACACATCTGACTATTGACCGTTGCTCTTTATCATCGTCAACACCTGTATCTAACGCACCTTCTTGCTGTACGACATGAGAAAAATAATGAAAAAGATTTTATTAAGTACGCTTTTACTGACATCACTATTAACTGGTTGTAGTTCTTCTCCTAAAGATGCTGCTGCGCTTCCAAGCACATGGGAAGTAATGGCGATTGATGGGCATTCAGAGCCTGTAGATGCATTACCTAAAAAGCCAGAATTAGTGATTGATAATAATTTGACGGTCACTTACCACGGCTGTAATACATTAAAAGGCAAGCTGACACTAACTGGCCAGAATTTACTGACTAAAAATTTAGCGTCAACCCGTAAAATGTGTATTCAAAACGAACAAGCTATTGTTGATGGATTCGTAAAAAGAATGCTAACAGGTCCATCAGATTACCTAGTGAACCAGAACACATTGATTATCAGCTCTGAACGTCACACCGTGACATTTAAGAAAGTAAAATAATTCACCGATTGATTTCAATGCAACGGAGGCTCAATGCCTCCGTTTTTTTATGCATTAACAGTGATGAGCTCTTCTGCTATCAGTTTCAATAAAAAGGTTTCACGCTCAATCGACATCCCCTTTTTCTCAGAATGTTTCATCGTCTCTTCATTATGCGCTATCGCATCAAAAATATTGATCCATACCGGCTTCATACCATTTTTAATTTCGTAATCTTCAAAGCGAGTTGCGCCTAACTCTTTATCAATAGTACAAACGTAACAGTATGATTTCATATAAACCACATCATGATCTGGCTTATACCACGGGCGATATTCGTCATATTGACCAAACGCTTTAATATCTCGAATATTTCTTGCGCCAGTTTCTTCTTGTAATTCTCGGATCAACCCTTCGACTTTATCTTCTCCAGCATCAATGCCACCACCAGGTAAGGTGTAATCATGATAACGCTCTGTGTATAACATCAAAATATCTTCACCATTTAATACAATGGCTCTTGCGGCATCGCGTTGAAATATTGCTAAGTCCGTTGTATTAAAGTCAATATTGGCAAGATCAGGGTGAACAGATAGTTTTAAAAATCGCATATAACACAGAACTCATCACTGTCGATAACTAGGCTGCGTATTTTAGCTAACTCTGCCTATGATTACTAATGAGGGGATTTCAGGACTTGATTCATACGCTTAACAACATTCAATGTTGATTCACCACGGTGTAAGCCTAATGCTGTCAGTATACAATTAGCCCCTAGATAATGACGATTATAAAACTCACCTTTTGCATCAAATAAGGTGCTGACACCTATTTTCAGTAAATCCAGTTTATTTCTAACATTCGACGCTAACTGCCACTGGCTTAACGGCGGTAATAGATTATTTTTTAGCGGACAAGGTAAATGTCCCGGGTAGGTTTGCCACGGCGTAAGTAACGCTTCTGAATATGACTGATTAAGCCATTTCATATAGAGTTGATGTTTTACCGCTGAAGATACCGGTAACGCGAACATCACTTCCAGCATCGCTTTACTGTAAAACGGTAAGTGAAAATCTAATCGAAATTTATCCATATCTTCTAGTGCAGGAGCGATGTGTTGATGTTGATCGTTTTCCCATAAAAAGAGTTGAAACGCTTTATCTAATGGTAAGTGTGAGTACTGACATAAGCATTCAACAATATTTAGCTCTAACTGCTGCTGCAATTTCGCCCCTTGTTTTACCATTCGCTTAGGAATATAAGCATGCTGATGTTTTAAATATGCTTTTGCCACAGCAAAAGGATCGCCACTGGCACATGCGGCAAGAATCTGATCATCACAAAACACCATACCAATACATACACTGCCACCATTACCCGACCATACTAGCCTAGGCCTCTCCACTTGCAGATAAAATGGATACTGTGTCGAACGCCAATAATGTCCTAGACGTTGCTCAACAGTCTGCTCTTGAGTATCACTGACATTCACAATATGCAGTGGAAAATCATGGCATTGTGCAAAAACTTCGGCATAAACCTCATCTTGCGACCGTTGATAGGAAAAGTTCATGCATTCTAATTTTATTCCGCGCTTTAACAACTCAGCGACAATAACACGAGAATCTAACCCCCCCGACAGTGTACTGATCGCATGAAGATCATTACCTATTGCTAGGTCGACCGCTTGCTTAAAGGCATGATCCAACTGAAGTGTTCCCTCACTATCATCAATACAATTAAACGGCATATCAGACCATCGAAAGTACCGCTCTTTAACAAGTGAAGTGCTTGTTAAGGTTAATTTTTCTCCCGGTTGGATAGAGTACACTTCGTTATAGTGGGTTTTATTGCCAAGTGAATAACCGATTACCGCATATTCAGTCGCCCCTGCTAAGTTGGTCGTTAACGTCACACTCAATTCATTGAACAAACGTAAACAGGAACTAAAAATTACGCTCCCTTTATATTTCATATAATAAAGTGGACGTATTGCCAAACTATCGGCAAAAATAGTTAATGCACGCCGTTGTTTATTATAATCTAGCACGCAATACGTACCTTGAGCCTTAGCCAATAATTGTGGGAAATTCGAAAGGCTCTGCTGCAAAAGCGTATTAACGTCTTGAGTCAGTGAAGAAGACATTAAGGTATGTCCAAGAACCATAGAAAAGCGTAAATGATTTTCAGCCCAGCTCGATTCGCGATGACAATCAATGGCGACTCGGCAAAAATACAAATGATTATCGAAATACTCATGCCTTATATCGGTTGGATTACGCGATAAATGTTGAGCGATCTCTTTTTTTATGAGCAATAAATCTGAAGTCCAAGCTTCTGAAATCACACCTGCAACAATACTCATTCATCTCTCCCACTGTGAAGAATGAATATCTGCAAAAAATAAACCAACTTTTTTCAAACATAACGCTTTGTTTCATCGTTATTATATGATGCTTCTCTTTTTATTCTTTATTAATCAATGCATCTTGCTACAAATATAATAAAAAAGCTTCTCTATTAAATTTTATAGAGAAGCTTCATTTTCTATCGTAATAGACAGAGATTCATTATCAATGACGATATGATTCATAAAGGAACCAAACACGACGCTCGGTTTGATCGATCCAGTTATCAATCATACTCACTGATGAATAGTCTCCACAGTCATCACATAAAGTATGCGCAGCACGAAGTTCTGCAGCTAATTGTTTGTTATCACTACAAAGTTCAGCAAGCATATCTGCAGGTTCAACATAATCAGCATCATTGTCTAAAATACGCTGCATACGTGATATTTCACCAATAGAACGTAAAGTTTTTCCACCAATTTTACGCACACGTTCAGCAATGTCATCGGTCATTGCAAACAATTGAACACTTTGCTCATCAAGCATTAAGTGATAATCACGGAAATGTGCACCACTCATATGCCAATGGAAGTTTTTGGTCTTCATATAAATTGCATAAACATCAGCAAGGATCGCTGTTAGTGCACCACTGATCTCTTTAGTCGCGTCTACACTTAAATCTGTAGGTGTGGCTAGAGGACGAGTAAGGTGTAATTTTGCATCTTCAATTTGTGATTCATTCAAGATAGTACTCATCGTCTTTTCCTAGTATGTTATTTGTGACAACGAATTCACTATATCCCCTTTAATTTGTATGACAATATTCTTTTGTCGGTTGTTATTGCAACTTAATATTGAGCCTTTAATTACTTGTATCAAAAATCAATAATATTTAATTTACTGCAAGCTCCTGATTGAATTTAATAAATAATATTCATCTAATATTTTTCGATATAAAATTACCTTATATCTACAGCAACAGTATTTGTTATAAATAAAACCATATTTGCCAAAAACTTAAGCATAATGTAAAAAGTTATTTAATTTAAAAATAAAAATAGGAAGGCAATAATGCAGTCATCTACCTACCACATTGGTGAAGCAGGTAAAGCTTGGGGAAGCGACGAAAAAGCACAATGGTTAGCACAGACAACCATTAAACGTTCTTACCTTGAGCAAGTTGTGACAAAAATTGATGCATTGAAAAATGATTTTGATGTCACTCAGTATGGTGCTCTGTCTTATGCCCCTGATAAATACCCTCTTTTTGCGATAAAATCGCGTAATTGGGATAGCAATAAACCAACAATTTTAATTACCGGTGGTATTCACGGTTATGAAACGAGCGGTGTCCACGGCGCACTTGCATTTGCCGCTTTAGAAGCTAAACACTACAGTGATGATTTTAATATTCTGATTGCGCCTTGTGTGAGCCCTTGGGGCTATGAAACCATCAACCGTTGGAACCCTAACGCTGTTGATCCTAACCGCTCATTCATCCCCAATAGCCCAGCAGAAGAATCAGCGGCTTTAATGCGCTTAGTTCAAGAGCAAAAAACATCATTTCTAGCGCATATTGATCTTCATGAAACGACAGATACCGACGAGTCCGAGTTTCGTCCTGCACTAGCAGCGCGTGACGGTAAAGAATATATTGAAGACAGTGTACCTGACGGCTTCTATGTGGTTGGTGATACTGAAAACCCTCAAGATGCTTTCCAAACTGCAATTATTGATGAAGTACGCCACGTTACCCATATAGCGCCACCTGATGACAACGGGAATATTATTGGTGAAGCGATTACCCAAGAAGGCGTAATTAACTACCCATTAAAAGCATTAGGATTATGTGCAAGCGTAACAGATGCGTTGTATACCTCGACGACCGAAGTCTATCCTGATAGCCCGCGCGTGACAGAAAAAGAATGTAATATGGCGCAAGTTGCCGCAATTAAAGGTGCATTAGACTATTTAAAGCAACACGTTAAATAATAAATAATGTTCAGCTAACCTTGTTATTTTATATGCAAGGTTAGCGTTTTCTATCTTTTGTTTTGTTATTTTTAACATCTAAATACCAACGTTTGAATTGCAGATTTATATTCCCCATAATAAAGCCATCACTCACCTCGAATTTGGCAAGCCGATATGGATATCTTTTTCAAACACATTGATAGCCCATTAGGGAAAATGACTCTCACGGCAAACGATAATGCACTACTTTCTGTTTGGTTTGAAAGCCATACTATCCCCTCTTTACATCACGCCATACTCAAACCAGACCATGCTATCTTGCTGCAATGTGAGGAACAATTAGCTGAATACTTTTCAGGTGATAGAAAACAATTTTCAGTACCGTTATCGTTTCAAGGCACACAATTTCAAGAACGTCTATGGCAAACATTAACGACAATTCCCTATGGTCAGACATGGCACTATCAACAATTAGCAAATGCTATTGATAATCCAAACGCGTGTCGTGCTGTCGGTAGCGCTAACGGTAAAAATACCTTATCCGTTATTGTACCGTGCCACCGAGTGATCACTAAAAGTGGTAATTTAGGAGGATATGCGGGAGGAAATCATATTAAGCAACAGTTACTCGCACTAGAAAGTCAGTTTAAATAATAAAATGCACCCACTCTGACTATATTTTTCTATTGATAAACTCATCTACAACAGCAGATACCTGCCATACTTACTGTTAAATGTCGCGTTTATGAGTAGCATATAAGTAAAAGAGAATCGGCGTTTTAAAATAAACCAAGGCGAAGATATGAGGAGGCAATGATGGCCACAGCAATCTCTGTCGAACAATATTTATCACACCATAATATTGAACTTAAACTAACTCACCATCGTCCTACCGACTCATCCTTTAATTCCGCAATGTCAGCACACGTTCCCACAACGAAGGTGGCTAAATCTGTCATCTTAAAAGATCAACAACACAACTACCTCATGGCTGTAATACCGGCAAATCGTCGCGTTATGTTAGATAAGGTGAGTAAAATTACGGGTAAAAAGTACTATTTAGTTGGTGAACACGAACTGTCATCGCTATTCCAAGACTGTAGCCCCGGCGCGATCCCCAATCTAGGGCAGATCTATCATCTGGATATGATCGTCGATGACATACTGTTTGATATCAACGACATTTACCTTGAAGCGGGTGATCATGAAAATCTTATTCACCTCACCACCGAGCAATTTAAAAAAGTCATGACCAACATCAGTCATCATACAATTAGTGGCTACAGAATGTTATTTACTCAACAGCATGAAAGTAGTTATTGGGATTGGGACTAGCCCTATCATGCTTCATTTGACTAGATATAATAAAGCACATCATCACATTGGGTTTTATGATGATGCTTTGCGAATGCTGTTAGATACAACAGTGTTCGTATTTCCTACCTATTCATCAATCATTTCACACCAAGATGTTCCTGTGGGGATCTGCATGGCTTTACGCTCTGGGGTAGAGCTAACGGAGAGATCTCGCTGCAATATTGCTCCAGCCGCTAACACCATTCGCTCATAGACTAACGGATCAAACATACGCCCTGTTTGTCCCCATTCCACGGTATAACGACCACAACCCAGTGCTATACCCTCATTTTGTGAAAGAAATAAAAACCTATCCTGCAAGCCAAAGTGCTCATACATCATGTAAGACTGAAATAACATTGCCATATCTTCTTTGCGGTTACTGTAACCATATAAATCACTCGCACCTTCTACCTCAAAATGCGCACCAACTTGTAAAGCAGTGAGTGTACTAACCTCATAGCTTGGCGTAACACCGTCATACAGTACATTGGCTGCATCAAACAAAAGATCATCTTGCAGTGGAAACCGATCATAGAGAGTCTGATTTAATGGGGTCATCGAGTTGATGTTTTGATAAATAGTCCGATGAGGATCGAGTGATGTTAGGGAAGCAGGTGGAATCGCATCCACCGCATGCGCCAATTCATGCACCAATAGCCTAAATAAGGCGGGTAATAACTGATCAGTAGTACGCATCGTATTATTTTCTGCATACTCATTGCTCACCCAAGGCGCATAGTTTCCCTCACTATCGACACTTTGCCTTACCGCCAAAAACGGTACATTAACCTGAAATTGATCACGAAAGTCCGGCTTAGCAATAATTGTTAGCCACTCCTGCTCGTTGCGCCATAAATAACGAGGATCAATATAAATGGTTGCAGTATTAGCACTATAAAAAGAAGGACGAATATCATCAGCAATGACGATAGCACTGACGGAGCGAAATAAAGGCAAGACGTCAGACGGAAGCAACGCTAAAGCAGATAAAAATTGCTCGGCCATCCAAGGGTGAGAAACAAAGATTCGTTGCTCAATATCCGTCAATGTCACTGCAGTGTTGAACGTTAACCCTATCGGTGGGAATTGGCTGACTAAACAGCTATTTCGATAATTTTTGGCGCACGCAAGATACTGATTAGGTGTTGTAGCAGAGTGTGCGGTAACCCTACTGAGATCAGGGTCCCCTTCCGCATGTAGCTCTATCTCTTGGTGATTATCATCACAAGCGGTAAGTAATAGCGAAAAAGCCACGATAAAAAGAAAAGAAGACAGATATCTACAGTTCGAACTCAACCACATTTCGCATCTCCTTATCTCACTATTTTCTAAGTGTAGCGGAAGGAAAATACTGATAAGTATTACCACTAATGCAAAGTTTCAAATATCGTGATCAAGCTTCACTATCGGAGATATTCCCGCTAACAAATATTGACTAAAAAGCGAATAAATCTATTCTGGAATAGAGCAACAGAGATGCATGTCGCACAGATTACTGTTTCCAATTTTTGACTATGGAAGGTGTTAAATGGATTTACTTCGTGGCTTATATTCACTACTTGAATCATTCTTTGAATAACGCAAGCAATACAATCATCTCGAGTATCAAGCCGTAATTCAGTATTACGGCTTTTCTTTTTCAGATGTATTCATAATTATTTATTAAGAAAGACTCCTATAGATGTATAAGCCTGCTCACACTCTCTTTTTACTATGTTTTCCATATTTAAGAAGGCATGGATCATTTGGTCAAAATGGATATGCTCTGCTTCTACACCTTGCTTTTTTAACGCTTCGACATACGCGATACCTTCATCTTTTAGTGGGCAAAACTCAGCCGTGATCACTAAGCTTTCAGGCAGCGCCATACTATAGGGTCCCCACACAGGTGATGCTTTACGTCTATCTTCATTATGCTGAAAGTAATTCGAGAAATACCATTCAATACTAGACTGTTGTAGCAAATACCCCATACCGTTTTGATTAACAGATGGAAAACTTAATGTGTAATCAAGGCTTGGGTAAATGAGTACTTGCTTGGTAATTTCAACCTCATCATCAAATTGTGCCATTCGTGCTAACGTGGCACAAATAGCACCACCCGCTGAATCTCCAGCAATAGAAAGTTGCGGTACAAAATTTAACTCAGCACGGATCAAAGTTTGAAACAGCGATTGTAAAACCAAATAACCATCATCAATCGCGGCAGGATAAGGGTGTTCGGGAGCAAGAGGATATTCAACCGATACAACAATAAACTGACTATGTTGTGCTAATTTCCGACAAATAGGATCGTAAACCTCGACACTACCCGACATATGCCCACCACCATGAAAAAAAACTAATACGGGGAGTGCCGTCTCTGGTTGAGGATGATAAATGCGAATAGGCACTTTATCTTTAATCGTTAAGTTCTCAATTAACGCAATATCGGGAATCTCGGTGACTAGCTCACGAGTAATGGCAGCAAGACCTTCTCTCACCGTTGGTACGGTAAACGGAATACCACTGGCAATGGTTTCATCCATCACTTTATTAAAGCTATTAAGCCATTGTTCTAATAAAGTCGTTAATTGGCGCATATCTATCCTTTATATAGGCATTGACCGTTACCCTAAAATAATTAGGGCGTTAATTTTGATAACTCTTCAATATCAACAGGCTGAGTATAATCAACAGATGATAAACCAAAGCCATTAAGGGCTAAAAAAGCTGACTTGTATCCAGCATAGTCGCCAACCTGTCTAAAGTTGTCAGCGTTCATTTCTGCCATTAATTTGTTTACTTGTAACTGTACTTCAGGTTTTAGTTCCCAATCGTCCATTCTGATCAGAGCCTGATCTGATTGCTCGTCTAAATCATTACGCTGTTTTGTTTCAGTATCAGCCGATGAATAAATTTTTTGAGCAAAAAGACGCTGCATTTGTTCAATACACCCTTCATGATTTCCTATTTGCTTCATCACTTTAAATAACACCAATATATAGGGCGAAAATGTCGGTATAAAGACACTGGCTTTTGTCACTAATGCTTTGCACACCACTACGTTAGCTTGACCATTGATCATCTGAGCTAATTGTTGATTAATTGCGTGCGCGGTTTGATGTAAATGCTGCTTGGCAATACCAAGCGTCCCATGATGATAAATAGGGTATGTCGACTCAGGACCGATATATGAGTAAGCCAAAGTTTTAGCTTTTGGGGCTAACAGGTTTTCAGATAACAAAAAGTTTATCCATTGTTGCCAATCTTCACCGCCCATCACTTTTGTTGTAGCGAAAATTTCCTCGTCACTAGCAGCAGTTAGTTCCGCAGGGACTAATTTATCTTTTTCTAAATCAACACTATAACCAGAAAAATTTTCACCCACGGTTTTTAAACATGAACGCCATACCTTACCCGTTTCAGGATCGGGACGAATACCAGTTGCTAGGCTATAAATTACTAAATCAACATGTCCGCCAAACTCATCACGTATTGTTTGCGCTACGTGTTGACGCACTTCATCTGAAAATGCATCACCCACAATATTTTTGGCAGTATAGCCTTGCTGCTCAGCCGCTTGCTTAAAGAAAATATTGTTATACCAACCCGCAGAGCCTATTCCCTTATCACTTGGACCTCGTTCATAAGAGACACCCAAGGTTTCCGCTTGCGCACCACCAAAGGTCAACGCAATACGTGATGCCAGCCCAAATCCAGATGACGCACCTAAAATTAATACTCGGAGAGGACCTTGTGTGATCGGCGCAACAGACTGTACATAATCAATCTGCTGTTGTACTGCTTGCTGGCAACCATAAGGGTGTGCTGTTCGTGCCACAACACCTTGAATTTCAGGTTGAATCACCATTGAACCATTCCTCTTATCGATTAATACATCATCGTTTACTGATCAGCATGCCATACATGCCAATAATAAAACCTGATGATTAACTGATAACGTCATATTTACATCACCGATAAGTCAAAATTTAAACATTTTATAGATTTCACCATTAAAAATGATTCATATTTGCATCAAAAAATATTAACCAAAGTATTTTTTTGTCTTATTGAGCCAAAAATCAATAGCCATAGCTTTATTTAAAATCCGATCAAATATCAAACTGACGGTCGCACTTTAAATTTTTGCAGGAAGCAATGATGAAGGTATGGACGAGTGTTTTTATAGTTTTACTGTTAAGTTTTAGTTCTAGCGGATATGCAAAGATCTCATTACAACAGCAAGCCAAAGTTATTTATGAAGAAACAAAACTTAAGAAGCACTTAGACTTCAATATTTTTATGACGGCTTATAAAGAACATATTCGTGTTGCAGATAAACCGATTATGTCGATTATTGATTACAGCCAGCCATCGAATAACCGCCGATTTTTTATTATTGATACCGATAAGAAAAAACTGCTTTACCGTACTTTTGTTTCACACGGCATCAATAGCGGCAATCTTTATGCTACACAATTCTCTAATATTGTTGACAGTAAACAAACCAGCTTAGGCACCTATCGTGTTGCTGAGGCCTATCATGGTAAGTATGGACTTTCTTTACGTCTTGATGGGATGAGTCCATCAAATTCTAATGCAAGAAAACGTGCGATTGTGCTGCATGGGGCAAAATACGCAGAGCCAAGTACCATTAAAAAATTAGGTATGCTTGGACGTAGCTGGGGGTGTCCAGCCATTCCAATGAAGTTAACCAAAAAAGTCGTCAACTTGTTAAAGGAAGGCGGTTCAATTTACGCTCATGCGCGATCATAATTCGCTTTATTGTTTGCAAAATGCCATTTAGAAAGCTCGTTTTAGCACGAGTTTTCTTTATTCACTTCTGAGATATCTCTTCTTTTCGACCATCACATACTGCAACCAAGCCCACGCTGAGTCGTGTAAACAATGTATTGTCTTTTAGATAATTGGCACAGAATATTCATACATCTCTTCTATATACCATCACCGATCTAATAAGCACGTTCAATATGGGAGGGGGTTATGATGTTTTCACTTTTTTTCCGTCTAAAACTCAAATATCTCATTATCGCATCTTTACTTTTTAGTAGTCCTTACGCTAACGCAATGAGAGCAACACACGCTTGGAAGGTTTACGACCATGCTCAGCTCCAAAATTACGTTGAGTTTGATATATTTCTCAATGCTTATCGTGAGCATTTACGGGTTGCCAACAAACCTATAATGTCGATTATTGATTACTCTCAACCTTCTGACTCTAAAAGATTTTTAATCATAGATATCGAGAAAAGAGCCCTACTCCATCGAACTTTTGTCACTCACGGTATAAACAGCGGCAAACTGTATGCTACCCAATTTTCCAACACGGTGAACAGTAGGCAAACCAGCTTAGGTACTTACCGTGTTGGTGAAGCTTATTATGGTAAATACGGTATTTCTTTACGATTAGATGGCATGAGCCCTAGTAATTCAAATGCGCGAAAACGTGCAATTGTATTACACGGTGCAAGCTACGCTGAGCCAAATGTTATTCATGCTATTGGGATGCTAGGCCGCAGTTGGGGATGTCCGGCGATATCACGAGAGATCACGCCAGAAATCGTAGACCTACTTAAAGAAGGGGGCTCTATTTATGCTCACGCCCATAACAACAGACACAATAAATAAACGGTTCTATCATGCTAGTGACTGAAACACGCAACCACCAGTAACAATAAAAAAATAACGCCAATAAATTTCAGTAATAAACCTAAAGAAGCGCCACCTTTAGGGGCTTTGTTACAACAGCTCATACATTGTCTATTCATAAAATAATAAGAGTCATAAGCATAAAGGTTCCAGTAAAGGGAAGGTCAATACCTCGTCTAATAAAACTAAGCCCATACATATAAAATCGATGTATGGGCTTAGTCTAATAAATCATCACATTCGTTTATAAATATAACTGAATCTTACTTAGCGCTAGAGAATAACACGATTGCATCGTGAACCCCTTGGATCCCCATCTGCATACCAATCACGGCTAAAATTAATCCCATTAAGCGCGTAATAATACTGATCCCACTTTGACCAATTTTTTCTATCAGTTTAGGGCCATAAATAAAGCAAAAAAACGTGATAACACACAGTAAAGCAAAGGCAGAAACCGTCACAAGAATATGAAACATCCCCCCTGCTGCAGAGTAGTTCATCGCTGTCGCAATCGTACCAGGGCCTGCAAGTAACGGTAGAGCCAATGGAGAAATCGCAATATCAGCCCCACTACCAGATGTTTCTTCTTCCTTTGTTTCATGCATACTTGATGTATTACCTTGCAGCATGTGATAACCAACAAGAAAGACTAAAACTCCCCCCGCTAAACGTAATGCAGGTAGCGTAATACCAAATACACTAAAGATCCCTTTTCCTAAAAAACAGAACGTTGTGATAATACAAAAAGCCGTAACCAGAGCCTTAACGGCAATTGCTCTTGTTTGTTTTGCTGGCATTCCACCTGTCATTCCCACAAATACTGCCGTATTCGCAAAGGGATTCATCATCGCGAAAAAGCCCATGAATACAGTAATAGCGACTGTTATTAAGTCGTGCATGCAACCTCTCTCTCTATAAGATTTATAATTAAAACAACACATTCCTGAATGAATCATATTTAATAAAAATAAAATAGCAAAAACAACACAGCAACAAAAACAAACAATTTCTCAACCTTTGAGGTATTTTCGCTCACATTACCAACAATAATGCTTAAAACTCATCATTAAAAACACAACTAATTACCGATAGAACAGATTGCAACATAAATATAACTACATGATTTAAATCACATTTAATATTTTTAGATGTGAAATGAAATAGAAATAAGACAAAAACAACTCATTGCATATAAAAGCGTGATAAAGATATTGTGCGCTCTCAAAATTTTGCTTTCATTCTGCTGCAATATCACTCGCAATTGATATTATCTTTATACGGTTGAAGACAACGGAATTCCCCATGGAGGGGACAACCTCAGTAGGCTGATATAGGGATGGTAGCCACATATCTATGGATGGCACAGCTTCAGTAGGTTGTTGAAAGGATTTGTTCAGGAAGAACCAACCGTACAATTCCCCCAGCAAAATTGCTCCCAGGAATTGGAGTGATTGCATAATCTTATTTTTTATAGATTTGTTTAAAATTGCAGAAATAAAAAAGCCCGCAACCAATTGCGGGCTTTTTTATTTGGCTCCTCCTGCTGGACTTGAACCAGCGACATACGGATTAACAGTCCGCCGTTCTACCGACTGAACTAAGGAGGAATTATAATGGTGGTGGGGGAAGGATTCGAACCTTCGAAGGCAGTGCCGGCAGATTTACAATCTGCTCCCTTTGGCCACTCGGGAACCCCACCGAAATAATGGTGCCGACTACCGGAGTCGAACTGGTGACCTACTGATTACAAGTCAGTTGCTCTACCTACTGAGCTAAGTCGGCACATTAATTCGTTATTGCCAAGCTATCCAGCTAAACAATGAAATATGGCGGAGAGATAGGGATTTGAACCCTAGATACGCTATAAACGTATGCCGGTTTTCAAGACCGGTGCTTTCAACCACTCAGCCATCTCTCCGTAAGTGCGGCGTATGATAGCGATCACATTTTACATTGTAAAGTGCCTCATAAACCGTATGCGTAACTTTTACACATTCAAACGATAGCGCGAAGAATTACACATCAGCTCATAAGAATTAGTGCAATTTGCTGTTTAAAACGCATACAAAAACTCATCGCTATTTTCTATAAGTCACTATTTAAATACGCCTGAATCTCAGTTTGAACACGCTCAAACTCAGCTTCTACGAGGTAATAAGCTTGGTCTGATGAAAAATGTAACTCATCTTGCTTTAGACAAATATTAATGACCGTTTGATCTGCGAAAAACAACATAATAAATGAACTATCAAATTCAACACGCAAGATCGCTGCTTTATTCACTGTAAGATTATTATCAATTATCAATCCACGTTTCATGATAAATACCGATTCAAAAATTCTGCTGTTACCATAACGAATTAATAAAATTTAAACAGAGAGACAAAATAATATTGAGTTTTTCAAGCAATTGACACTATGCACTTACATCGTAAAAATACTAACGAGTCGTTTCATCAACCACGTTTTTATCAGCAGTTTTCTCTTTAGCGGGCTCATCTTTAACCGCATTTTGAAAACCTTTTAATGCATAACCTAAATCTCTGCCTAAGTTTTTCAATTTTTTTGTACCAAATAACAATACGAAAATAACAGCAACAATAAGTAGTTTGCCAATACTGATTTCACCCATGATGTTGGTTCCTATTATTTCGTCGTGGTGTCGGGTTGGTGATTAGGTAAGCATCTGATTCATAGTGTTCTTTTAACCCTGAAAGGATAAATACCATAGAAAAGCACACACTAATCACATTTTTCGCAAACAAAAATTCAGGATAAACATGGGTTAAAAATAGATGGATCAGACACCACACAGAAATAACTTGTAGCGCAACAGTCGTCAGTTGCTGCCACGTTGATTTTAAAAAACAAGTACGAGTTAGTATAGCTATAAAAAAGACCACTGCTGCTGTCATTTCAATATAAAAAAACATATATCCACCTTATCTTCAACGCTTTATCCCATGGTATAAAGTTTGATCTAAGGTTTATGTAATAAATACATTACGTCATATAAAGTTTTTATAAAGAACGATATTCAGCAAAATCGACCCCATTTAATTATCAACTATCTCTCCATTGATCAAGCGATACCCCACCCCATTTTCAGTGATGATATATTGAGGCTGAGCCGGTGATTTTTCTATTTTATGACGCAGTTGAGCGATATGAATACGAACATAATGGGCATGTTCAGTATAATTACCGCCCCATACTTCTTTTAATATTTGCTTATGAGTCAAAACCTTACCCATATTTTTTGCCAGTAATATTAGTATTTTATATTCTTTAGGCGTGAGCTTAATACTCTCACCGTTATACATTACTGTTTGCATTGCCATATCAAGTAATACATCACCAAAACGGTATTGACATCGCCGGAGTAATAAGACTTCACCAAAAAAGAAACCAGCCGCCAACAGACCTAAAACCTTTTTTAAAATGCGGTGGCGCTACGTTATGCGCTAGAGAGGTTAATGTTAAAACACCACCTTCACCTTTATTCGAAGCGCGTGTGACTAACGCTAAACATTTTATACATACCGTTATCACTAAGGTCCAAAAGACTAATGAAAGAAAAACATTTGCTTGGTTAATGGCTATTGAGTGTTCACCTTCAAACATACCTTTAAAGGTATACAGTGAACTGGTACCAATATCACCATACACAGCCCCAATAGATAGGCACGTCAGTCCCCATAAAGACTGTTTTTACTTTTGTATCGTTGACTATCATGTACATCCCATATTGGGGAAACACTGTACCTTATGACGAAATAGAGGCACACAGGTTAACAAGGCGAAGGGAAATAAAGGGGAATATTTACGAAGAAAAATATAAAGAAAACATAAACTTTGTTTATATTTAAAGCTAAAAATACAGTATTCGTAAATAAAAAAAAGAGCGTAATAAATATTCTTACGCTCTTTTTCAATATCTATTTTTAATGATTATCCAGTTTTAGTAATCAATCTAAATATTTTCGATATTTTTTCCTGATGTTTCAAATCTATATTTATATGTTACCCATGCACCAAATAGTGATGTAGCAACAAGACAAAGTAATAAATTAAACACCCCTATTTCATGCATTAAGATAGGGAATAAGAACGCAGCTAAAATCGCACCCAACTTTGCAATCGATGCAGCAAAACCAGCGCCTTTAGCACGAATTTTAACCGGAAATACTTCGCCTGAAATTAAATAAGTCTGCGCATTAGGGCCAAGATTATTCATAAAATTGAACAACATAAAGCCTAAAAACAGCAGGTATATTTGATAATCATTACTTAGCTTTATCGACACAGCAGCTAAAGCCAAACCGACCGCACAGCCAATAAAGCCATAAATTTGCAACTTCATACGACCAATCGATTCAGAATAAATAATTGCGCAGATCACCCCAATAATAAGCAAGGAGTCAATCAATGCCGTACCTTTCGCTGAATATACAATGCTTGCTATCGTACTATGAAGCACATCTCCCGTAACAACGACATGTGGGTCAAGCACCGACGCTAAAATAACAGGAGTAAAAATACCAATACCATATGTGCCTAAATCTTGGATAAACCAAGGAGCAGAAGCCAAAATCGTTTTTGCACGGTACTTTTGCTTAAATAATTTCTTGTAACCGCCTAACCATGAATGGTGCTCTTCACCTTCAGGGCATGGCACAACCGTCAATGTCATATCAGATTGAGGATCACGATTTAATAATTGTTTCAGTGATTTTTCAGCCTCTTTCTCACGTTTTTTCGACAGTAGCCAGTGTGCACTTTCAGGAATAAAGAAACGTGCAACCGTTATTGCCAATGACGGAACCAATGCCAATATGTACATTAAGCGCCATGCATTAATATCTTCAGCATAAGTCAGTACGATAATGCCTGTGAGGATCCCTACCAAAACACCAATCGACTGAAAAGCAAAAGCACCAAGTACCAACTTACCGCGATTTTTAGTCGGAATACTTTCCGAGATCATTAAATGCGCGGTCGGGTAATCACACCCTAATGCTAATCCGATACCAAAGTTAAACAGTAAGATAGTAAAGTAAGATTGGCTACATGCCATACCGACTAAACAAACAGAAAGTAATGCCATCTCAATGATAAACATTTTCTTTCGTCCGTAGAGATCAGATAACCCCCCTAACGCACTTGCACCAATTAATATGCCGAACAGTATTGAAGAGCTCAGGGTACCTTTTTGAAATTCTGTTAAATGAAATTGCAGCGTGATCAAGGGCAAAGTTAGCCCCATCATAAACACGATCATTCCTTCGAAAAACTTTCCAAATGTCGCCAATAACCAAATTCGCCACTGTACCTTTGTCATTGACAGGCAAAAGCGGTTTGACCCTTTTCCCCATATTGATGTGTCATCAATATAGTTTTGAATAGTTTTTTGACATTGAATATCTAGATTTTGATTCATGTTAAAAATCAGCAATGCTTATAGTCTTACGACCAATATAAGTATTAAAGGTGCGCGTATATAAACACAGACGAGAGTAAAAATATAAGATATATTTTTCTCTTGACTTAATGGATGAAATCACAATATAAAAATGAATATATCGATATATTTCAGTTAAATAAGAAAAATGACCAGTATTGATATAGTAATCATACAGTTAAAGTTATTAAGATTATTAATAACACTAAGTCCACACTGTTTTTTATTTTAAAGTTGCCGTTATGTATCAAATATAAAATCTAACTTTTAAATTATGACACTCTATCTGTTATTAAATAGCGTTACATCAGCCAAAAAATAGACACCTCTGTTTAATGAGAATAAATATCAAAAACAAAGCCCACATTAAAAATGTGGGCTAATATTCAAAAAACCATCAAAAAACCATCAAAAAAATGTTACATAAAATGACTAACTAGAAAGATACTTATCAATATCAACTTCATCAATTTGCTTAGAAGGTAAAAACTTTTCAGCATATTGCATATAAACGCCACTTGATAAAAACAATTTAAATAGATCCATATCAATATGCTCATCTAATGCCATTTTGTGCAAAATATCTATCGCAACACTTAACGGTTTTGCCTTCTTATATGGGCGATCTGCCGCTGTTAGTGCTTCAAAAATATCAGATATCACTAAAATACGTTCAGGAGTACTGAGATCTTTTGCAGATAGCTTACGAGGGTATCCTGTGCCTTTCATTGTTTCATGGTGGGTTGAGGCGTAACGCGGTACACGCGCGAGATCATCAGGGAACGGTAGACTTTCTAACATCTTAATTGTACTGATCATATGTTCATTGATCTTAAAGCGATCTTCTGCTGTTAACGTACCACGTTTAATCGTTAGGTTATAAATCTCGCCCAGGTTGTATTGAAGCTCAGGTACCTGCATTTTTATTCCAAACGCTGGATCAAAATTTAGCTCATTAATACGCTTGATACAGTGTTCTCGCTTATCGACCAACAAATGTTCTTCAACAGGTAACGTTTCCGATTTTGCTGATACACTCAATTCTTCTAATGGCGATAAACCCAAGTGATCATCAAAGTGGCGTAACCATGTTTTATTGGCGATTTCATGTATACGAGCAATATGCTCATCACTCATAAACTCCCCTCCAACATTGGCGTTAGCCACAAATTTATAGTCATCCTGTAACTGTGTTTGCGTCTGTTTTAATGTCGCCAATGCTATTTCTTGTTCATGCGGATTATCAATAATATGTTGTAAATACTTAAGTTCCGCATCACGCCATAACACTTCAAAACGCATTCTAATTTCATGAATACGATTATAGTTTGCTTCTAATTTCGTTCCTTTATCAACAATATGCTCAGGCGTTGTGATCTTACCGCAGTCATGTAGCCACGCTGCAATTTTAAACTCTCGACGTTCTGCTGCATTTTTAAAACGGAAATCGGCGAAT
The DNA here is from genome assembly GCF_003026135.1 of Photobacterium sp. GB-36. NCBI lineage: Bacteria > Pseudomonadati > Pseudomonadota > Gammaproteobacteria > Vibrionales > Vibrionaceae > Photobacterium > Photobacterium sp. GB-36. The sequence goes on along the minus strand of NZ_PYNY01000006.1, from coordinate 11,482 downwards.
TGACCTTGGTTTGATTTTTCCACTTCACGGGCAAACATCAACGCAATTTCAGGCACGCGATTACAGTGCCCTGCGGTATAAGGGGATTTATCATCGATTGCTTGAGCAATTAACTGAATAAACGATTCGACAAATTCATCTTGACGTTTTTCATGCTCTTGAAGAGATTCAGCGGTAGTGTAAATTGACATCGAAAGATCATGAAATTCTTTGATTCGAGTCGGGATCACAGCGACATCACTATAATGTCGCAGCTTCACTTTTTTATTTTCTTTACGAAGCAGTAAAATTGGCTTAACTATGGGTTTTGCGCAAAATCCTGCTAGCGGAAGTAACACTAGTAATAATAGTGCTGATGTATAAATAGATGTACGAATTCTTTCTTCACTGGCAGCATAAACCGATGCTTTAGGTACCATCGAAGCAAAAAATATTTGATCATGTCCACCACGTCTTACATCGCGTACATAATAAAAATAGTCATCGTCATTACTATTCTTTTCTATCAGTTGGTTCTGGTAAGACTCATCAGCCGCAAAGTCGATTAATTCTACATAAGGTACGACACCCGTGCGATTCACTTCCACATCAGAATTTAACCATCTCTGCTGTAAATAATGTTGCTGCTGAGGCGTCAATGATTCAATCGCGCGATTAATAATATCTAAAAGTGGCTTTTTTTCAGGAGCCAGAACCAATGATAACGGAAAGCTGTTTTCAATATTTAATGTATGATAAGTCAGATCATTAATCATAAATTGTTCAGAAACATAGCTAAGTACAGCTTCTAAATCAATGAAAGCATCAACCTCTCCCTTTTTTACTGCTCTTAAAGCTTGATCAACATGTGAGTACGTCACAATATCAATTAAAGGGTATTTTTCTTTGATCACTGAGATAATTGGCCAGTTGCTTAATAATGCTAAGCGTTTGCCATTTAGATCTTGTAACTTTTCGTAATGCTTACTATCTGAAACCGCTATGGCAAAGGGAGATTTAAATAAAGGTTTACTAAAAATACCTAATCCCTGATTACTTGGAATATCAGGTACAGACGTAAGAATATCTAACCCTCCACTGGAATATGCCTGTTGTAATCCTAGTGATCCCGCACCGTTAAAAAAATCAAACTCAAGTCCTGTAGATTGACCCACCATATAAAGTAAATCAGGGATCAATCCGGCAGGACGCCCCGATATAGTAAAATCTATTGGTGCCCAGTTTTCTTTATTTGATACGCGCAATATAGGGGTATTTTTAATTAATTTTTGCTCTTCTGGCGTTAGTACTAAAGGTTTAGATTTGGGTAATGGCTGTTGTCTAAAAGAAGGCTCACTACTTGCTACTAACTCTCCTGATGGTAAATAAAGGAAATTATGACTAACATCGCTAACACTATTTTCTTGTAATAATTTATTAAAATGCGACAGTGTAAAATCGATACCAACAACAACCTTGCCTTTATCAGTAGGCACTTCTGTTGAGTAAGTTATGCCTGTAACCTCTTCAGGTAAAAATAAATAAGGCTCAGTACGGAAAACTGAACCACGTGTCGCATTTATATACCAAGAGCGTAATGTTGGTGAAAAAACATTTTTACGTTTTATTTTTTTTCGTAAATTAAAATTGGCATCATAAAAAGAATCATATTGTGTCATACCATTTGAATCAGCACTTCGTTCTATAATCAGCCAGCGATCTTGCTTTAATGCATTATTTTTGCGTCTTACTTCAGACATAGAATCTAAATTAATAATGATATAGGCATAGTTTTTATCCGTTCCAATAAAGGCACTATAAAAACTTGGGTTGTCTTTTAAAACATTAGTGAAAATACGACGAATAACATCTTTAGATGGCGAATCAAGAATAGTGCCTAAGTGTGAGAGGTACTTTACCGTTGCTATGGCATCATCACTAACATCTGTTACAGCATCAGAGACAGACTCGGCTAACATTTGATACTTAACCTTTGCCTGATCTCGCGCCATTTGCTTACTATGGTAATATTGTAAACCAATCGCGATCGATGAAGTAATAAGTGCAACTAGTATAAAAAGAAAAATAACAATTGATTTAATGCTTATTGTTCTATTTTTGAAAAACGTCCATCCCTGCATACCTACACTATCCCATACGTTTTCTTGCGGTTACATAAATCATACAAACAACTAAATATATCAATAACAATTATTCGGCATATTTAAGAAGAAGATAACAAATATATGTAAAAATCGTTAGGAATGGCAAAAAATAGTAAAGATATTTGTAAAAATAAGAAGTACAAGAGATAGGACAGCTAAAAGCAAAAATACTTAATACGAATAATGTGAAAATTCTGCTTAAGTAAAGACTTAAGCAAAAAAGAGGTATATTTAACGTTTCTCAAATTACGAACAACGGCATCTTATCTTCAATAATGATTTCGACTCAGCTGTTTTCACAATCTCAATTTTATTATCTTTTATATCAGCCCATTGAGATAGTAGTCTCGATAGCTCATCTTTCATCATTTGAACATTGTACGGAATGCGATTAGTACGCAGTTCACCAAGTAAGCGTTGCTTAGCGATAGATGCGGTACCTAATACAGGCTTATCAATTTGTTGCTTTTTCCATAAATTAAACATAACCAGTATCCCTATACACCTAGTGCTTTTCTTCGATTATAGTTGAAATTTAAATTTAGTTACATTTTTTCGATAATTTCAAGATCTATATCAAATAAGTTCAAATAACGATCTTTATTAACCGAATACCTAAACTATATCGGCCGATCATCAAAAACTTTAACAAATAAAAAAGCCGTAAATAATAGTTACGGCTTATATATATTTATGGCCTTAAACGCTTATTACGCTATCGCGGGCTCATCAAACGCTGTCAGTGGCAATACTGGTCCAGTGTATTTTTCAATCTTCACAACAGAAGAGTTACCTGCACAGCCGTTGGCTAAGCGTGAAGTCGGAATATCTCCCGTCAATACGTTGCAGCCACCATTTTTACAAATCCCAGTTATAGGATCTAAATCAGGCCATGCCCCTTCATGAATACAGACTGAGCCTTGCTTAATGCCATCTGTAATGTAAGCGCCTACTAGTACTTGACCACGGTGATTGTAAGCACGCACTAAGTCTCCCTGCTTTATCCCTCGCTGTTTTGCATCTTCAGGATGAATTGAGATCGGTTCACGATCAGCAATCGCGTATTCTTTACGAAGTTCTGCATAATTTAATTGGCTATGAAGACGGTGCGCAGCATGAGAGGTCATTAACTGTAATTCGCCATCTTTCGCATTACCTACCCACTCCGTTGGCGCAAGCCATGTTGGATGAGGGGGACAATCGGGATAGTTATAACCTTCAATGGTTTTCGAGAAGATCTCAATTTTACCACTTGGCGTACCGAGTGGATTCATAATGGGATTTTCACGGAAAGCTTGATAACGAACAAACTTGGCGTTTTGCGCGTTGTACTTCATTTCAAGCAGTTGGTTTTGTTTCCAGAAATACGTGAAATTTGGCATTGCAACACGGTTTTGACGACCAATGGCTTGTGCTTCTTTGTAGAAGCCATTTAGCCATTCCATCTCTGTTTTATTTTCGCTATACACACCGCGACCGCCCGCTTTTAAACGCTCAGCCATATCAGCAAACACATCAAAATCATTGCGTGATTCAAATTGTGGCTCAACCACTTGTTTCATTGGCACGAGATGTTGATTGCTGTAATCCCCCGTCATGGTTAAATCATTACGCTCAAACGAGGTGGTGATAGGCAAAACAATATCGGCATGTTTTGCTGCAGCCGTCCAATACGGTTCTGAAATAACAATTAATTCAGGCTTCTGCCACGCATCAATTAAACGGTTAGTATCTTGGTGGTGAGTAAAGTTGGCACCACCAGCCCACCAGATCATTTTGATCTCAGGGAACACTTTTTCATGACCATTATGCTGATAAGTTTGTCCCGGATTTTCTAACGCTTCCACAATACGTGCAACAGGGAAACTGTTAATAGCCCCTGATACTGCCCAGTCGTTCCCCGCAGAAGAGGCACCATCAATGGCTGCAGATATAGCAGGTAATACACCAGCATCACGCGTTGGGTTACCACCATTAGAATAGTGGTAAGAGAAACCAAATCCCCCACCCGGTAAACCAATTTGCCCCAACATTGCCGCTAACGTCACCAACATCCAATGACGTTGTTCACCGTATTGCTGACGCTGAATCCCCCACCCAGCCATTAGCATAGTGCGATTTTTACTAAAGATATCGGCCAAAATCGTTAACTGTTTTGCTGGTACACCACAAATATCAGATGCCCATTGCGGTGTTTTAGCAATACCATCTGACTTACCTAAGAGGTAATCTTCAAACTTGTCATATCCTGCGGTGTATTTATCTAAGAAAGCTTTATCGTACTGACCGCTATCAACCAATGCATAAGCGATACCTAACATCATAGCCACATCAGTACTTGGGTGCGGTGCAATCCACTCAGCGCGATCACCGAAGAACTCAATGGTTTCAGAACGCATAGGATCAATCGCAATAATGGTCTTGTTTGATTTTTTCAGTTGGTGGAAAAACTCAAGCCCCGCACCATCAGTCGCACTCCACGCGATCTTTAAGGTATTAAGCGGATTCAAACCCCATAACACCACCACATCACTGGTTTCTAACACCACAGGATAAGTCGTTTGCTGCTCATACACTTCAATCGAGCCCACCACGTGCGGCATGATCACCTGTGCAGCACCTGTTGAGTAATCCCCCATATGGCCTGAGTAACCGCCAGCCATACTCATATAACGTTGCAATAGCGTTTGGGCTTTATGTAATACACCACTTGAACGCCAACCGTAAGCCCCAGCAAAGACGGATTCAGGGCCATAAGTTTGGCGAATTCGCATATGTTGGGCGTGAATCAAATCTAATGCTTGATCCCAGCTCACACGTACAAACTCATCACTGCCACGTTTACCTTGTGGCGCTGTTGGATTGTCTAAATAGCCTTTACGTACCATTGGGTATTTCACACGAGCTTTGGTGTGAACATAATCTTTCGCTGTGGTTTGTAAGCTGTTTTCAACTGTTGCTGGCAATGCGCCTTTCGATGACACAATCTTGCCATCTTGCACTTCAATCAGCATTGCGCCCCAGTGAGCTGCCGATAACACCGCTTTTCCTTGTGGTTCGGTGGTCGTTGCACAAACAGGCATCGCTTTAGCAATCGTCAATGCCCCAATCGAAGCCGTCGCGCCTTTTAAAAAATGGCGGCGTGATAATGACATCATGGTAATTTCCTTATTCATGCTTAGTGACCTACCACATCTTTGGCGTTGTACTGGAAGAACTTCGTTAATATTTCAAGATCTTCTGCTGAAATAGACGTGCGATCGCCCATGCCTTTCGCTATTGAAGGCCATGCGTTTACGGTAAAGTGGTTTGCAGGGATCTTAGCGTGACAGGTTGAACAGAACACGTTATCGAGCTGCTCTGCGTAATCCCAAAGCGGTTGTTGGCTATTAAGCACTGGCGCTTCAATCGTCGCCACAAGCGATACTGGACGCCATTGATTACCATAATCATCGGTTTTAAATTCACCCGTTTTTAATGCTGATTCACCGTCTTTGGTTAAGGTCGCAATAATGGCACGTTGACCTTCGCCCATGTACAGCACTTGCTCGGCACCTTGCATTTGGTAGCCCGAGAGCTCAACTTGGCGCTTACCATTTTCATCTTTAAGGTTTTTCAGTGGTGTCGCTGGGTTAATAGAACCTAAATCCCCCATCGCAATGGTTTGTACTGGATACACCACTTTTGCATCTGCTGGGGTTGTCTGCGCTTCATCTAACAGGTGATCAAGCGCGGTTGAATCCATTTTGGCTTCAGGTGGAAGGTGTGCAACGCCTTTGTGACAATCGATACAGGTTTGATCATTTTCCGCCGCATACAAGTGCATTTTCTGTGCATCTTCCGACTGATCATAAGTTTCCATTGCATCTTCATCATGACAGCTACGGCAAGTCGCAGAATCATTACCGCGCATCTGTTCCCATACCGTTTCCGCCATGGCTGCACGGTGCTGCTCATACTTCTCGTCAGTATCAATCTTACCGGTCACAAACTCATGATAAACATCTTTGGTCGCGCGGATCTTAGTCCATAAATATTCCATTGGTTCTTGTGGAATATGGCAATCAGAACACTCAGCTCGGATGCCTTTCGCGTTACTGAAGTGCACAGAGCCTAAATACTCTTTGTATGGGGTTTCCATTGAATGACAAGAAAGGCAGAACTCAGTGCTAGATGTTTTATCAAGGATGACTTGTGTTCCCCCTAGCGTCAGCCAGCCAATACCGATGCTAGATGCCACAATTACGGCAAGGGTTGTTTTATTTAGTTTCATGATACTCGCATATCCATATAAGCAATAGACACTCAAAGACCGAATGCGAGCGAGAAATTACGCTATTGTGAGATTTTTAAATTTGATTAAGACCACATTTTATTAAAGGTTATGAAGGGAATATTTCAAAATCACCATTAATTTCACATTTTTACATATTTTACAATTGACTGGCTGTCTATAAAAAACTTAATCTGATTAAAATAAAACCAACAGCGACAACCTTGCTGTTGGTTTTCACTATTTTATTGGATCACACCACAGGCAACACGTGCACCGCCGCCACCTAATGCTTTTGGCGTATCAGAGTAATTATCGCTACCCGCATGGATCATAATTGCGTGACCTTTTAGTTCTTTCAACGTTAAACGTGGCGCTAAAACAGGGTTAGTTGCTAAACCATTTGCACTCACAAACAGTGCTGGCAGATCACCTTTATGATTATCATCAGTCCATGGAAAACCGTGTTTATTCGTGTGCTCCGGATCGTAATGCCCACCTGCTGCACCACCTAAAATAACTTTGCCGTCTTTTTCTGATGAAGCACAGCTACCATTTTGATGAATATGGAAACCATGCATTCCTGGTGTTAAATCTGCCAGTTCAGGTGTAAATACTACCCCATATTTATTTTGGCTTAGTTCAATCGTACCAACAGGTTTACCTGTTTGTAGATCAGTCATTTTAACCGTGAGATCTTGTGCTAACACTTGGTGAGATACCCCCAAAGCGAGAGCGGTGAAGAGTAAAGTTTTTGTCTTATTCATCATTTTGTCCCTCTTGTTTTTTATTTCCTAAAAACATCAAACATACCTATAACAAAAAGTTATAAATTATATTTACAATTCTAGTTATAGACTACGCTTGAAAAATTCCATAAGGAGATTAAATGCAGTGTACGTACTTTTTACTCTTACGATTACATCAACACGGCTATCTTAAACAACCGATTCGTTGGCAGATTACGGACACAGATATTGTTCATACCGCGCGTAACTCTCCTAACGTCATTGAAGATAAGAAGCGTTTTTTCCTCGTTCGCTCAGCTAGCTCAAATACCAGTCCTCACTCACAAATGCTTAAACTGAGATACTCCAGCTTGGCGAATACTAATTATTCACTAATTGATAAACCACTTTTTCTAATTTTTCAGCTGATATTTGTTCTGCCGGTATCGGTGTAGAAGCAACAACTTCAAGCTCAGAGCGAAAACGTTTTATCGCGCGCATAATCGTAAATCGTCCGCTACGACTAAAGATAGAACCCCATACCCCTTTTAATCCCATCGGAATAACAGGGACAGGATTACGTTTTACTATATGTTCAATACCACGTTTAAACTCATTTATTTCACCTGTACGTGTAATTTTCCCCTCGGGAAAGATACAAATAATTTCGCCAGATGAAAGCTCTTTATCAATTTGATCAAAAGCTTGTTGATAAATTTCAGTTGATACTTTTGGTGAACAAATAGGGATCGTTTTCGCCCATTTAAAGAAATACTTCATCACAGGTAAATTCGCGATATTTTTATCCATGACAAAACGAACAGGTCGACGACTGGCTGCACCCACTAAGATTGCATCAACAAAGCTAACATGATTACACACTAAAACAGCAGGTCCCGTTTCAGGAATATTATCAAGCCCCGTTGATTTCACTCGATAGAGAACGCGGGAAATAATCCACACGATAAAGCGTATTAAAAATTCTTGAACTTGACTAAATACGTAAATAGATACAATCACATTAAGTAACGCGATAGAAAGAAACAGCTCGAGAACTGATAAATGAACGACTGTTAACATCACAATTGAGAATAACGCACTGCCAACCATAAACAATGCATTAAGAACATTATTACCAGCAATCACTTGAGCACGGTGTTCTTTTTCGCTTCGTTGCTGAATTAACGCATTTAACGGCACAACAAAGATACTTCCTGAAGCACTAAGTAACATTAAATCAAGCAGTAAACGATAATTGTTAAGCGTAAAATCAACCACAGTCATTGAATTTGAGGTGATGATAGTTTGGCTTGAAAAATACAGATCAAAGCCAAACACACTCATGCCTAAAGCCCCAAGCGGGAGAATACCTAATTCAATTTTATCGCCAGATAACTTCTCACAAACAATCGCTCCTAGCGCAATGCCAACTGAAAAAATAGTCAGTAGCATTGTGACATATTGAGGATCATCACTAATAAATGTTTTCGCAAAGTGTGGAAGTTGAGTTAAATAGGTCGCTCCCACAAACCAGAACCAACTAATGGCTAAAATTGATAAAAAGACGGTGCGGTTTTGTTTAGTAATACGGATTGTTTTTACAACCTGTTTAATAGGGTTCCAATTAATCGCTAATTCAGCGTTATTCGGCAATGCTTTTGGAATAAAAAGACTACTGACAAAGCCAAGAAGAGATAGTACAACAACGCAAACAGAGGCTGTAAATGCGCGGTCTTCAGTATGAAAAATAAAGCCAGCACATAAGGTCCCACCAAGGATCGCAAGAAACGTCCCCATCTCAACTAATGCATTACCAGCAAGTAACTCTTTTTGTTTTAAGTGTTGCGGCATCAATGCAAACTTTACCGGTCCGAAAAAAGCAGACTGGGCCCCCATCAAAAATAATAGACCCAAGAGCAAAGGGATCGATTGCATTTGTATCGCCCATGCACCTAATGCCATTACGCCTACTTCGATCAATTTTAGCGTCTGAATTAACCGTGATTTTTCATATTTATCCGCTAACTGCCCACCTAACGGTGAAAAAATAAAGAAAGGAAAAATAAACAAACCAGCGGCAAGATTCACCAGCATGGCACTTTCAGCTTGGTTGTACAGTGATGAAAATACAATCACGAGTAATAGAAAATTTTTGAATAGATTATCATTGAAAGCACCCAGTGCCTGCGTAATAAAGTACGGCAGGAAGGATTGCTTTTTTAATAAAGATAATTGACTCATACACACCTCGTGTCATTGCATAATTTTATTTTTATTTACCATACAACACAATCGAACACTGTGCAATTGATTGTTTGAAATATGAATAGAGGATCTTATTACATAGATTAATTTTAGTTGCTTTGAATTTAGTCTCACTTCTAAAAGTATATAAAGTTATAATATAAAAATAACATTTTATATATGAAATGTTATTTTTTATGTTTTTAATATGTTAATCACATTTGTCATATATGGCCGAGTTTTTTATGTGATATGACTTACACCCTAACCAATAAGCAAAAAATATAATTTAAAAAACATTAATAATATCGGGGAATAATCCATAAAATTAATAACAGGATATTGCAATGATAGTTAATACTTTTCCCCTACCCAATGATATAAATACTCCATTACACCAAAAAGCAAACATGACAAAAGAGGAATGGAAGGAAGCAATAAAATTCGATAATGTAGATATTGGATGGATTGTAATGAGTATTGGAATGGCAATTGGCGCAGGAATTGTATTTCTTCCAGTACAAGTAGGCGTCATGGGGCTGTGGGTATTTTTACTATCATCTGTGATTGGTTACCCTGCAATGTATTTATTTCAAAAGTTATTTATTAATACACTAGCTGAATCAAAAGAATGTACAGATTACCCAGGTGTTATTTCTGGATATTTAGGAAAAAACTGGGGAATATGTCTTGGTGCACTCTATTTCCTTATGCTTGTTATTTGGGTATTAGTTTATGCATTATCAGTGACTAATGACAGTGCTTCATATTTACACTCTTTTGGAATAACAGAACATCATTTAAATCATAATATATTTTATGGTTTAGGGCTTATTTGCTTGTTATGTTTCATTGGTTCAAAAAGTGAAAAAATTCTTTTTAAAATATCTGGTGTAATGGCGGTTACAGTCATTAGTTTAGTTGCAATAATGGGGATATTAATGATCCCTGAATGGGACTTTGCTAATGTGCCTAAAATTGGAAATTGGCAACCATTAATCAAAAATGCCATCATTACACTGCCTTTTACATTAACCTCTATTCTATTTATCCAATCATTGAGCCCAATGGTTATCTCCTATCGTTCGCATGCAAAATCCATCGAAGTCGCGCGTTATAAGGCTTTGAGAGCAATGAAAGTTGCATTTACCGTACTCTTCGTTTCTGTTTTTTTCTTTGCTCTTTCGTTTACTTTTGCAATTAGCCAAGATGAAGCAATGCATGCAAAACAAGAAAACATCTCTGCGTTAGCCATGATCGCACACTTTTTCCCTGGTAGTTGGGCAACAGCTGTAGGTGTCATCATTAATATTTTTGCTGTTGTGACCTCTTTCTTTGGTGTTTTCCTCGCATTCAAAGAAGCGTGCAGTGGTATGGCAATGAATGTTCTGGAACGAAAATATAAGCGAGAAAATATAAACAAACAATTAGTAAGTAAATTAACGATCTTGTTTACTATTTTAATCGCATGGGGAGCCGTTGCGTTAAACTTACCGATTTTATCTTTTACTTCAATTTGTTCGCCTATCTTTGGTATTGTAGGGTGTCTAATTCCTGCTTATCTTGTATATAAAGTTCCTCACCTCCACAAGTACAAAGGATTATCAACAAACTTGATTATCATTACAGGTATTTTACTTTGTATTTCTCCACTCTTAGCATTTATTTAATGAAATAAAAATAGCTGTATTCAAGCAAACAATTATATTGAATACAGCTATCACTTTCACATAGTACGACAGGTAAACGTTATGTTGATGATAAACATTCCTTCTAAAACACTTACTGAAATAGAAGATATTTTTTGTCAATTGAAAATTCCCCTAAAAAAAGAATACTCAGAAGAAAAAGAGTTAGTGTGTAAGTTTCAAATCTTGATCAAGAAAGTAGGTGAAAATTATATACCTATAAATTTTGCTATAGATTTAATAGATGAAATTGAGCAACAATCTTTAAGGCATATTGATAACCAGCAACTATACATTGCGCTAACAAAAATATATCACTTATTATCCACAACCATTGACGAAGAATTACTTAGCCATAAGTTTCGTAATGATAACTCTTATAAAATATTAAGTACTTATAAAGAT
>NZ_PYNY01000059.1:0-1793 GCF_003026135.1 Photobacterium sp. GB-36 | reverse complement strand
TGTCGAGTAGACGACACTTGTTACCAAGTGCCGTCCCTCTAAGAACCGTACGTGCAACTTTCACTGCATACGGCTCAAGCCTCCACTAAGGCACCGATTGGCACCCAGCAACTTACAAAGCAGCGAGAGCAGGTTCATGCCAAGAGTTGCGGCATTGCTTCTTTGATTTTCTCTTTGCCAAGTATTCTTGGTATTGAGGATCAAAGGGCGTAGCGGCACTCTTGATTTTTACATGTCGCTCGATGGGCACTTTTGCTATTTGGAATAGGTTAAACAGGCAATCCATGTTCATGACTTTCTGCCAACCGTGAAATTGCCATTGGCCTTTACGGTTAAGGAAGTATTTATGAACAACCCAGTCCTTGGACTTGGTTGGATGACGTCTAACTGCCCAGTGCCATAATGCTTGGAATAGATTGTGGCCGACATACCCGAATATCTGCTTAGCAACACAGTGGCGATAGTAATTCGCCCATCCCCTGAGTTTCGGATTTATCAACTTGATAAGATCGTTAACAGGAATGGTTGCGTGCTTTTTGATGAGTTCACGTAGGTTTCTCAAAAATAACAGCGTGTTGGATTTGCTCGGCTTGATGAGCAGTTTCCCTTTGTACTTCCTGTGATTGAAGCCCAGAAAGTCAAAGCCGTCATCAATATGAGTGATCTTCGTTTTCTCTTCGGAGAGGGTTAACCCTCTTTCTGCCAGAAAATCAGAAATCAACGGTTTGATGTCGTTCACGAGCACTTCCTTTGAAGAGCAGGTGACCACGAAATCATCTGCATAACCAATAAAGTTAGCTCTAGCACTCTTTTTGAGCGCAGTGGATTTTATGTACTGCTCTAGCCCTGCGAGAGTCATTAACATCAAGGTCGGAGATATGATTCCGCCTTGTGGTGTACCCTCATCAGTATCATAGAACAAACCTTTGTCCATAAAGCCAGACTTTAGCCATTGTTCCAACATTCGCTTATCTACAGCGATGTTATCAAGAAGCCATTGATGGCCGATCTTGTCGAAACAGGCTTTGATATCCCCTTCAAGTACCCATTTGGCTGATTTCTTTAGTGCCAAGCATTTGAAGCATTGACTGACCGCGTCAGCAGTGCTGCGATTTGGCCTAAATCCATAGCTATTGGGGTCAGCAAGTGTTTCAGATACAGGCTCTAGTGCTAGTAGATGGAGTGCTTGTTGCGCTCTATCAATCATGCACGGAATGCCTAATGGCCTGAGCTTGCCGTTCTTTTTGGGAATGTAGATGCGTTTGAGTGGTTTCGCTTTATAAGTCTTGCGACTAAGCTGATTGACTGCTTTCATACGGCGTGCATCTGTGTTCCAGATGACACCATCTATTCCAGGCGTTTTACTGCCTTTGTTTTGAGATACACGCTTAACCGCAAGAAGCTTAGCTGAGCGAGAATGAGTTAAGAGCCACTGTAAGGAGTTCACCTTACCGTATTTCTTTTCTCTAGTTGCTTTTGCGATACGCATTTGAAGCTTTAATACGTGTGCTTCAACGGATTTCCAGTCTATTGACTGCCATTGAGCACCGTCAGAAGATGCACTAATCTCTTTCGAGATCATCATTTGCTTTTCTCCTTAAATAAAGTTCTTCAAACTCTCTCGCAAAGGGAGACCAGTCGGAAGTGGGCTCACTTTCGTGATCAAACATGAGTCTGTATCTACATCATTACAATGTAGCTTTCGCTTTTTCCGACCTCCTATACCTGCATCACTATCGGCCACTAAGGCTTTCCCAAAGGGAATGATACAGGCTTACCCTGTTCCGTATGTC
>NZ_PYNY01000058.1:0-1866 GCF_003026135.1 Photobacterium sp. GB-36 | reverse complement strand
AGGCATTGCCTCTGCTGAACTTATAAATAGTCCCCAAGGATTAAAACTATTTTTAATCGATTCTTTTTTTTGGCACGCATCGGTATTGCCAAAAGGTTGTGAGCACGATTTAGCGAAAACTTTATCAGACTTTACCTTATTGAAATTATCCGAAATAAGCGATGGTAATGGTTCTTCTGTATTAAAAGGCTTTGGTATTTGTTCTTCTGTTTGAGGTTCTACTGGAGGAGTATTTTTAATCTTTGCATATTTAACATTAGGTTTTGCGCTAACTTCGGTTGCTTTCCACATCGTCTTATCCTTGTACTATTCCCAAATGATAAGACAAAAAGACAAGGGGCAATAATTTGCCCGAAACAGGCTCTATTTAACAATAAACATCTATCGCGCACCACAGAATCACATTACACACAAAAACAGGGCATTAAGCCCTGTTTTTACATCATTTCAGCATCACTTGTGGCTAAAGTTCCGCATTTATTATTTGTTAAAGACTTAACAAATCACACCGAAAGCAATTCACACAAGTATTGTTACCAACACACTAAAACTACCCCTCTTTCACCACCCTCGCTATTGTCGCCCTGCTACAGCCTAACTTCTGCTGTATTTCTGAATAACTCCGCCCAAGTTTTAACTGATCACGTATATCTTGATGCAGTGACTCATTCACACGGCGCCCACGGTACTTACCTTCCGCTTTTGCTTTCGCAATGCCTTGTGCTTGGCGTTTATGGCGAGTTTCGTAATCATCACGGGCCATGGCTGCACCTAAATCCAACATGAACTCGGTTAAGGCCAAGGTAATGCTGTTTTGCTCACCCGCGCTGAACACTGCATGCGTCATTGGCTGATCTACCACCACTATCACCAACCCTTTTTCCATGATGCGGGCTTTTAAGGTTTTCCATTCAAGCCAAGGTAAACGAGTAAGGCGATCCATCTTTTCAATTAGCAACACATCACCGGCTTCGCTATCGTCTATTAGCTTGTTGAGTTCTGGCCGTTCTAACTTGGTGCCAGATTGGTTTTCGATGTAGTAGCCAGCAATACGACTATTAAATTTGGCGCCAAAGGCTTTCAGTTCTTCTTTTGCCCGTTGGGCATCTTGCTCGGTGGTTGAGGCGCGAAGGTAAGCACGGATCAGCATGGTTTTCCCTAAACTGGTTTAATTTAAGTTGGTTTCTAAAATCAGTTTAGTATAGATGGTTTCACAAATGAAGCGGTAAGGGTTGAGAGGCAATAGAGAGTGGTTTCGTTAGGGTATAGTTATAATAAAAAAGCCCATAACTTAGTTATGGGCTCTTCTATTACTTATCTGTTTTAGTAGCTGACTTTTTAAGGTCTAACTCAAGATTAAATGAACAAGCTTTAAAGAACCAAACTTTAAAAATACCTGACAAACTAAAACGAAAACTCATAATTAATACCTTACAATAAGATAATAAATATCAGGTATTAGAGGCGTTGTATTTTTATATATGCGTTTTTAGTATTTTTATATATGCGTTTTTAGTGTTTTTATATATGCGTTTTAGTGTTTTTATATATGCGTTTTTAATGTTTTTATATATGCGTTTTTAATGTTTTTATATATGCGTTTTTAATGTTTTTATATATGCGTTTTTAATTGTAATTATCAACAACCTTTTACCTGAAACTTCACGGATTTCCGCTTGAGGTTTATGATATAACCTTATGAAATTAGGTCAAGAAAAATATTTCAATCAATAATTTTATATGTAGTGGTACATTAAATTTGGCCACCTACTCAGAGGTGATATCATCACCTCTTAACATGGATAGGTGACATCATGACAAAACGAACAAGACGATTATTTAGTGCTGAATTTAAATTAGAGGCAG
>NZ_PYNY01000057.1:0-2199 GCF_003026135.1 Photobacterium sp. GB-36 | reverse complement strand
GAATCAGTGGTAGGGATCGGTATAACTTCACCCAATGGTGGCTCTGAATTTTGCTTCTCAACAATTTTCGTCACTGCTTGTTCAAACGCTTCATCATCCATACTGAACCAAAAATCTGGCTTTCGATGATGCGCCTTATCATAAGCAACGGTTGCACTGTCTTTATGGCGAAAAGGCTCATTCATTGGAATGTCGGGTAAAGGCTGGCTTACATCCATATACGCTTGGATCATGTTCCATAAGCGTTGGTATTCATCAAGATCTCTTGAACCATTAATAAAACGACCAATGGGAACCCCATGTTTATAACCATTATAACGATGAACAAGAAACAGTTGATAATTAATAAAACCTTGTGGGGTTGGCGATGTTGTCAGGTAGCAATCAAACTCAACAAAAGGGTGACTAAATCGCACCTTATTACCGAAGCCATGTAGTGTGACCATGCCTGTTTCTCGGCTTAATGAAAATAAGGTTTTAATGGGTAACTTTCCATTAAAAAAAGAGAAAGACCACCAAATGAGTAGACACACCACAGATATACAGATTAACCCAAGATAAATCTGGTTAAAGTCACTTTGAATAGCCTTACTCGAAAGGTTCATGACACCTGCAACCAAAAAAAACAGCGGCATAAAATAGATGGCAATAACTTTCGCAAAAGTCACGGCATAAAAATAGACCAAGCCCCACCATGGGAAAGTGATGTCTCTAATTTGACGTTCGTTGTAGCCGCCTTCAGATGGGTCTAACGTTCTAAGCTCAGAGGGTTTACGCGATCGCAACACTTTACTTGACACATGATGATTATTGCAAGTAAATGGGAAGTGCACACCTTTTCTGGCCATTTGAGACCAAAAGCCTTGCTGATTCCCCGGCGCTTGCGCTGGAATGTGCTGTGAGTTGTACGGGGTATTTTTCATGGTTATTTTCAATCTTTCTTCGGCGTTAACGATTTCCAGAGTAAGAATACACGCTTAATAGACTGGGCAATAATTGGCCTGATTATGAGATATTACCTCCATAAAAAAGCACGCCGAGATGGGCGTGCTTATTATGCGTTAGGCAGAAGCCGTGTTTGGTGTGGTTGCTTTAGAGTTTGTAGTAGGGATCGGTATCGCTTTTCCTAATGGTGGCTCTGAAATTTGTTTTTCAATAATTTTCGTTGCCGCTTGTATAAACTCTTCATCATCCATACTGAACCAAAAGTCAGGCTTTCGATTATGTGCCTTGTCATAAGCAACGGTTGTACTGTCTTTATGGCGAAAAGGCTCATTCATTGGAATGTCGGGCAAAGGCTGGCTCACATCCATATACGCTTGGATCATGTTCCATAAGCGTTGGTATTCATCAAGATCTCTTGAGCCATAAATAAAACGACTAATGGGCACACCACATCTGTAACCGTTATATCGATGAACTAGAAACAGATTGTAATTAATAGCTCCTTGTGGGGTTGGCGATGTAGTTAGGTAGCAATCAAACTCAATAAAAGGATGACTAAATCGCACCTTATCACCCTGACCAAATAACGTGACCATCCCCGTTTCTCGACTTAATCTAAATAACGGTTTTCGCGGCAGTTTGCTACCAAAGAAAGAGAAAGATTTCCAAAGTAAAAAACACAATACCTCAATACAGGTTATACCGATATATGCTGCATTAACTTCACTTTGTGGAGCTTTAGTGAGAATGTTTGCCATAAAACAAACTAATAAAGCCAAGGGCATCAGATATAATGTTAAGACTTTTGCAATAGAGGCAAAGTGAAAATAAATCATCCCCCACCAGGGAAAGGTCATATCATCAATTTGACGCTCATTGTATCTTTGCTCTGTCGGACTAAATATTTTAAGCTCAGAGGACTTTCGTGATACCAGCTCTTTAATTGGCACATGATAATTGTTACGAGTAAAAGGAAAATGTACACCTTTTCTGGCCATGTTTGACCAAAAGCCTTTATGATTCGCTGGCGCTTGCGGCGGAATGTGCTGAGAGTTATACGGGGTGTTTTTCATGGTTATTTTCAATCTATCTTCGGCGTTAACGATTCCCAGAGTGAGAATACACGTTAAATAGACTGGGCAATAATTGGCCTGATTATAAGATATGACCTCCACAAAAAAGCACGCCGAGATGGGCGTGCTTATTATGCGTTAGGCAGAAGCCGTGTTTGGTGTGGTTGCTATAGAATCAGTG
>NZ_PYNY01000056.1:0-2258 GCF_003026135.1 Photobacterium sp. GB-36 | reverse complement strand
CGAAGTTCTATATTACTGAATTAAATATCACCCCAAAAATGAAGGCGCTGGCTTATAAAAAGCAAAGTTACACTAGACCAGAAGATGGAAGGCGTAAAACTTGTTACCAAACGACATTTGATTTTGGCTTCTTACCAAATGGACAAGTGAAAGTGTGGCTAGAAGGGTGTGGCAAGTATACGTACGTTACTGAGCTGTCACCAACGAGCACACCCGAAACGGACTATAACGGAAATTCATCAACTGCCTACAAGCATGATTATGAAGACGAGTTAAATATTAGAGCTAAAAAGGCTAACGCAACCTTGAGACCTATCCCTTGGGACAAGGTAAATAAGATATATACATCAAAAAAATATATTGTAGATCAGCTTCATTAATATTGTTTACCGCCTCACAAAAACCTGTGAGGCGCTCAATGAAAGAGCTAGATTCAGCATTCATTACACAAGGACAGTAAATGAAAAAGATCATATCAACCGGAGTACTCTGCCTATTACTGGCTGGTTGTAGCATGATAAATAGAGAACGCGTACCTGATGAAGTTCCTGATTGGACTGTGGCTTATGCTATGCCATCATTTTACCCTGTCAGAGTCACTAAAGCATATGGTATTAACACGCAAGAAGATTGGACCTCTATTTTACACACCCACAGCCAATTTATGACGGTTAGTGACTTCAACCGTATTAAGGGCTTTTTACCTGATTATAATGGCTATGGATTACCACTCTACTTTACTACGATGGGCGGGTATAGACAAATTCGACCTACCAATCATTTACCCGATAAAGTCGTGCTTTACTGGACATCCCTTTTTAACGCGAAGTTCTATATTACTGAATTAGATGTTACCCAAAAAATGAAAGCACTGATGTATAAACAACAAAACCATGTTGAGGCTGATGGAATAAACCGAACCTGCTACCAAACGACATTTGATTTTGGTTTCCTACCAAATGGACAAGTGAAAGTGTGGCTAGAGGGATGTGGCAAGTATACGTACGTTACTGAGTTGTCGCCAACTAGCATGCCTGATACTGACTATAATTCAATCACATCGAAACAATATTTCCAAGCAACAGAATATGTAAAAAAAAGAGCTAAAAAGGCTAACGCAACCTTAACCCCTATCCCTTGGGACAAGGTAAATAAGGTTTATACATCTAAACATTTTACTGTTGACCAGCTTCATTAATATTGGCCTATCGCCTCACAGAAATCTGTGAGGCGCTCAATGAAAGAGCTAGATTCAGCATTCATTACACAAGGACAGTAAATGAAAAAGATCATATCAACAGGAGTATTCTGCCTATTACTTGCTGGTTGTAGCATGATAAATAGAGAACGCGTACCTGATGAAGTTCCAAATTGGAGAGTTGGTTATACAATGCCATCACTTTACCCTGTCAGAGTCACTAAAGCATATGGTATAAACTCGCAAGAAGATTGGACTTCTATATTGCATACTCATAGTCAATTTATGACTGTAAGTGCATTAATGCGTGTGAAAGAGTATTTACCCAACTATGATGGTTATGGATTACCACTTCATCTTTTTACAACAGCTAGTTACTCTCAAGTACAATATACAAATCATCTACCCGATAAAGTCGTGCTTTACTGGACATCCCTTTTTGACGCCAAGTTCTACATTACTGAATTAGATGTCACTCCAAAAATGAAAGCGCTGATGTATACACAACAGCATCATGTGGAATCTGACGGAATAAAACGTACTTGCTATCAAAGTCAATTTGATTTTGGTTTCCTGCCAAATGGACAAGTGAAAGTGTGGCTTGAAGGGTGTGGCAAGTATACGTACGTTACTGAGCTGTCACCAACGAGCACACCCGAAACGGACTATAACGGAAATTCATCAACTGCCTACAAGCATGATTATGAAGACGAGTTAAATATTAGAGCTGAAAATGCTAACGCAACCTTAACGCCTATCCCTTGGGACAAGGTAAATAAGATATATACATCAAAAAACTATATTGTAGATCAGCTTCATTAATATTGACTTATCACCTCACTATTTTCTGTAAGGCGCTCAATGAAAGAGCTAGATTCAGCGTTCATTACACAAGGACAGTAAATGAAAAAGATCATATCAACAGGAGTATTCTGCCTATTACTGGCTGGTTGTAGCATGATAAATAGAGAACGCGTACCTGATGAAGTTCCGAATTGGACTGTGGCTTATGCTATGCCATCATTTTATCCAGTCAGAGTCACTAAAGCATATGGTATTA
>NZ_PYNY01000055.1:0-2689 GCF_003026135.1 Photobacterium sp. GB-36 | reverse complement strand
CCATGTAATTGATGCTAACCAAAATTTTGCGTCAGGATTTTGGTTCTTTGCCATCGGCTCAAGTTGTTTCTTTGCCTCAGCCCAAAGATTACGTTGGATGTACAAAACACTTTCAAAAAGTGGGTCACCTTGTTGGTATATACTTGCGAGATCAACGGTTGGACTTACTGATGATATAGGATTTTCTGATAAAAATTGTTCAAATACAGCAATATCGGCTTGTTGAGGTGTTGTTGCTTTTGAGCAACCGGTTAAGGCTATCGAAGAGAGAGTTAAAAGTAGGGTAGTAATTATTACTTTCATGCATTTAAGGCCTTAACTTAGTGTACTGAGAAGCTAATTGATTTTAATGCATAATTGTACACCTAAAAATTACTAGGCAATAATTTGCTCGAGGTGTAGATAGTGAGGTGAAATGTAGAGTAGGTTAAATTAAGAAAACCTATTAATAATCTGATTTTAAATAGTTAAAATCCCCCCTCAGAATAAAGGGGGGAATAGGGTGTTAATGAGAAATCATTTTATTCACTTTGTTAAAAAATCCGCTAAGGTTTTTGTCGTTATACAATTTCTCAAAAGGCTTGATACTATAACTTATCATTTCAAAATCCCATCCTTGATTATTGTTTAATTTTATAGCCTTATCGTATTCTGTTTTTAATTTAGGATCTAATTTTGAATCTGGATGTTTTAGATAATCAGAAAATGGGATGTAATTTTTCGCATTGTCATTGTTAAATAAATATGATGCTACTTCTTCATACCCGTTCAAATCACCTTTTTTAGCTAAATTATTTAACATTAAACCAAATTCTTTTTTAGAAGGACAATTTCTAAATTCTGAATTTGGCTTATCACAGTTCCCAATAAAGCTAATTATTAAATTTTTATTTTCTGCATTAATTAAAATATCTTTAGCTAATTTTTTATAATACTCGTATTCTTTATTCTGTTTATCAGTTTTGTTTTCAATAAAAAATAGAGCTTTTTGTAGCTCGTCAGCACAATAAAAAAAACGCTCTGCTGCACATTGCCTAAGAAGGTTATCTGCTTTTGGAGTGAACCATGTTCCTTCTTTATTTACTCGCTCTTCAAATGACATATAACGATACTGCTCATAATCTTCGTTATATAATACAGATGGATTCCCATTTTTCCATTTACGATAAGTGGATATTAATAATTTTTTATAACCAGAATTGTCACATAATTCTTTATATCTATTAAGTTGACAGGTTCTTTTCTCCCCATAGGTATCCATGGCATAAGGATACCCCTCATCTGTTAAAGCTTTTAGCATCTCTAAAGACTTTTTTAGATCATAACGTGCTATTGAAACTGCATAAATATATCTTGCCTCTATATTATCTTTATTATTAATATAAGGTGTAGTTAGCTCTATCGCTTTTTTAAAATCAAAATCGTACACCATAAAATTTTTCGCAAGATATATTTTATTTCTATCTGCATTTGACAGATCAGAAGAGTAACCATCTTGCGTGGTACTTGCACAGTTCCATGAAGAGAAGCTGATGGCAACAATTATCAAAGGGAAGATAAGAGACTTCATAATGTAAAATATTGCTCACGGTTGGATTTAAACAAAAGAAATATTACACTAATTTTCTGTTGGGCAATAATTTGCTCGAGGTGATTAAGAAGCGCTGCTCAATTAAATATTAGAGTGCACGCGGGTGAGCGCCATCAATGTAAATCACTTTTTTTACTGAATCAGCTTTCTCTTGAGCTTTATTATTCGCTACAATTAAAGCTTCTTTTTCTTTAGGAGGATGAGTAAAGCTTATTGCAAAGTCATCACCATTAAAAAGCTTAGTTGCTTTTGCTGCAATATATTTCTTTTTCTCAGATAAAGAGTCATCTTCAATACTTAAGATTCTATATCCTTGCCAAGCATAGTTTGAACCCAAAGAAATGCCTTGCTTCATTAATTCTTTATATAAAGAACCATTCATTCTTTTATGTTTACCCTCAATTTTCATTAAGGATTCAATAGCAGGGACAAAGTTATTAAAACCTGCATAGTTAAGAAGCTTAATAGTGATTTTCTTCATTTCTTGATTAGAATCTTCTGCTTTTCTTAAATTATTAGAGTATTCGACAAGCGGATAATAATAATGATTTTTCGCTGCATTGATAATGGCACTAATATATTGCTCGTGGGTTAAATCTGGTTTCAATATTGTACTGTAATATACGGCACGAACGTCGCCTGTTTTTGCTTGTTCTGCAAACAGGTTTCGTGCTTTTTTCGTCCATTTGTCACTGCATTTACTGGGAAAATACATTTGACATTGCTCATCATTGCTAGACAGTGCCATTGCTGAATAAGGATAACTTTCAGCCGAAACTCTTAATAGATCGTATGCTTTCGCTTTATCATTAATCCCTGAACGATAAATTACTTTTGCCAGCCAAAACATAGCATCCGGTTGTTTATTCTTCACTAGTGGCGTTAATTCTTTTTCTGCAATATCTAAGCGCTTTCGCTGTATCCCCAATACGGCCTTAAAAAGTGGATCACCAGGCTGGTAGATACTCGCAATATCAATAGAAGGGTTGATACTTGATATCGGGTTTTCTGATAAAAATTGTTCAAACACAGCAATATCGGCTTGTTGAGGTGTTGTTGCTTTTGAGCATCCATTTAAGACTAAAAAAGAGAAAACTA
>NZ_PYNY01000054.1:0-2989 GCF_003026135.1 Photobacterium sp. GB-36 | reverse complement strand
TGCTGCCTCTAATTTAAATTCAGCACTAAATAATCGTCTTGTTCGTTTTGTCATGATGTCACCTATCCATGTTAAGAGGTGATGATATCACCTCTGAGTAGGTGGCCAAATTTAATGTACCACTACACTGCTCCTTATATTAGCGATAAAAATAATATAGAGGCAAGATATATTTATGCAGTTTCAATGGCACGTTATGATCTAAAAACATCTTTAGAGATGTTAAAAGCCTTAACTGATGAAGGATATCCTTATGCCATGGATACCTATGGAGAGAAGAGAACCTGTCAACTTAATAGATACAAAAAATTGTGTGATAATTCAGGATATAAAAAATTATTAAGAACAATGTATTATAAATGGAGAAAAGGAAATTCATCTGAATTATTCAATGAAGATTATGAGCAGTATCGTTATATGTCATTTGAAGAGAGAGTAAATAAAGAGAGAACATGGTTCACACCAAAAGCTGAGAAACTTCTAAAACAATGTGCAGAAGAGCGTTTTTTTTATTGTGCTGATGTTCTTCAAAAAGGTTTATTTTCTGTTGAAAATAAAACTGATAAACAGAGAAAAGAATACGATTATTATAAAAAACTAGCTAAAGATATTTTAATTAATGCAGAAAATAAATATTTAAGAATTGACTATCTTGGATATTGTAATGAACCAGAATCAGAATCTAATATTTGTCCATCTAAAAAAGAATTAGGATTAATGTTAACTAATTTAGCTAAAGAAGGTGATTTAAAAGGGTATCAAGTTCTTGCTTATGAATTATTTCATAATGACAATACAAAAAATTATCTTAGATTTTCTAAATATCTAAGGTATCCAGATTCAAAGTTAGGCCCTAAATTAAAAAAAGAATACGATAAGGCGATAAAATTAAACAATAATCAAGGATGGGATATGGAAATGCGAAGTTATAGCATTGAACCATACGAAAAGTTGTATAACGACGAAAGCCTAAGCGGATTTTTTAACAAAGTAAATAAGTTAGATTCCGAATAGTGACTGGTTAGCCTCCTTAAAGCCAGGGTCTAGAACTATAGGTAAATAGATAATGAAAAAGATATTTTATGGACTGATTTTATGTATTATCAAGTTAAATCCCGTTTTTGCGATGGATAATATAAAGCAAGATGGTTACTCTTCGACATTGTCAAATGTAGATAGAAATAAAATATATCTAGCAAAAAATTTTCTTACTTATGGAGCTGGTTTTAAAAAAGCGATAGAGTTAACTGCCCCTTATATTAGCGATAAAAATAATATAGAGGCAAGATATATTTATGCGGTTTCAATGGCACGTTATGATCTAAAACAGTCTTTAGATATGCTAAAAGCTTTAACAGATGAGGGATATCCTTACGCCATGGAAACTTACGGAGAGAAAAGAACCTGTCAACTTAATAGATATAAAGAATCATGTGATAATTCAGGTTATAAAAAATTATTAAGATCCACTTATCGTAAATGGAAAGATGGGAATCCATCTGTGTTATATAACGAAGATTATGAGCAGTATCGTTATATGTCATTTGAAGAGCGAGTAAATAAAGAGAGAACATGGTTCACACCAAAAGCTGAGAAACTTCTTAAGCAATGTGCAGAAGAGCGTTTTTTTGAATGTGCTAATGAACTACAGAAAGGTTTATTTTTTGTTGAAAATAAAAATGATAAACAGAATAAAGAATATGAGTATTATAAAAAATTAGCTAAAGACATTCTAATTAATGCAGAAAATAAATATTTATCAACTGGGTTTATTGGGGTTTGTTTTAAATCAAAAGAGAAATCATTATCGGATATCTGTCCATCAAATAAAGAGTTAAATACAATGCTCGGTAATTTAGCTAAAAATGGAGATTTATTAGGGTATAACTCGTTAGCTTTTATTTTATTCTATGCTGAAAACAATGAGGATTATATTAATTTCTTAAAATATTTAAGACATCCACATTCAAAAATACCTACTAAATTAAAAAAAGAATATGATAAGGCGATAAAATTAAATAATAATCAAGGATGGGATATGGAAATGCGAAGTTATAGTATTGAACCATACGAAAAGTTGTATAACGACGAAAGCCTAAGCGGATTTTTTAACAAAGTGAATAAAATGATTTCCGATTAATACCCTATTCCCCCCTTTATTATGAGGGGGGATTTTTAACTATTGAAAATCAAATTCTTGGTAGGTTTTCTTAATTTAACCTACTCTACATTTCCTTTCACTATCTACACCTCGCGCAAATTATTGCCTAGTAATTTTTAGGTGTACTATTGTGCATTAAAATCAATCAGCTTCTCAGTCCGCTAAGTTAAGGTCTAAATGCATGAAAGTAACTATTACTACCCTACTATTAGTTTTCTCTTTTTTAGCCTTAACCGGTTGCTCAAAAGCAACAGAGCCACAACAGGCCGATATTGCTGTGTTTGAACAATTTTTATCAGAAAATCCTATATCGTCAGTAAGTCCAACCGTTGATATCGCAAGTATATACCAACAAGGGGATCCACTTTTTGAAAGTGTTTTATACATCCAACGTAATCTTTGGGCTGAGGCAAAGACACAACTTGAACCGATGGTAAAAAACCAAAATCCTGACGCAAAATTTTGGTTAGCATCAATTACATGGGGAACGGGTATTAAAAACAACCCTATGGCTAAAAAGCTATATATGGAATCAGCTGAACAAGGCAACCCTTATGCAGCATTGTTTTTTTCGCCTAAAAACGATATTTGTCAAATGTACTATTCCAGTGAATGCAGTGAGGAATGGGTAGATAAAGCACAAAAACTTTTTGTAGAAAAAGCAAAAACAGGCGATGTTCGTGCCGTATATTACAGTACAGTATTGAAACCAGATTTAACCCACGAGCAATATATTAGTGCCATTATCAACGCAGCGAAAAGTCACTACTACTACCCGCTTGTTGAATACTCTAATAATTTAAGAAAAGCAGAAGATTCCAATCAAGA
>NZ_PYNY01000053.1:0-3068 GCF_003026135.1 Photobacterium sp. GB-36 | reverse complement strand
GAAATGAAGGAACTCGCTAGTGACCTTCTTAATTATGCACGCTTTTATAACTTTGTTCCTGCTATAGACGCTTTAATGAATCACGAAGGTAAACATAAGCGAATGAAAGGTCATTTTTACAAGGAACTTATGCAGCA
This sequence comes from Photobacterium sp. GB-36, assembly GCF_003026135.1. Taxonomy (NCBI): domain Bacteria; kingdom Pseudomonadati; phylum Pseudomonadota; class Gammaproteobacteria; order Vibrionales; family Vibrionaceae; genus Photobacterium; species Photobacterium sp. GB-36. The sequence goes on along the minus strand of NZ_PYNY01000053.1, from coordinate 2,931 downwards.
GGGCGTTGCAATGGGTTCAAATGATGCCTGGGGTGGCTATAGCATACTCAGCCGTCATAATGACCACCTAACTGAAACACAAAAATATATTGTAGCTAAAGCAAATTATTTATTTAATGGTGATGGGTTCGGCATAAGCTTTGTTACTCCCCCTAAAGAAAAAGATGCCTTAATTTCTGCTAATAAAAAAGCTCAAGAAAAGGCAGATAAGGTAAAAAAAGTAATCTTTATAGATGGTGCTCATTATCAAGTTCTTTATTAGCCTTTAATCACCTCAAGCAAATTATTGCCTAATTGTTTTTAGGTGTACTATACGCCATTAAAATCAATTAGCTTCTCAGTCCGTTAAGTTAAGGCCTTAAATGCATGAAAGTAACTATTACTACCCTATTATTAGTTTTCTCTTTTTTAGTCTTAAATGGATGCTCAAAAGCAACAACACCTCAACAAGCCGATATTGCTGTATTTGAACAATTTTTATCAGAAAATCCTATATCATCAGTAAGTCCAACCGTTGATATCGCAAGTATATACCAGCAAGATGACCCACTTTTTGAAAGTGTTTTGTACATCCAACGTAATCTTTGGGCTGAGGCAAAGAAACAACTTGAGCCGATGGCAAAGAACCAAAATCCTGACGCAAAATTTTGGTTAGCATCAATTACATGGGGAACGGGTATTAAAAACAACCCTATAGCTAAAAAGCTATATATGGAATCAGCGGAACAAGGTAACCCTTATGCAGCATTGTTTTTTTCGCCTAAAAACGATATTTGTCAAATGTACTATTCCAGTGAATGCAGTGAAAAATGGGTAGAGAAAGCACAAAAACTCTTTGCAGAACAAGCAAAAACAGGCAACGTTCGTGCCGTATATTACAGCACAATATTGAAACCAGATTTAACCCACGAGGAATATATTGATGCGGTTATTCAATCTGCAGAAAAGCATTATTACTACCCGCTCGTAGAGTATGCGAATAAAATTATCAATGAAGATAAGCCAAATAAAAACATGGAAGCTATGGCTGTGAATCTTCTTAATTATGCGCAATTTAATAACTTTATACCGGCTATTGACGCTTTGATGGGGTATGAGGGTGAAAAAAAACGTACTCAAGGTGAACAGTACAAAAGTCTTACAGAACAAGGAATAAACATTGGCTCAAACCATGCATGGCGAGTTTATCTATTAAATAGCATTAATGATAAATCCTTATCAAGCCAACAAAAATACTTCATAGCCAAGGCGAGTGAGTTATTTAATGGTTACGACTACGGCATTAGTTTTTCTATCCCACCAAAAGGAAAAGCAGCCTTAATTGCTGCGAATAAAAAGGCACAAGAAAAAGCAGATTCGGTAAAAAGAGTGATTTATATTGATGGTGCTCACGTACCTGAAGGTTAATTATTTTTTAATTTTTGAGCGCTTACTAAATGAACAGGAAGCGCTTTTTTAATCAATGATTAAAGCAAATTATTGCCCAGTAATTGTTAGGTGTACTATTGTGCATTAAAATCAATCAGCTTCTCAGTCCGCTAAGTTAAGGTCTAAATGCATGAAAGTAACTATTAGTACACTATTATTAGTTTTCTCTTTTTTAGCCTTAACCGGTTGCTCAAAAGCAACAACACCTCAACAAGCCGATATTGCTGTATTTGAACAATTCTTATCAGAAAATCCGATCTCAAGCATCAGTTCATCTATTGATGTAGCAAGTATCTATATGCCTGGTGATCCACTTTTTGAAGGGGTACTCAATATTCAGCGTAATCTCTGGGGAAAAGCAGAAAAAGCACTGAAACCGCTTGTTGATAAAAATGACCCCGATGCACTTTATTGGACGGCTTTAATCTCATACTCGGGAAGTATTAAAAGCACACCTATCGCTCGTAAGATGCTTATACAATCGGCAGAGTTAGGTAATCCATATGCGGCATTATTTTTTGCACCTGATAACCATCAATGCCAAATGTACTTCCCGAATGATTGCAGTGAAAAATGGGTGGAGAAAGCACAAAAACTCTTTGCTGAAAAAGCCAAAACAGGCGACGTTCGTGCCGTATATTACAGCACTACATTGAAACCTGACCTAACCCACAAGGAGTATATTGATGCGGTTATTCAATCTGCTGAAAAGCATTATTACTACCCGCTCGTAGAGTATGCGAATAAAATTATCAATGAAGATAAGCCAAATAAAAACATGGAAGCTATGGCTGTGAATCTTCTTAATTATGCGCGGTTTAATAACTTTGTACCGGCTATTGAGGGGCTTATAGGTAATGAGGTACAAAGTGGTCGTGAAGGTGGAGAAAGCTACCTTAATTACATAGAGCAGGGTATAAAATTAGGCTCAAATGCAGCATGGAATTTATACCAATTAAATAGCCTAGATAATAACTCATTAAATAATACACAAAAATATATTGTCGCTAAAGCTCTTGATTTACAAAACGGACGTTCTTTTGGTTTGCATGAAGTTATTGCACCTAAAGAAAAAGACGCCTTAATTGCTGCTAATAAAAAGGCTCAAGAAAAAGCAGATTCGGTAAAAAAAGTGATTTATATCGATGGTGCTCACGCAACAATGTTTTACTCACGTTTAGATATACAATAAATTTTCACCCATCAATTTAATTGATCTTAGGGCGCTTCTTAGATATTTAAGAAGCGCTTCTTAATCACCTTGAGCAAATTATTGCCCAGCAGAGATTAGATGTACAATTATGCATTAAAATCAATTAGCTTCTCAGTACGTTAAGGTCTTAAATGCATGAAAGTAACTATTACTACCCCACTATTAGTTTTCTCTTTTTTAGTCTTAAATGGATGCTCAAAAGCAACAACACCTCACCAAGCCGATATTGCTGTGTTTGAACAATTTTTATCAGAAAACCCGATATCAAGTATCAACCCTTCTATTGATAT
>NZ_PYNY01000052.1:0-3427 GCF_003026135.1 Photobacterium sp. GB-36 | reverse complement strand
CCATCAACATCTGTCGCAGACAGTTGACCGCTCACGGCGACTTCTTCATCAGTCGTGACAGTAATGTCACTACCCAGTGGATTATTGTTGTCATCAACCAATACTGGCGCATCATTGATTGGCTTCACGGTCACATTAACAGTAATAGTATCTGTACCGCCGTTGCCGTCACTGACTTCAACCTTAAAGCTATCTTCACCGTGGAAATTAGTCTTAGGTGTGTAAGTCCACGTGCCATCAGTGTTAACCGTCACTGTGCCATTGGTTGGATTCGTCGATGAAGCGAAGGTTAAGCTATCACCATCAACATCTGTTGCTGACAGTTTGCCGCTCACTGCCACTTCTTCATCTGTCGTGACGGCAATGTCTGTGCCTAATGGATCATTGTTATCATCAACCAGTACTGGTGCATCATTGATTGGATTCACGGTCACATTTACAGTGATGGTATCGGTGCCACCCTTGCCGTCACTGACGATAACATCAAATTTGTCGCTACCATTAAAGTCGCTGTTTGGTGTGTAAGTCCACGTGCCGTCAGTATTCACGACGACGGTGCCATTGGTTGGGTTGGTCGATGAAGTGAAGGTTAAGCTATCACCATCAACATCGGTCGCGGACAGTTGACCGCTCACGGCGACTTCTTCATCTGTCGTGACAGTAATGTCACTGCCTAGTGGATTATTGTTACTGTCAACCAATACTGGTGCATCATTGATAGGATTCACGGTTACATTAACAGTGATGGTGTCAGTACCGCCGTTGCCGTCACTGACGATAACATCAAATTTGTCGCTACCATTAAAGTCACTGTTTGGTGTGTAAGTCCACGTACCGTCAGTGTTAACCGTCACTTGACCATTTGTCGGGTTAGAACTTTGCGTGAAGGTTAAGCTATCACCATCCGCATCGGTCGCGGACAGTTGACCGCTCACTGCGACTTCTTCATCTGTCGTAACGGTAATATCACTGCCCAGTGGATCATTGTTATCATCAACCAATACTGGCGCATCATTGATTGGATTAACTTTGACATTAACGGTGATGGTGTCGGTACCACCTTTACCATCACTGACTTCAACCTTAAAGCTATCTTCACCGTGGAAATTAGTCTTAGGGGTGTAAGTCCACGTGCCGTCAATATTAACCGTCACTTGACCATTGGTCGGGTTAGAACTTTGCGAGAAGGTTAAGTTATCGCCATCTGCATCTGTCGCAGACAGTTGACCGCTCACTGCGACTTCTTCATCGGTCGTAACGGTAATGTCACTGCCCAGTGGATTATTGTTGTCATCAACCAATACTGGCGCATCATTGATTGGCTTCACGGTCACATTAACAGTAATAGTATCTGTACCGCCGTTGCCGTCACTGACTTCCACCTTAAAGCTATCTTCACCGTGGAAATTAGTCTTAGGTGTGTAAGTCCACGTGCCATCAGTGTTAACTGTCACTTGACCATTGGTCGGGTTAGAACTTTGCGTGAAGGTTAAGCTATCACCATCCGCATCGGTCGCGGACAGTTTGCCGCTCACGGCGACTTCTTCATCGGTCGTGACGGTAATGTCACTGCCTAATGGATCATTGTTATCATCAACCAATACTGGCGCATCATTGATTGGCTTCACGGTCACATTAACAGTGATGGTGTCAGTGCCACCGTTGCCGTCACTGACCTCAACCTTAAAGCTATCATCACCATGGAAATTAGTCTTAGGTGTGTAAGTCCATGTGCCGTCAGTATTAACCGTCACTTGACCATTTGTCGGGTTAGAACTTTGCGTGAAGGTTAAGCTATCACCATCAACATCTGTCGCAGACAGTTGACCGCTCACGGCGACTTCTTCATCAGTCGTGACAGTAATGTCACTACCCAGTGGATTATTGTTGTCATCAACCAATACTGGCGCATCATTGATTGGCTTCACGGTCACATTAACAGTAATAGTATCTGTACCGCCGTTGCCGTCACTGACTTCAACGTTAAAGCTATCTTCACCGTGGAAATTAGTCTTAGGTGTGTAAGTCCACGTGCCATCAGTGTTAACCGTCACTGTGCCATTGGTTGGATTCGTCGATGAAGCGAAGGTTAAGCTATCGCCATCAACATCGGTCGCGAACAGTTTGCCGCTCACTGCGACTTCTTCATCTGTCGTAACGGTAATGTCACTACCCAGAGGATCATTGTTATCGTCAACCAATACTGGCGCATCATTGATTGGATTAACTTTGATATTCACCGTGATGGTGTCAGTACCACCTTTGCCGTCACTGACCTCAACCTTAAAGCTATCTTTGCCATTAAAGTCACTGTTTGGTGTGTAAGTCCATGTGCCATCAGTGTTGACGGTAACTGTACCGTTCGTTGGATTCGTCGATGAAGTGAACGTTAAGCTATCGCCATCAACATCGGTCGCGGACAATTTGCCGCTCACTGCGACTTCTTCATCGGTCTCAACACCAATATCTGTGCCCAGTGGATTATTGTTATCATCAACAATCACTGGCGCATCATTGATAGGATTCACGGTCACATTAACAGTGATGGTATCGGTGCCGCCGTTGCCGTCACTGACCTCAACGTTAAAGCTATCTTCACCGTGGAAATTAGTCTTAGGTGTGTAAGTCCATGTGCCGTCAGTGTTAACCGTCACTTGACCATTTGTCGGATTAGAACTTTGCGTGAAGGTTAAGTTATCACCATCAACATCGGTCGCAGACAGTTGACCGCTCACGGCGACTTCTTCATCGGTCGTGACGGTAATGTCACTGCCTAATGGATTATTGTTATCATCAACCAATACTGGTGCATCATTGATTGGATTAACTTTGATATTCACGGTAATGGTGTCGGTGCCGCCGTTGCCGTCACTGACTTCCACCTTAAAGCTATCATCACCGTTAAAGTCATTGTTTGGTGTGTAAGTCCACGTACCGTCAGTGTTAACCGTCACTTGACCATTGGTCGGGTTAGAAATTTGCGTGAAGGTTAAGTTATCGCCATCAACATCTGTCGCAGACAGTTGACCGCTCACTGCGACTTCTTCATCTGTCGTAACAGTAATGTCACTGCCTAATGGATCATTGTTATCATCAACCAATACTGGCGCATCATTGATTGGATTAACTTTGACATTCACGGTGATGGTGTCGGTACCACCTTTACCATCACTGACTTCAACGTTAAAGCTATCATCACCGTTAAAATCATTGTTTGGTGTGTAAGTCCACGTACCGTCAGTGTTAACCGTCACTTGACCATTTGTCGGGTTAGAACTTTGCGTGAAGGTTAAGCTATCACCATCAACATCTGTCGCAGACAGTTGACCGCTCACGGCGACTTCTTCATCAGTCGTGACAGTAATGTCACTACCCAGTGGATTATTGTTGTCATCAACCAATACTGGCGCATCATTGATTGGCTTCA
>NZ_PYNY01000051.1:0-4185 GCF_003026135.1 Photobacterium sp. GB-36 | reverse complement strand
AGTTTGAGATTGCTTCTATTAAAGATGTTGACATAAGATTATTATTGATATGCAACTTGTTTTTATTCGCAAATATAGTATTTTCTAGGTGAGAGTTATATTAGTTCATAAATTAAAAGGATTATTATGAATAACTTGAAAATATATGGACCGATGATTTTATACTCATCTTTAATTTTATTTTTTCCTACTGCATTTGCTGATACCAATAATGTTTCTAATAATTGGTTTGTAGGACTAGATATCGGCAAAGGAAGTTATACCAACGCTGGAGATGAACATGCTTTATCTGTTGATCAAGATCATTGGGCGTTTGGCACGCATGTTGGTTATCAATTTAATCGGTATTTATCAACTGAAGTTGCGTACCAATACTTTGGTGAGGGAAATGCATCATATCCATTAGGAAATATTAAAGGTAACTTTCAACAATTAGTTTTAAAAGGAATTATTGGCAATTATTTAAATGATTTCTACCCATTTTTGAGTGCAGGTGTTGCTGCATGGTCAGGTAAAAGTAAAGGTTTAAGAGAAGGTACTGCTACAGGTTTTTCACCCGTATATGGCGCAGGTATTCGCTATTATATAAATTCACGATTGAATATTAAGTTGGAATATCAACGTACGGAATCAATGGGAAATAATGATATAGGGCATACCGATCATCAATTAGTTTCTATGGGCGTAAGTTGGGTATTTTAAAAGTACAAGGAAGAGCGTACTATGAAAAAGTCGTGTATACCTTTAGTTATATTATTAACAGCGTGTGGTGGCGAAGATGATGGTTTTCTCGATCAGGAAAAACCTTCGAACAATGGCAACGATACTTCTGAGTTTTTACCACCAATTACTAAAGATTATGAAATTATTACCTTTAATCAAAAAGCGATAACACTAAATCTTAATAATTTATTTTCAGACCTTGATACAGAACAGAAGCATTTAATTGTTAGCATTGGAAAAAACTTTCAAATTAAAAGCCCTAGTACATATGAATTATCGAATCATAACTTAACTTATATTCCTAATGGATTTATTGGTGAGCAGGTTATACCTTACAATGTTTTTGATGGTACATCGTCGACGATAGGCTATATCAAAATAACTAATGAGCCTTCTTCTGGCTCACCAATTACACCTGATATTATTGAAGTTCATACGCGAGATCTCATTATTTATATGGCGTCGTCTGCAACTCAATCATTTAGTCTTGGAAGTAAAGGTACTGTTATTGATTCATTATCAGGGGGATCGCTAGGTCGTATATCTACAAATGGGAATCAAATTACCTATACACCCAATATTAATGCTGATGGTGAAGACATACTTTCTTATGTTACGACAGATAGTAACGGTAAGGTTGTATCAGGTACCATTTCCATTAATGTAATTAACGATAAACCTGAACCTTTGGTGCCAATTACAAAAGACTATTTTGTTTCTATGGTTACTGGAACCGAGAAAATAATCTCATTGAATTCTGGCCCATCTAATATTTCAATAGACACAATTTATGGTGAAAAATTAGGTACAATTAGCTTTTCTGGTAGTCGTTTTACCTATAAATCTATCGCCGGAAAATCAGGTGAAGATATTATATTTTACACAATGACGAATAATGATACGGGCCAGACATTCAAAGGAAAGGTTGTTATCGATCTCTCTTTACCTGCTCCCGTCACGAAAGATATTATTCTGTATGTTGATGCGGGTGAATCAAAAACATTTTCTTTGGGTGATGGTTCATCCATCAATAAGATCCAAGAAATTACTAACGAAAAGTTAGGCTCAGTTTCAATTAACGGAAGTGAATTTACCTATAATCCGTCTGAAAATAAGTACGGGCAAGATATTTTATCTTATACCATGGCTGATCCAAATAACCCGAATAAAAAACAAACAGGCAATATAATTGTTAATGTTGTACCACCTGAAAAGCCAACATTAACATATATAGGTCTTGATTTAGGTGGGGCGAGTTATGAACCTGGTGCCGAACTAACTTCTTCTTTATATTGTGAAAGGCATTGCGATAGTTATGAATATCAATGGATCATTAATGGAAAAGTGGTCGGGACTGATGAATCTTATACATTACAACCAGAAGATATAAATCACGCAGTTAAATTAGAGGTTGTTGGTGTTGATGAGTATGGACAAAAATCTAGTTCTGAGTATTCAATTTACTCTATAGCCACTGTCAATCAGATCCATAGCAATCATTATTCATTCATAGCGTCTAAAAGCCCTTCTTTAGATCCTTTTATTTCTTCATCAGATTTTATTGGTTGGGGAGCTGAAACATTAGGCGCTAAAGACCAATATATGCCAAGATCAGGAGCCGAATACAAACTCGTTGCAACGCAAATGGCTTATGTTTATGTACCTGAATACGATGCTGATGGTTGGGTGAAAGCTCCTGTCAATGCATGGGGAGATATTCGGCATGGTGGCGAGATGGGGATATATGATCCAAATTTCGGTACTAATAAACTTTATTATATTAAAGATTGTGTCGCATCACGTTTTGCATTTGCTTGTGTAACGGGTTTAGATTTTTATGATGACACTGGTGAGATACCATTTGGTAAAGTTTATACATGGTATGACCCTAATTATGACGGAAGCTATACCAAAGTCGTTGAAGAAGAGGTCCCTGAAGGTATTGACGTAATTTTTTCTGCTGAAAATGCTTTCGCTGCACTAAAAGGTGACGACCTTGTGTCTTGGGATGTTAGTGCAAACCCGACAGTATTAAAACTTAATGATGTTGTGAAAGTTTATGATTCAGGAAAGCAGGACTCAATTTGGAAAAGACGTCCTGGTTTTACCGCAGTGACTTCAACGGGGAGAATCTTCACTTGGTCAGGTGGAGAGACGTCAGCGAATGAGATTACTTTTAGTTCCGCAACTGGTACGCCTCTTAACGGTGATGATATTGTATCTGTTCATACAACCGACTCTGCATATGCTGCAGTAATGAAAGATGGCTCGGTGCAGGTATGGGGTAATACAGATGAGGGGGCGGATATTAATGGGCTCGAACATCATTTATCTTCTGGTGTTGTTGATATTTTCTCCACGTCATCTGCTTTTGCAGCCTTAAAACAAGATGGAAGCGTTATTGTTTGGGGTGATGAAAGCTGCGGCGGCAAAAATAATACAGGTGTAAACTTAACTGATATTAAAGCAATCTCTAGTACAACACATGCATTTGCCGCAATTAAAAATGATGGTTCAGTCGTCACTTGGGGAGATGTATCTGCAGGTGGTGACTCAAGTAGTGTGAGTTCCGAATTGATTTCAGGTGTTAAAGATATTGTGGGTAACAGGGAAGCATTTGCCGCTATTAAAAGTGACGGTTCTGTCGTGGTATGGGGATATAATCATGGCGGCGGTTTAATTACATCAACTGATGGTGTAACTGAACCTACAGAAAATGCTAATTTAGTTTCACGCTTAAAGTCTGGCGTAATTCATATTCAAGCAACATTATTTGCTTTTGCTGCACTAAAAGATAATGGAGAAGTCGTAAGCTGGGGACGAGATTATTTTGGTGGTGATACGAGTACTGTTGATTCAGAATTTATGCCAGATCCTAATTCGTTTTCACTTAGAGAAACATCTATTTTTGAGTCATATTGAAATTAGTATACCTATGATAATGCCCATTAATGTAGCTAGTTCATCTATAAATAAACCGTTTTATTTTCTATATTAAATAATAATTAATGGTCAAAGTATTATATTTAAGTGTGATTTTAGTAAATCGTGAATATTAGATGATTGTTTTTACGTATGTATTAACTAAATATAATGAGTGTCGGAGGTATATATATTAAAAATCACATATTAACTTAACGCTAATGATTGTATTGTTATTTACATTGTTGCAAAAATATTGAGGTTAATATCATATTACAATGATGAATTATTCATTAAAGGTATGTTTAGTTGATTTATGATAACTGGTTGTTATAATAAAGACATACAAAAAATATGGTTTTTAATTATTCACTTTAAAAGGTAACTGATCTGATGTTAATTAATCGCTCTGGTGTTAATTAATCGCTCTGGTGTTAATTAATCGCTCTGGTGTTAATTAATCGCTCTGGTGTTAATTAATCGCTCTGGTGTTAATTAATCGCTCTGGTGTTAATTAATCGCTCTGGTGTTAATTAATCG
>NZ_PYNY01000050.1:0-5026 GCF_003026135.1 Photobacterium sp. GB-36 | reverse complement strand
GTGTGGTTGCTATAGAATCAGTGGTAGGGATCGGTATAACTTCACCCAATGGTGGCTCTGAATTTTGCTTCTCAACAATTTTCGTCACTGCTTGTTCAAACGCTTCATCATCCATACTGAACCAAAAGTCTGGCTTTCGATGATGCGCCTTATCATAAGCAACGGTTGCACTGTCTTTATGGCGGAAAGGCTCATTCATTGGAATGTCGGGCAAAGGCTGGCTCACATCCATATAGGCTTGGATCATGTTCCATAAGCGTTTGTATTCATCAAGATCTCTTGAACCATTGATAAAACGGCCAATGGGAACCCCATGTTTATAACCATTATAACGATGAACAAGAAACAGTTGATAATTAATAAAACCCTGTGGGGTTGGCGATGTTGTCAGGTAGCAATCAAACTCAACAAAAGGGTGACTAAATCGCACCTTATTACCGAAACCATACAGTGTGACCATGCCCGTTTCTCGGCTTAATGAAAATAAGGTTTTAATGGGTAATTTTCCATTAAAAAAAGAGAAAGACCACCAAATGAGTAAGGATGGTATCAATACGTATAAAAGAAAAGTCAAAATATCGATTGATGATTGCGATGAAATGTTGGTTACGAGATATATTATCCCCAGAAGAACAAATGCTAACGGCATCATATAGAGAGCAATAAATTTTCCGAATGTCACGGCATAAAAATAGACCAAGCCCCACCATGGGAAAGTGATGTCGTGAATCTCACGCTCACTGTATATATCACTCTCAAATGTCTTAAGCTTTTTCAGTTCAGAGGGGGTACGGGATCGCAGCTCTTTTTCTGGCACATGATGATTATTGCAAGTAAATGGGAAGTGCACACCTTTTCTGGCCATGTTTGACCAAAAGCCTTGCTGATTCCCCGGCGCTTGCGGCGGAATGTGCTGTGAGTTATAAGGATTATGCTTCATGGTTATTTTCTATCTTTCTTCGGCGTTAACGATTCTCAGAGTGAGAATACACGCTTAATAGACTGGGCAATAATTGGCCTGATTATGAGATATGACCTCCACAAAAAAGCACGCCGAGATAGACGTGCTTATTATGCGTTAGGCAGAAGCCGTATTTGGTGTGGTTGCTATAGAATCTGTGGTAGGGATCGGTATAACTTCACCCAATGGTGGCTCTGAATTTTGCTTCTCAACAATTTTCGTCACTGCTTGTTCAAACGCTTCATCATTCATACTGAACCAAAAGTCAGGCTTTCGATGATGCGCCTTGTCATAAGCAACGGTTGCATTGTCTTTATGGCGAAAAGGCTCATTCATTGGAATGTCAGGCAAAGGCTGGCTCACATCCATATAGGCTTGGATCATGTTCCATAAGCGTTTGTATTCATCAAGATCTCTTGAGCCATTAATAAAACGGCCAATGGGAACCCCATGTTTGTAACCATTATAACGATGAACAAGAAACAGTTGATAATTAATAAAACCTTGTGGGGTTGGCGATGTTGTCAGGTAGCAATCAAACTCAACAAAAGGGTGACTAAATCGCACCTTATTACCGAAACCATACAGTGTGACCATGCCCGTTTCACGGCTTAATGAAAATAAGGTTTTAATGGGTAATTTTCCATTAAAAAAAGAGAAAGACCACCAAATGAGTAAGGATGGGATCAATATGTATAAAAGAAAAATCAAAATATCGATTGATGATTGCGATGAAATGTTGGTTACGAGATATATTATCCCCAGAAGAACAAATGCTAACGGCATCATATAGAGAGCAATAACTTTCGCAAAAGTCACGGCATAAAAATAGACCAAGCCCCACCATGGCAATGTGATGTCTCTAATTTGACGTTCGTTGTAGCCGCCTTCAGATGGGTCTAACGTTCTAAGCTCAGAGGGTTTACGGGATCGCAACACTTTACTTGACACATGATGATTATTGCAAGTAAATGGGAAGTGCACACCTTTTCTGGCCATTTGAGACCAAAAGCCTTGCTGATTCCCCGGCGCTTGCGGCGGAATATGCTGTGAGTTGTAAGGATTATGCTTCATGGTTATTTTCTATCTTTCTTCGGCGTTAACGATTCTCAGAGTGAGAATACACGCTAAATAGACTGGGCAATAATTGGCCTGATTGATGATGAGATATGACCTCCACAAAAAAGCACGCCGAGATGGGCGTGCTTATTATGCGTTAGGCAGAAGCCGTGTTTGGTGTGGTTGCTATAGAATCTGTGGTAGGGAACGGTATAACCTCACCCAATGGTGGCTCTGAATTTTGCCTCTCAACAATTTTCGTCACAGCTTGTTCAAACGCATCATCATCCATACTGAACCAAAAATCTGGCTTTCGATGATGCGCCTTATCATAAGCAACGGTTGCATTGTCTTTATGGCGAAAAGGCTCATTCATTGGAATGTCGGGCAAAGGCTGGCTCACATCCATATAGGCTTGGATCATGTTCCATAAGCGCTTGTATTCATCAAGATCTCTTGAACCATTGATAAAACGGCCAATGGGAACCCCATGTTTATAACCATTATAACGATGAACAAGAAACAGTTGATAATTAATAAAACCTTGTGGGGTTGGCGATGTTGTCAGGTAGCAATCAAACTCAACAAAAGGGTGACTAAATCGCACCTTATTACCGAAGCCATGTAGTGTGACCATACCCGTTTCTCGGCTTAATGAAAATAAGGTTTTAATGGGTAACTTTCCATTAAAAAAAGAGAAAGACCACCAAATGAGTAGACACACCACTGATATAAAGATTAACCCAAGATATGCTGTATTTAGTTCACTTTGTGGGGCTTTAGTAAAAATATTCACCATACCAAAAACCAAAAAAGCTAACGGCATAAAATAGATTGCAATAACTTTCGCAAAAGTCACGGCATAAAAATAGGCCAAGCCCCACCATGGGAAAGTGATGTCGTGAATTTCACGCTCACTGTATATATCACTCTCAAATGTCTTAAGCTTTTTCAGTTCAGAGGGGGTACGGGATCGCAGCTCTTTTTCTGGAACATGATGATTATTGCAAGTAAATGGGAAGTGCACACCTTTTCTGGCCATTTGAGACCAAAAGCCTTGCTGATTCCCCGACGCTTGCGGTGGAATGTGCTGTGAATTGTACGGGGTATGTTTCATGGTTATCCTTTTCATTTTATAGGTTATCAGCCCATTCTTTTTGTTGTTGAGTAAAGTCAGCACGGGGAGGTCCAATATTGTTCAAACGTATTGCATTTTTATCTAAAGAAGGAAGTGGAAATACCGTACCTTTATGTGTTATTCGCGCTTTCGCTAAAACAGCGACTTCTATTGTTTCTCTGACATTTTTTGTCTGGCGAGTATCTTCCGTCGTTTTTATACAAAAAACATAACTATTACCTAAACTCATTCCTCCTAGGGAGGAGAGGGGCTGCTGGCTGGAATACTGATCACTCAACTGATTATTCCCATCAATTAATACCTTTGTAAGCTTTTGGCATGCTTTCACAGTGATATTCTTCTGATTTAATGAGATGGGTAAATTCGACTGAATATGAATATAATGTGTTGTAGGCATTGTATTCAAACGTTGTGATACTTTATCACTTAATTGTAACTGCACTTTATCTTTTGGATAAACAGTGATTTTAATGCCAATAATTTCGTTCAACCATGTAAGATATGCAAGCTCAGGGTCGTCCTTTAATGATGCATACTCTCCATTAAAACGATCTTCCTCCTCTGCAAAAGGACCATTGGCGAGCCATTCTTGCATTGAGTTATCTTTTAGCCATAAGTAGCAAAGCCCACCAGTAAGGGAGATTGCAATGGCTAACCACCCCCAAGGTCCGACTAAAACAGACGGCGTTTTAATCCTGTTCTTTCCTAATATTCTGCTTGTTCTGCAAACAGTTTTTGTGCTTTTTCTACCCACTTCTCACTGCATTGATTTTTAAAATACATATTACAATAGCGGCTATCTGGTGAAAAAAATAGAGCGGCATAGGGGTTGCCTAACTCTGCTGCTTCAATCAACATTTTTCCGGCCTTCGGAGTATCATATATACTCGAACCGTAGGTAATGGTGGCTAACCAATACATCGCTTCTGGATTTTTTTTATCGGCTAAAGGTTGAAGTGCTTTTTCAGCTTCTCCCCATAACTTACGCTGTATATTAAGTACCCCTTCAAAAAGCGGGTCACCTGGCTGATAGATACTCGCTATATCAATAGAAGGGTTGATACTTGATATCGGATTTTCTGATAAAAATTGTTCAAATACAGCAATATCGGCTTGTTGAGGTGTTGTTGCTTTTGAGCAACCGGTTAAGGCTATCGAAGAGAGAGTTAAAAGAAGGGTAGTAATTATTACTTTCATGCATTTAAGGCCTTAATTTAGCTGACTAAGAAGCTAATAGATTTAATGTTGAATAGTACACCTAAAAACAATTGGGCAATAATTTGCTTTAATATTGATTAAAAAAGCGCTTCCTTTTTATTTAGGAAGCGCTCAAAAATTAAAAAATAATTAACCTTCAGGTACGTGAGCCCCATCAATATAAATCACTCTTTTTACAGAATCTGCTTTTTCTTGTGCTTTATTATTTGCAGCAATCAAAGCTTCTTTTTCTTTAGGTGGATGAGTAAAGCTTATTGCAAAGTCATCACCATTAAAAAGTTCAGTTGCTTTTGCTGCAATATATTTCTCTTTTTCAGATAAAGAGTCATCTTCAATACTTAAGATTCTATATCCTCTCCAGGCATAGTTTGCACCCAAAGAGATACCTTGTGTCATTAATTCTTTATATATAGAACCATTCATTCTTTTATGTTTACCCTCAATTTTCATTAAGGATTCAATAGCCGGAACAAAGTTATTAAAACGTGCATAATTAAGAAGCTCAATAGCGAGTTCCTTCATTTCTTGATTGGAATCTTCTGCTTTTCTTAAATTATTAGAGTATTCAACAAGCGGGTAGTAGTAGTGACTTTTCGCTGCGTTGATAATGGCACTAATATATTGCTCGTGGGTTAAATCTGGTTTCAATA
>NZ_PYNY01000005.1:0-245523 GCF_003026135.1 Photobacterium sp. GB-36 | reverse complement strand
TGCTTGGCGACCATAGCGTTATGGACCCACCTGATCCCATGCCGAACTCAGTAGTGAAACGTAATAGCGCCGATGGTAGTGTGGGGTCTCCCCATGTGAGAGTAGGACATCGCCAGGCTTCAAATTTAGAATGTTGCATAAGCAGCTTTCATACAAGCTTTGTGTGCTGGTATGGCTCAGTTGGTAGAGCGCACCCTTGGTAAGGGTGAGGTCCCCAGTTCAAATCTGGGTACTAGCACCATTTATTTGTTTAGCGACCATAGCACAGCGGTCCCACCTGATCCCATGCCGAACTCAGAAGTGAAACGTTGTAGCGCCGATGGTAGTGTGGGGCCTCCCCATGTGAGAGTAGGACATCGCTAAATCTTATTTTAAAACCCAGCCTTCGGCTGGGTTTTCTCGTTTATAAGCCCTCATATTTCCCATATCTCTTTATCTCTATATTTATCTATTATGTTATTATTTTGCACTAAACTTGCGTCTGCCTTTCTTTTTCTATAACGTTGATGGAAGTTTAGACGGCTAAACATCTTGTGTCGAAAGGAGTCAACAAAGATGCCAATAAAAATACCTGATCGCCTACCTGCTACTGATATTCTGCGCAGTGAAAATATCTTTGTGATGACAGAGAAGCGTGCTGCTAGCCAGGGGATCCGTCCGTTGAAGGTATTATTATTAAATTTAATGCCAAAAAAAATTGAGACAGAGACACAGTTCTTACGCTTATTATCCAATAGCCCAATTCAAGTAGATGTAGAGCTATTACGAATCGATAATCGTCCAACAAAAAATACTCCTCAAGAACACTTAGATACTTTTTATCGTCAGTTTGAAATGGTGAAGCAACGTAATTTTGATGGATTGATTGTAACGGGAGCGCCGTTAGGTTTAGTTCAATTTGAAGATGTGCTTTATTGGGAAGAAATTCAAATCATCATGAATTGGGCAAAAGAGCATGTAACATCAACTATGTTTGTTTGTTGGGCTGCTCAAGCTGGGCTAAAACTTCTCTATGACTTGCCGAAGCGTACACGAAAAGAGAAATTATCAGGTGTTTATCAACATCGAATTCATGATTGTCATCACCCGGTACTACGAGGGTTTGATGATACTTTCTTTGCCCCCCATTCTCGCTATGCTGACTTCTCTCATGATTATTTAACCAAGCATACTGATCTTGATATATTAGCGACTTCAGAGCAGGCTGGAGTATATTTAGCAGCAACAAAAGATAAACGTAATGTATTCGTAACGGGGCATCCTGAATATGATGTAGATACATTGCATAATGAGTTTGTACGAGATAGCGAACAAGGGATGGAGCCAGCAGTACCTGTGAACTATTATCCTGAGAATGATCCTTCGAATGCACCTATTGCGAGTTGGCGTAGTCATGGTCATTTACTATTTAGTAATTGGCTAAACTATTGTGTATATCAGCAAACGCCTTACGATTTAGAGCACTTCTCCGAAGCGAGTTTTACGAAAGACGAATAATAAAAAAGCCTGCATTGAAGTGCAGGCTTTTTTGTTGATGGAATAATTACTTATTTATTTTTTAATTCCCAAAGCTTGGCTTTTTCAATTAATGGGGTAATGGTTGAACCTTGGATCAGGATCGAGAATACAACCACTGAATATGTCATTACGAGGATGATTTCTCGCACATCGATACCTTTCTCAGGAATTACCATGACTCCAGCAGGAATAGCCATCGCCATTGCTAATGCTAAACCACCGCGTAAGCCACCCCAAGTGAGTATCTTGACTGACATTGGATTGTACTGGCGGTAGCGATTGAAGCCCACATATGGCAGTTTGACACTGATGTAACGGCTTAGAAGAACTAAAGGTACGGCAATAATCATTAGGATCCAGTCTTCTTGGTGGAAGCTAAAATCAAGCATGGTCATACCAATTAACAGGAATAAGACCCCATTTAGGAATTCATCAACCAATTCCCAGAAGTGATCTAGGTGCTCTTCACTTTCTTTTGAAAAGCCAATATAACGGGTCCAGTTACCAATCATGATCCCAGATACCACCATAGCAAGCGGGCCTGAAACATGAAGAACTTCTGCTAAAGCATAACCTGCGGTTGGAATACCGATAGTAAGCAGTAATTCCATAGAGTGATCATTGGTTGAGCTAATGAGGTAGTGGAAAACTAGACCAAGAATAAAGCCGTAAGCAATGCCACCAATCGCTTCTTGTAAGAATAGCTGGGTTACGCCCATCACTGTTGGTGCGGTATCACCAAAAGCAATGGTAAACATGGTGACGAAGATAACGAGGCCAAACCCATCATTAAATAAAGACTCGCCTTCGATTTGAGTCGAAATACGTCGAGGCGCATTCATTTTCTTAACGATAGCTAATACAGCAATAGGATCTGTCGGTGAAATTAATGCACCAAAGAGTAAACAGTAAATCAGATCAAGTTGAATCCCGATAACTTGACAGATACCCCATAGACTAAAGCCAATAAAAAAGGTGGAGAATAAAGTGGCGCCCAGTGCTAATACGGTAATTTCCCATTTTTGATCTTCAAGATGGGGTAACTTGATACCTAAGCCGCCAGCAAATAATAAGAACCCTAAAATGCCTTTTAAGAGAAAATCTTCAAAGTTTATTTTGCTGATTTGAGTCGCGGCAACATCTTCAAGATGGAACCAACCGTTGTGTCCCGCAATGATGATCAATAGTGACAGGATTAATGATCCGGCAGTGATGGCAATGGTTGTTTGCATCTTACCTATTTTACTGTTTACAAAAGCAATAAGCATTGCTGCTGCAGCCAGAAAGCAGAGTGTGCTATAGACCGACATGCGTAACCTCTAGATTGGTGGGTTGTTAGAAAACTTGTGACGAAATAGTAAAACCATCAGTAATTAATGGCTACTGATAATTTGTTTTATTTTGAAAAGCTTTTGTTGTGTAAATTATATTTAGCTTTCTTTATCCCCAATTGAAGTGTGGTAGGATGTTACAAAGCTGTAATGGATTATAAGGATGTAGTGACGTGTTAAACAGCAAGGAATTACTGCATAAGCGGTTGGAAGAGCAAATCCTGATCATTGATGGTGGCATGGGCACCATGATCCAAGGTTATAAATTGGAAGAAGATGATTATCGAGGTCAACGATTTGCTGATTGGCATTCTGATCTAAAAGGGAATAATGATCTTTTAGTATTAACCCAACCCCAGCTGATTAAAGATATTCACCTCGCGTATTTAGAAGCTGGGGCGGATATTCTAGAAACCAACACTTTTAATGCTACAACGATTGCGATGGCGGATTACGACATGGAATCGTTGAGCGCGGAAATTAACTATGAAGCAGCGCGTCTCGCTCGTCTTGCTGCCGATGAATGGACCGCTAAAACACCAGAAAAACCACGTTTTGTTGCCGGTGTTTTAGGACCGACAAACCGTACTTGCTCTATCTCTCCTGATGTTAACGATCCTGGCTATCGTAATGTTACCTTTGATGAACTAGTTGAAGCCTATTCTGAATCGACACATGCCTTAATTCGAGGTGGCGCCGATATTATCTTGCTTGAAACTATCTTTGATACCTTGAATGCTAAAGCTTGTGCTTTTGCCGTTTCAGGGGTTTTTGAAGAGTTGGGTTTTGAACTACCAGTGATGATTTCAGGCACCATAACAGATGCCTCGGGACGTACTCTTTCTGGACAAACAACGGAAGCGTTTTATAACTCATTACGTCATGTTAAACCAATTTCCTTTGGTTTGAACTGTGCGCTTGGGCCTGATGAATTACGTCAGTATGTTGAAGAGTTATCGCGTATTTCAGAATGTGCTGTTTCAGCTCACCCAAATGCAGGTTTACCCAATGCCTTTGGCGAATATGATCTTGAAGCTGAAGAAATGGCGGAACATATCCGCGAGTGGGCGAAAAGTGGTTTTCTCAATATGGTGGGGGGCTGTTGTGGTACTACGCCAGAACATATCCGCCATATGTATGAAGCGACTCAAAATCTTAAACCTCGCCAATTACCTGATATTCCAATTGCTTGCCGTTTATCAGGGTTAGAGCCGTTAACGATTGATGCTGATACCTTATTTATTAACGTTGGTGAACGTACCAATGTGACAGGCTCTGCTCGATTTAAGCGCTTAATCAAAGAAGAGCTTTATGATGAAGCATTAGAGGTTGCTCGTCAGCAAGTGGAGGCTGGGGCTCAAATCATCGATATTAATATGGATGAGGGGATGCTTGATGCGAAGGCTGCAATGGTACGCTTTTTAAACCTTTGTGCTACAGAGCCTGAAATATCGAAAGTGCCTATTATGGTCGATTCTTCTAAATGGGAAGTGTTAGAAGCAGGGCTTAAATGTGTACAAGGAAAGCCTGTTGTTAACTCTATCTCGATGAAGGAAGGTAAAGATAACTTTATCACTCAAGCGAAATTACTTCGTCGTTATGGTGCTGCGATTATCGTGATGGCATTTGATGAAGTTGGTCAGGCGGATACTCGCGAACGTAAAATTGAAATTTGTACTAATGCTTATCGTGTGTTGGTTGATGAAGTCGGCTTTCCACCTGAAGATATTATTTTTGATCCTAATATTTTTGCTGTTGCGACCGGTATTGAAGAGCACAACAATTACGCCGTTGATTTTATTGAAGCGGTAGGGGATATCAAACGTACACTGCCGTATGCCATGGTATCAGGCGGGGTGTCGAATGTTTCGTTCTCTTTCCGTGGTAACAATGCGGTACGTGAGGCCATTCACGCTGTTTTCCTGTATTACTGCTTTAAAAACGGTATGGACATGGGAATTGTCAACGCAGGCCAACTTGCTATTTATGATGATTTGCCTGATGAATTACGCGATGCGGTTGAAGACGTTGTGCTTAATCGCCGTGATGATAGTACAGAGCGCTTATTAGACATTGCCGCTAAATACAGAGATAGCGGTAATGTTGAAGAAGATCGCAGCGCTGCAGAATGGCGTGGATGGCCAGTTGAAAAGCGTTTAGAGCATGCGCTAGTTAAAGGTATAACCGAATTTATTGTTGAAGATACTGAAGAATCTCGTCAGAAAGCCAGTAAACCACTCGAAGTGATCGAAGGCCCATTAATGGCTGGGATGAACGTTGTTGGTGATCTATTTGGTGAAGGTAAGATGTTCTTACCGCAAGTCGTAAAATCGGCTCGAGTAATGAAACAAGCGGTTGCCTATTTAGAACCGTATATTGATGCAGAAAAACAAGCTGGACAAACCAACGGTAAAATTCTTCTAGCAACCGTTAAAGGCGATGTTCACGACATTGGTAAGAATATAGTTGGTGTGGTACTGCAATGTAATAACTACGAGATCATCGATCTTGGGGTGATGGTGTCATGCGATAAAATTCTAAAAGTCGCCAAAGAAGAAAACGTCGATATTATTGGCTTGTCGGGTTTGATCACGCCATCGCTTGATGAAATGGTCCATGTTGCCAAAGAAATGGAGCGACAAGGATTTGATATCCCTTTGCTTATCGGTGGTGCAACAACTTCTAAAGCCCACACGGCGGTTAAGATTGAGCAAAACTACAATCAGCCAGTAGTGTATGTATCTAATGCATCACGCGCAGTAGGTGTTTGTTCTGCGTTATTGTCTGATGAACAAAAGCCAGCGTTTGTTGAGCGTTTAAACCAAGAGTACGATGTGGTACGTGAGCAACATGCGCGTAAGAAACCACGTACCGCACCTATTTCGTTAGAAGAAGCACGTGCTAATGCGGTTAATATTGATTGGCAAAATTATACGCCGCCAGTACCGAAAAAAGCCGGTGTTCACACCTTCACTGATTTTCCTGTAGCTGAAATTCGTAAGTATATCGATTGGACGCCATTTTTCATGACGTGGTCATTAAGTGGTAAATACCCAACGATTCTTCGTCATGAAGTTGTGGGTGAAGAAGCGACTAAGTTGTTTAATGATGCTAATAAAATCTTAGATGAGATCGAGAAAACAGGCATGATTAAAGCTAACGGTGTGTGTGGTTTATTCCCTGCCAATAATGTCGGTGATGATATTGAAGTGTACACAGACGATAGCCGAACTGATGTTTTAACTGTGCTGCATGGTTTACGTCAGCAAACCAAAAAGCCGAAAGGTCCTAACTATTGTTTATCTGACTATATTGCGCCTAAAGAGAGCGGCAAGGCTGATTGGATTGGCGCTTTTGCGGTAACAGGTGGGATTGGTGAATATGACATTGCTGAGCAATTTAAAGCAAAAGGTGATGATTACAATGCCATTATGGTACAGGCTGTTGCGGATCGATTAGCGGAAGCCTTTGCTGAATGTATGCATGAAATGGTACGTAAAGATATTTGGGGTTATGCAGCTGATGAAAATCTGAATAATGACGATTTGATCCGAGAAAAGTATCAAGGTATTCGTCCTGCACCTGGTTACGCCGCATGTCCTGAGCATACCGAAAAAGGTGCTATTTGGCAGTTACTTGATGCTGAGAAAAATACTGGCATGGCACTAACGGAAAGTTACGCAATGTGGCCTGGTGCTGCAGTTTCGGGATGGTATTTCTCACATCCTGATTCTCGTTACTTTGCGGTTGCTCAGATCCAGCAAGATCAGTTAGAAAGTTATGCCGATCGAAAAGGTTGGGATTTGATCGAAGCTGAGAAATGGTTAGGCCCAAATCTTTAATGCTTAATCGATAGTGAATAAAAAAGGCGCTCAATGCGCCTTTTTGTTTATCGGAACTTTATTTGGGTTAGTTAGAAAGAGCTTATTCCAATAAAGATGCGTGCAGTGTGCGAACCACGTCTTTAGCTTCATCTTCATTAATTAAGAAACATAAATTATGTGGGCTAGCGCCGTAGCAAATCATACGAAGGTTATGATCTTCTAGCGCGCCAAAGATATCTTTGGCTGAGCCTTTCGTATCACTCATTTGGTTACCGATAAGTGCAACCAGTGATAGCCCTTGCTCGACGTCAACCACACATAATTGGCTTAATTCTTCAACGACTTGAAGCGGAAGCGTTGGCGCACCGCCACCCGTATCAGTTTGATCTAAGGTCAGTGAAACGCTGACCTCTGAGGTTGTGATGAGATCAACTGAGATTTTATGTTCAGCCAAGATACGAAAGACTTCTGCTAAAAAGCCATATGCATGGAACATATTTAAGCTCGTGAGTGTCACCATGGTTTGGTTGGCACGTAATGCGAGTGCTCTAAATAGTGGCGCTTCTTCAACGGATTGTCTGATCCAAGTACCGCCTTGCTCTGGTGCTTTTGATGAACCTACAAATACTGGGATCTGTTGACGAACAGCAGGTACTAGGGTTGATGGGTGTAAAATTTTAGCACCAAAGTTTGCCATTTCAGATGCTTCGCTAAAACTGATCTCTTTGATCGGTTTAGCGGCCGATGTAATACGTGGGTCGGTAGTGTATAAACCCGGTACGTCAGTCCAAATCTCTAATGTGCTAGCATTTACGGCTTCTGCGATTAAAGCGGCACTATAGTCACTCCCCCCACGACCAAGTGTTGTCGTAACACCTTGGCTGTTTGATCCAATAAAGCCTTGTGATACCACGATATTATTGTCTAATAGTGGTAATAATTGCTCAGTCGCTAATTGCTTAATTGTTTCTGGCTGTGGGATCGCTTTACCAAATTGATCATCAGTACGCATGATGGAACGAATATCTACACGTACAGCTGGGGCGTTTAGCTCGACTAATATTTGACTAAAAAGATGGGTTGAAAGCAGCTCGCCATGGCTAACAATTTGATCGGTCAATTGTGCAGAGGTTGTTGATGCCGCATGTTCAGCTAAGGTTGCGATGTTATCAAGTAGGCCGTAAATAGCGTCTTGAATATTTTCTGGGTGCTGAAGTTGATCAAGAACATCTTGGTGGGTTTGGGTCAGTGTCTGAATGCGCTGTTGGCGGGTCGTTGAATCGCTCACGCCATTAGCAAGTTCTACCAGAATATTCGTGACACCAGAGCAGGCGCTGATTAACACAATTTTAGTGTCTGGATTAGCAATAACAATGGCAGCACTTCGGCTCATTGCGGTGTAATCAGCAACACTGGTACCGCCAAATTTTGCGACAGTGAGTGAATCTGAATGTGTTGCAGCCTTGTCCATAATTAATTTCTCCCTAAATAGTAAACACATCACAAGGTAGGCTATTTTTTCGGGAGTATTCCCGACATCCTGTCAGGAGAGCATAAGAGGTGAATAGTCACTCACCCAGAAGCTCCCCACCAATGTCAATCATTGACCTTGGTGACAGCTAGAAGGATTCAACCTTCATAGCCGATATAACTCATCCCCTAATCAGTTATACCTCGGCGTTACTCTCCCTCTCATAATGGCGATTGGATGGGGTCCTGTCATTATGATACCTAGGTAACGCTCCTCTTCCGTTTAAAGTCGTACTGTTTGAATAATAAGTGCTTGAATAAAATATCATCTTATTGAATAAGATTCATCACCCTGTTGTCAAATGGAATATGACAATTTATTTACATATGATATTTCGTCAATGTGTGTCATGGGATCGGTATAGGTCGCTTGCACCAATGAAGGGGCTCTAATACTCTAAAATAGATAGCAACGCGTTCCACATAAAAATATCGACAGGGACAATGACTTTACGGAGCAAAAGAATGACAATTACCAGCTTTATCCCACCGCATCGAACCCTCATGGGGCCGGGACCATCAGATATTTATCCGCAAGTATTACAAGCGCTTAGTCGTCCTACGGTAGGGCACCTTGATCCATTATTTATCGGCATGATGGATGAATTAAAACAATTGTTGCAATATGCCTTTCAAACCCAAAATGCCTTTACCATCGCTGTTTCAGCGCCAGGTAGTGCAGGAATGGAAGCCTGCTTTGTTAATCTCGTTGAAGCTGGGGATAAAGTACTAGTTTGCCGTAATGGCGTTTTCGGGGAACGGATGCGGGAAAATGTCGAGCGTTGTGGTGGTGTTGCTATCGTTGTGGATAACGAATGGGGGGCGGCGGTTGATCCTTATTTAGTGGATCAAGCGTTACAAAACGATCCTGAAATTAAAATTGTTGCTTTTGTACATGCCGAAACCTCAACCGGCGCATTGAGTGATGCGAAAACATTGGCGGAAATTGCCCGTAAACATGATTGCTTAACGATTGTTGATGCGGTGACATCACTTGGTGGTGTTCCTTTGCTGGTGGACGAGTGGCAATTAGATGCGGTTTATTCAGGTAGCCAAAAGTGTTTGTCCTGCACGCCGGGGTTATCGCCATTAACGTTTTCTCAAAAGGCGATTGATAAGATCCAACGACGTAAAACCAAAGTACAAAGCTGGTTTTTAGATCAAAGTTTGGTGCTAGGTTATTGGAGTGGTGAAGGTAAGCGTAGCTATCACCATACTGCACCTGTAAACAGTTTATATGCGTTGCATGAAGCCTTGGTATTATTGCAAAACGAAGGGTTAGAAAATGCATGGCAGCGCCATCGAAATGTCCATGAAGAGCTTAAAGCAGGGCTTGAAAAGCTTGGGATCCAATTTGTGGTAGAAGAAATGTCACGTTTGCCCCAACTCAATGCGGTTTATATCCCTGAAGGCGTTGATGATGCTGAGGTACGTAATGAGTTGCTGCAACGTTACAACTTGGAAATCGGAGCAGGTTTAGGTGCGTTGGCAGGTAAAGCGTGGCGTATCGGTTTGATGGGCTATGGTGCGAGAAGTGAAAATGTTGCGCTGTGCTTAAAAGTGCTAGAAACCACATTGAAGTAATTTATTGATGAGTAAATAAAAATGGCTACCAATTGGGTAGCCATTTTTTATAGTTATTTAGCAGCAGACGTTGCCTTTGCTTCGCTGTTTTGCTGCTCAAAATTTAAAGATGGGAATAAGAACAGCGCTTCATCTCTGATTTGTGATGCTTGCTCTTTATTGCCGAGGGCATCGTAAGCGAGGATCAGGTTTTGATACAGTGCCGGTCGCGGCCATGTTTTCGCTTTCTCGGTTGCCCATTGAATATAGTCTTCAATTAATGCTGGCTTATTACTGCTAATTCCGAGTTGTAACTGGGTTAACTGCAAATCCCAATCAAAACGGTTTTTCCACGACCATGGATTATTCACCTTTAGTAAGTATTCAATATTGACTGGTCGAGTGGTTTCAAATTTAGTTAACTGCCAACCTGAATACAGGGTTGTTATCATAAAGCTAGAGATAAAAATTGGTACAATAAGTGCGAAAACTTTCAGCCCTAGTACGTAGCTTAATGATTGGCGATGATATTTGGTGGTGAGGTTATCTACCCAAAATATCAGTATGATAAAGATCAGCCAATGGACTAATGAATGGTAGAAAGGATACTCAAGTTGGGTATGCAGAACGATAGGGAAAAACAATCCTATTAAGGCTAACTGGGTACCATTAGGCGCTTTTCTTATTTTTACCATTACCGCAAATGCAGCAAGCAATAAGCCGATAAGTGGGACTATACCGCCTTCGTCTGCCCAGAAAAGTAACTCGTTATGTGGGTGATCTAAGCTAGGAACACCTGCATGTTGTGCTGGATCTTCATTGTGCCATAACGCTGTTTGTGTGATGTAAGCTGCTTCAAACTTTCCATAGCCATAACCAGTGAGTGGTTTAGTAGTAAACATATCATAGGCTTGTGGGAAGTGGATTGCTCTTAAACTTTCTAGACTGGTGCTGTTTTCTTTTGGTGACCAATTCTCTGTAGATGAAATATTCCATGCTAAACAAAGCCCTAATGTAATCATTAACAACCATAAACGTTGAGCTTGTTTTGCGGCAAAGCGACGTAAATACGGCAGCATTAGTACTATACCGATAATTGCGCCTAGCCAGCCTGTACGAGAGTTCAATACCACTAATATTGGAATCGTTAGTATAGGTGTTATCAGCAAAGTGACATGTTGCCATGACCATTTACCGCGATATAGCGGAATACGTGCTAATAGATACGTACCAATCACAAGCCCTGTTGCAAGAAAACTCGCCATCACATTTGGTTGTTGAAAAATACCATAAGGGCGGTTAGCGATAGTGTCATAGCCGATAGGGTTCTTTGCTGGGATCCAAAGGTATTGATACCACGCAAATACGGCTTCAATGAGTACCCCAATTAAAATAAACCATAACAAACGTTGGCGTTGCTGGTGGGTAAAAACGAATTGCTGCAAGCTGACAAAAAACAGAAATCCAGCCCACAAGGTAAACAAGCGATTAAACGCCGCTCCTGCATCAGCATTGGAATAAAAAATGGGGAGAGTCAGCAGTACACAACAAGTAAACAATAATAGTGTTAGGCGTGAATAACGCCAGATTTGTTGGCGACAAATTTCCAGTAAGCCGAAGGAGATAGCAAAACTAAAAGGGATCCAAACTGCAGCGTTAAACGAGAGCTCAAGCCCTGAACCGCCGGGATTATGTTGGAAGTAGTGCATAGCAACAATAAAAATAACACCGATTGTTGCAAGGAAATAGCGTACCAATGGTTTAGAAATCCGTTTCTTTTCTAATCTGGTACCTTCGAGTTGTAACACTGTCATGGTTGTTCCTGAGTATGAATAAGCAAACAGGCTGAATAAAATCAGCCTGTTATCATATACTAGCGTGTTTTCATATTCTAACCTAGCAGCGGTTTAAGGAACCTTGCTGTATGTGAGCCTTTCACTTTCGCTACATCTTCAGGTGTTCCTGTTGCAATGATCTCACCACCACCGCTACCGCCTTCAGGACCAAGATCGATGATCCAATCTGCGGTTTTTATTACGTCTAAGTTATGTTCGATCACCACAATGGTATTACCTTTATCACGCAATTTATGCAGTACTGTTAATAGCTGCTGAATATCGTGGAAGTGTAATCCGGTTGTTGGTTCATCCAGAATATAAAGTGTCTTTCCGGTATCGCGTTTCGATAACTCTTTTGCGAGTTTTACACGTTGTGCTTCACCGCCTGATAAGGTTGTCGCCGCTTGACCTAAACGAATATACGATAAACCAACATCCATTAAGGTTTGTAACTTTCTTGCAATAGCGGGAACCGGATCAAAGAATTCTCGTGCATCTTCAACCGTAAGCTCTAACACTTCATCAATGGTTTTACCTTTGTAGCGGATCTCTAAGGTTTCACGGTTATAACGTTTTCCTTTACAGGCATCACAAGGGACATAAACATCGGGAAGAAAATGCATTTCAACTTTAATAACACCATCACCTTGGCAGGCTTCACAGCGACCACCACGAACGTTAAAACTAAAACGCCCTGGTTTATAACCACGGGAACGGGCTTCTTGAGTGCCTGAAAAAAGCTCACGAATAGGGGTGAAAATACCGGTATAAGTGGCAGGATTTGAACGCGGAGTACGACCAATCGGGCTTTGGTTAATGTCGATAACCTTATCGAAATGTTCTAGATCTTGGATCTCACGATACGGCGCAGGTGTGCCAGTTGTTGCACCATTTAATTTGTGATGAGCAATTTCAAAGAAGGTATCGTTAATAAGTGTTGATTTTCCTGAGCCAGAAACACCGGTAATACAGGTAAATAAACCAACAGGGATTTCAACATTGACATCTTTTAGGTTGTTACCGGTAGCGCCCAGTAGTTTGACGGTTTTTTCGGGATCAAACGGTGTGCGATCAGTGGGAATTTCAATTGCTTTTTTCCCGCTAAGGTATTGGCCTGTTAAAGATTCTTTTGATTTTAAGATATCTTTAACGCCACCTTGCGCAATGATATTACCGCCGTGAACACCCGCACCAGGGCCAATATCAATCACGTAATCAGCGGCACGAATAGCATCTTCGTCGTGTTCA
The DNA here is from genome assembly GCF_003026135.1 of Photobacterium sp. GB-36. Lineage (NCBI taxonomy): Bacteria > Pseudomonadati > Pseudomonadota > Gammaproteobacteria > Vibrionales > Vibrionaceae > Photobacterium > Photobacterium sp. GB-36. Next base: position 232,671 of record NZ_PYNY01000005.1, on the reverse strand, counting down.
ACTACAATCACGGTATTGCCTAAATCACGTAGGTGAATCAAGGTTTTGAGTAGTCGTTCGTTATCACGCTGGTGGAGACCAATGGAAGGCTCATCTAAAACGTACATCACGCCCACAAGCCCCGCACCAATTTGGCTGGCAAGACGAATACGTTGTGCTTCACCGCCAGATAAAGTATCGGCACTGCGAGATAGGCTCAGGTAGTTTAAGCCAACATTGATTAAGAAACTTAAACGCTCGTTGATCTCTTTTAAGATCTTCTCTGCAATTTGTGCCCGTTGCCCCGTTAAGGCTAATTCATCAAAGAATTGGTGCGCGCCACTAATACTCATTTCACAGATTTGCGGCAAGTTAGTCTCACCAATAAACACATGACGTGCTTCTTGGCGTAAGCGTGAACCATGACAGCTTGCACATGGCTTAGTCGAAACAAATTTAGCTAGCTCTTCACGTACCGAGTTTGATTCGGTTTCACGGTAACGACGTTCCATATTATTGAGGATCCCCTCAAATGGATGGCGTCTTACGGTAATGTCACCACGATCGTTGATGTATTTAAACTCGATCTCTGTATTGCCAGAACCGTTTAAAATGACTTCTTTGACTTTCTTCGATAGCGAATCAAAGGGTGCTTCAACGTCAAACTTATAATGCTCAGAAAGTGATTTAAGCATTTGGAAATAGTAAAAATTACGTTTATCCCAGCCGCGTATAGCGCCGCCAGATAAACTTAATTCGCCATTTTGAATCACCCGTTCGGGATCGAAGTACTGCTGAACACCAAGCCCATCACAAGTACCACAGGCACCGGCTGGATTGTTAAACGAGAACAGGCGTGGTTCAAGCTCTTGCATACTATAACCACAGTGTGGACAGGCAAAATTGGCAGAAAATACCTGCTCTTCACCTTCTTCACCGGACATCGGTGCTATCACTACATTACCGCCTGATAGCTCTAAAGCGGTTTCAAAAGATTCGGCTAAGCGGATCTGTAGATCGTCACGAACTTTGAAGCGATCAACGACCACTTCAATGGTATGTTTTTTATGTAGTTCTAATGTTGGTGGATCGGAAAGATCGCAAACTTCACCATCAATACGGGCGCGGATATAACCTTGTGCAGCTAAGTTCGCCAGCGTTTTTACGTGCTCACCTTTACGCTCTTTAATGATAGGTGCCAGTAGCATTAGCTTACTGCCTTCTGGCATGGCTAAGACTTGGTCGACCATCTGACTCACAGTTTGCGCTGCAAGCGTAATGTCATGGGTTGGACAGCGAGGCTCACCGACACGGGCGTACAATAAACGTAGATAGTCGTAAATTTCGGTAATCGTACCAACGGTTGAACGTGGGTTGTGCGAGGTGGATTTCTGCTCGATGGAAATGGCAGGCGAAAGCCCTTCAATATGATCGACATCAGGCTTTTCCATCAGGGATAAAAACTGACGTGCGTAGGCAGAAAGAGATTCAACATAACGACGTTGACCTTCTGCATACAAGGTATCAAAAGCCAGAGAGGATTTCCCCGAACCTGATAACCCTGTGATAACGATGAGCTTATCGCGGGGGATCGTTAGATTAATATTTTTAAGGTTATGGGTGCGAGCACCCCTGACTTCGATGTTATCCATATCAGTGATGATTCTTTTATTTTATTTAACGACTAGTATTTCACAGCGGATCATAATGAGCAAAAAATACTGAGTAAAAACACAGTGAAATGGATAAAAAAAATCCCGCGGTTAAGCGGGATTGTGTGTTTATTTCTTGCCAGTTTTCTGTTGGGCTAGCTCTTTATGTTTACCTTTTTTGTAAACATGCTCAAAACAATAGTTAGTTGCATCGATATAGCCTTCAACACTACCACAGTCAAAACGTTTACCTTTAAACTTATATGCTAATACACAGCCTGTTTGTGCTTGTTGCATTAGGGCATCAGTAATTTGGATTTCGCCACCTTTACCGGGCTCTGTTTGTTCAATAATGTCAAAGATGTCAGGTGTAAGGATGTAGCGACCAATAATTGCTAAGTTACTTGGCGCAGTGCCGGGCTCTGGTTTTTCTACCATGTTATCAACACGGAATAGATCGTCACGTAGCATTTGACCTGAAATCACGCCGTACTTGTGTGTCTCTTCTTCTGGTACTTCTTCAACCGCGACAATGGAGCAGCGAAATTGCTTATAAAGCTCAGCCATTTGCGCCAGCACGCCTTGTTGTTCTTCATCGGTTACACAAAGGTCATCGGCAAGTATCACAGCAAAGGGTTCGTTACCTACAAGCTCACGTCCTGTTAGGATCGCATGGCCTAAGCCTTTCATTTCACGCTGACGAATGTAAGTGAAGTACGCTGAATCAATAATGTCGCGAATATCAACCAATAGCTCTTCTTTGTTAGTACCACTGATTTGATGCTCAAGCTCGTAATTCTTATCAAAGTGATCCATCAAGGTGTTTTTACCACGACCTGTCACAATACAAATGCGGTTCATGCCTGCTTGGATTGCTTCATCTACGCCATATTCAATCAAGGGTTTGTTAACTACGGGCATCATTTCTTTTGGCATTGATTTGGTTGCGGGTAAAAAGCGCGTACCGTAGCCTGCGGCAGGAAAGAGACATTTTTTTATCATCGTACATCCTAGTATGTATATAAAGTTATTACGTTTTATACTGCTATATTATTAAAGACTTAATGCATATATCAGCAAATAGAGCACCTTTCTTTTTAAATGCGAAAGACTTCATTATTTGCGACTTTAAAGTTTGTTACTTCAGATCGTAGACACGAACATAATCGATTAAAAATTCCTGTGGAAAAATAGAGTTATCTATTCCTTTCTGTCCCCCCCAGCCACCACCGATAGCGAGGTTTAAAATCAGGTACATTGGCTTATCAAATGGCCAGGCTTCACCGTTACGCTGCTGGGTATGATAGAGCTTACCATCGTAGTAGAAGCGAACTTCATTACTATCCCATTCTGTTGCGTAAGTGTGGAAACCATCTTCTAATTTGTCATCTTGGATCACGCCTGGTATGGAGTTACCTAAAGTCTGGTTACGATCCGATTTATGGGTCGTAGAGTATGCAAAGTGTGGGTTGTAGCCAACATACTCCATGATGTCGATTTCACCACATGCAGGCCAGCCAACGGTTTTAATGTTGTCGCCGAGTAGCCAAATAGCAGGCCATGTGCCACGCCCTTGCGGTAGTTTTGCGCGTACTTCAACGCGTTTATGTACCCAAGAATGTTTTCCCGCGGTGGTTAAACTGGCTGAGGTGTAATAGGCGTCTTTACGTTGTTGATACCACTGAGTGCCGTTGGGATTGTAATCTGCATTTGGTACGGTTTCTTTCAGCGCTTCAATCACCAAGTTTCCATTTTCAATACGCGAGTTTTTACTGCTGGTGGTGTAGTACTGATCTTCTTGATTACGAATAAACTTTGTTTCGTATGTCCAATCTTTAGGGTTCGGACGTGTACCTGAATTGAACTCATCCGCCCATATTAAACGTTTGTGTTGTTTATCAACAACGTGAGATGAAGTGTCGTGTTGCGCGGCAAAGCTATAGCCAGAAAATAAAAGTAATGTGCTAGCAAGAAGTGTTTTTTTCATGACAAAACCTATTTGTTAAGTGCTCTATTGAGACGCTTTTTTACGGGTAGCGATAATAATAATGCTGAGTGTGGATATTTAATCATGTCGATAAATGCCGAAAGATCTTTGTGCTTTAACTTGGCAACGATCTCTAAATATTTACGCGCTGTGTTCATATTTTTAGTGCGATATTGCTGAGCGTTTACCGCACTGGCATCAAAGTTAAAGCTATTAACTAATTGGGTGTCATATTTCAGCAAGGTATCGATATGTTCGATATTAATGACACGTGAGATAGACCCTTCGCGAATGGTATAAATATAGCCGCAGTAATCGACAACTTGCGCTTTTGCACCAAAAGCGAGGCAATTAGCCAAGAAATAATAGTCTTCGCCAATCTTCACTTCTGGCCAATATCGCACTTGATGTTGTTTGATAAACGCATTGCGAAACAGTGGCTTAACATAACCTGTTGAATGTACATCACTGAACATTAAATTGGTTGCAATGAGGTGGGCAAGGCTGAAGTCGCCAACAGGTAATTCAGCACGGTTATAAATCGGTGTTGTTTGTACACCATCTGCGGTTTGTTCACAGAAGTTATCAATAATGATGTCGGTATCATTCGCTGCCATTTTTAGCATGACAGAAAGGCGCTCTGGTTGCATCGCGTCATCAGAATCGACCACTGCAATCCATTCACCTTGTGCCGCTTGAAAACCAATATTTCGCGCTGCACCCGGCCCACCATTTTGTTCACTAGTGAGCACTTTTACCCGAGGGTCGGGATGTTTGCTGACAACTTCCACGGTATTGTCGGTTGATGCGTCATCGACCACTAACACTTCAAGCTCAACGTCGGTTTGCTGCAAAACAGAATCAATGGCTTGAGTAATAAATTGAGCAGAGTTCCATGCCGCCATGACAACGGAAACTTGAATTGGATTTGCCATCTATAGAATCTCGTAATAAGTCAGATCAAGTGTAGCTTTTAACGTTGGCAAATAAGCCGTAAAAGAACCCACAGCCATGGGTAAGATCGCCTAAGGAATTGAGGATGCTACGGCTTGGCAGTAATGCATCCGGCAGTAACATCAGTGCGCCTTTTGCTAAGTAAGCGGAGCCTTTGAATAGGCAGCGAGCATAGCTTTTTGCAGGAGAGTTAATGCAAGATTCAATTTGAAACTCGGTGGCACCAATACGGAAACGACGCTTGAGCGCCCATTTCACATTAAGACGCTCTGGGCTAATAAACTCACTAATGATCGCATTTTGTACCCATAATATCTTGCCGTCATGACGACCAACTTGTTGGAACAATGCCTTATCTTCACCACCGAAAATCAGCTGGTTATTAAACGCTAATTGGTTTTGCGCAAAGAAGTGTAAATCAAGCAAAACGTTATTGGTTGCCGCCCAAGAAAGCGCAGCACCATCTGCCAGTTTACGTTCATGGTAAACCTTGGCTGCGGTATATAATGTTGCAGTGTCATCAGGGTAAATTGGAAATTGTGGCCCTGTAGTCACTTGAACCTGATTATTTTGTAAGGCGACAAATAACGTTTGGATCCAGTTTGGATCGGCAATTGCGTCATCATCAACAAAAGCCAAATAATCAAAGCCTTGCTGTTGACCGAAGCGTAACCCGTTATTACGAGCGAAAGGGATACCTGCTGTAGTTTCCAATTGATGATGGATAGTAAAAGGGGTGTGCTGATACCGAGCAATCGCCTCAACTACCGCTTGATTGTGAGTTTTATTGTTTTCAACAACCAAAATATCAATGCTAAATGTATCATTGATATTTTGCTGCTGTAGGCTCTCAATACACTGGCAGAATGTCGCCATACGTGAGCCCGTAGTTAAGGTTGTGAGCAGTACTCTTTTCATAATTTAGCCACGAATAAAAACGAACAAGATCAGTGAGTGTCACCGTATTGAGTGAGGTGCTGTTTGCCTAATAAACCACTTACCACGCCGAGGTGTAGGGCAACGCGCAACTTCCAAAAATACTTTTGGCTGGTTTCTTGATTTATAAAGCGCAACGCATAGACATAACTAAATCCAGCTTTAGCGCCAGCGAGGAATGTCTGTTTTAAGCGATTGAAGGTACTCGCGTTATCGAGTAGTAACATCTTGCCGTGGGTTTGCCCACAACGAAAACGACGTTGATAAAGCCAGTCATACTCGGTGCGTGCTAGTGGTACATGCTCAGAGGCTTCTGCCTGCTGAGAAAAGGCAATGGTGCCACCTTTCATCGTTAACTGACGAAAGAAAATCGAATCTTCACCGCCAGAGCAACCGTATTCCAAATCAAAGCGCAGTGGGTGCTGTCGAATAAAATCAAGGTTGATTAAGGTATTACCGGAGTTGGCGGTTTCAATCTTGCCACTTGGTGCGATGATTGGCTCTTTTACTGATTGTAAATCGAGCGCTTTCACCCATTCAGGTGCTTGCTCTGGGTAAATGCTACGTACTGGGCCTATCACCACATCTGCTTGTTCGCGTTGTGCGGTATCAAGATGGGCGCTTAGCCAGTTCTCTACCACAAATTCATCGTCATCAAGGAAGATCAAATATTGACTATGATTGAGTGCCCACTCTAAACAAGCATTACGTGCAATTGAGATATTAGAGGCTGGCGCATGAAGATAATGAATCGCTAATGGCGACTGCTCGGCGTAGCTTTCGATTAAGGCTTTTGAATTAGCGTCCACCGAGTTATCAGCGATCACGATCTGTATTTGTTTACCGTCGGGGATCGCGACCTTCGCCAAGCTATCGAGCGTGTCGGTAACTTCTTGGCGATGATATGTACATAAACCGATCGTAATTACATTAGGATCAATCATGAACAGGCTTCCTTCTGAAGGCTGGGAAGAGCAAGGCTGCACAAAAACCGAGTGACCAACCAAAGTGCATGATCATGGCTGGGATCCCTGAAAGCTTAGCACTGAGTGGGAACTGATCTGACTTACCCGTCGCGCCGACGAGTAAACAGGCGGCGATCCACAATAGAGCGGGTAGAGCAAAAATAAAATGCCACTCACTAAGCAATAACGCCATTAATAATACAGGTACCACTGATAATGGGATCAACTGACGCAGTTTCGGGATCGTGTGGTGCTTTATACAGTTAGCGGCACGACCTTTGCCATAGTTGTAGTATTGCTTAAATAGCGATTCTGGCGTTTTACGAGGGAAGTAAGTCATGTCCGTTTGACCCGTTAGCCAAATTTTGTAACCCGCATCGGTTAAACGCTTATCTAATTCTGCATCTTCGTTGGCGATGAAGGTTTCATCATAGCCTCCTACTGCGCGGTATGCCGATACTTTCATTAGTGCATGATGACCATGCTCAACCCACTTACCATCATTTTGTGCATTGCGGTGTGGTGAGCCACCGTTACCTAATTTGGAGTTTTGCGCGATAGCCGCTGATACTTGAAAAGGCGTGTGACCTTCGGTGTACATACTGACGACAACAGAATCCGCTTGGTGTTTTTCTGCTTCACTGAGTAAAGACGCAATGAAATCATCTGGGTACTGACCATGAGCATCAATACGAATGAAGTATTCATAATCGTCACCAAATTGATCCACCGCTAAGTTCATAGCAGCACTTTGGATCTTATCTGGGTTGTGAAGCAATACAATGTGATCATCTTTTTCAGACCAACGCTCCACGATTTCTTGCGTGCCGTCATGGCTGCCACCATCAACCACAACCAGTTTACTGTTGTCTGTTAATGATGGAGAAAAATGCGTTAAAAGATCACCAATATGATCAGCTTCGTTTAAACAAGGAATGATAATTAAACAGCTCAAAATATAACCTTTAAGTCTTAGTTAAAAAGCAGAAATCACTAGCGGAAGGTGATTTTTTTATTGGATAAATCAATCGATAAAAAGTGTCGTGAGAATAGGAGCAACAACACGATATAACAGCTTAAAAAGAGAATGGCGCTAAAGCACAAATTGAAAAACTCGTGAGTAAACGGCATTAAAGGCAGATTCATCGCAGCGAATGCAGTAATACCTAATGCGGTGTAAATAGGCCATAAACTTTTTAAATAGCGGTAAAACGAGGTGTTAATTTCACTGGTCACCAAGTAGGTCGAGGTGAAGAAATACAGTGCATTAACACCTAAGAAGCTCCACAGTACTGCATGAATATCAATGGTTGAGGCAAAGTACAATGTCGGCAGATAAATAGCCGCAATGATCATTTGTACTCTAAACCACAAGCGAGATCGGTTCGTCACGATGATCGCAGTTTTGTTGATCATGCTGTAAGAGATAAACAAAAATGCAATACAGAAAAACTGAAAATAACCTGCCGAGGTGATCCACTTTTCTGAGAACAAGAAATTGAAGATCGTCTCAGAATAGATAAAGCCATATACGAACAGTGGAGAGGTGATCGCTCCTGTAATGAATAAAGCTTGGCGGATCGCCCGTTGTAAACTTTGTTGATCGTTTTGGCTGTTGGATAAATACGGCAATGACATGTCATAAGACGTGCCAGTTAAGATATCGTTGATGATATTCGATAAGCGTTTGGCAATATTGAAAAAGCCTAAATCGTATTTACCTATGTTGCTACCAATCACAAAAGATTCAAAGTGGGTAGAAATGCTCTCAACGGTTGTGATTAGGGTGTTATATAAACCAAATTCCCACGTTTCTTTAATTAAGCTCCAGCGGAATGACCAGCCCAACATTTTACGAGTCGGAATGTAGACAGCAACCAAGTTGAAAATCGAAATAATGGTTTGTGATAACACCAGTGCCCAGATATTAAAATCAAAGTAAAGCAAACTGAGGATAGTCAAAGCTGAAACCATCGCACCTAAAATAGTGCGGTAGCCCAAGGCTTTGTATTTTTGCTCACGAACTAATATAAACGTGAGGGTATGACCTGCCGCATCAAAGGGCATTTTTATCGCCATTAAATAGAAAGCGAGATTAAATACCTGAGACTGAAAGCTAAAAAGGTTTAAGGAAATAACAAAACAAGCGATCAGTGCAAAAGCGAATCCCGATAAACTAAGAAACGCTAAAATGGTACTAAATTCGCGCTTGCCAAACTCGTGGTATTTAACAATCGCGCTTTGCCAGCCTGAGGGCAGAAAACTTGAAATAATATAGATGATGGATAGTGCAAGGGCGACTAAACCAAAGTCTTCTGGAGCCAGTATTCTTGCCGTATAAGTAAATACAGCGAAGTTAATGATCGGCGGAAATAGCTTACTGGAAAACAGCCACAACATACCGGATATGGATGACTTAGACATAGAGATGTTCTTTGATGTTGGTATCTAAGAGAAAGGCTCTCTGGAAAATAATACGACAAGTGAGAACACTTGCCGCATTGGCGCGGTAATTAGTCGAACTTACCGTCAGTGTCTTTAGACCAACGAGTTAACGCTGTTTGTAGGTTGCCTGGTAGTTCTATGTGGTTTTCAACTAACCAGCCAGGGTAAACATTGGTTGAGCGGATCAACTTCATCACGCGGTCAGGATGAATACCTATGTTTAGAAAGTTCACCAATTGCAGTAATTTAGCCGCACCAAGTACCACAAATTTTGGCACCATATAGACTTTAACGTCTGGAAAGTGCTCTGCTTTAAATGCTTCGATGATTTGTTCTAGGGTATAACGATCAGGGTAAGCACCGTTAAATAATTCAAAGTTATTGTCTGTTGCACGTGCCACTTCAATGGCAAAGATCAAATCTTCCACATAGATACAGGCTTTAATGGTGTCTTTACGACCTGGGTAGACAAAGAAGCCTTTACGCATCATTGCTGCAAGGCGAGTAAAGTTGCCGCCTTCACCTGGGCCAAAGACGACAGCAGGACGAACAATAGTCAGTTGATGCTCACTATTGCGTTCAAGCCATGCTTTATGGATTTGTTCAGCTAACATTTTCGAGTAGCCATAGGCTGAGTTTGGCGTTAATGGGCTATTTTCATCTTTTTGCTCTTCACCTGGACCGTATGGCGAAATTGAACTGGTAAAGACGATTTCTTTAATATTATTACGCTCAGCAAACTGACAAACGTTATTAGCCCCTGCAATATTGGTTTCGTAATACTCGTGAGTGGGGTGCCCTGGTGTGGTGTGAATCGCAGCAAAGTTGTAAATACAGTCAATAGGCTCATCAATCACTAAGTCATTGAGGTTTCTAACGTCATGGTTTATGTAAGTAACTTCATCGTGACGCACTTTAGGCTCGCGAATATCAATCGAATAAACCTTCACCCCTTCAGCAATAAATTTCTTGATGTAATGGGAAGCAATGAAACCGGAACCACCAAAAATAGCCACTGTTTTCATGAAATATTACCTTTATTATTTAATCTTTTTGCTTTGTGAGCGCTACTTTCTAGCTCAATCCAGCAAAAACAAAACATGACATGTGCGAGGGTGAATTGGGCAAACCAGTCAACTTCAAGCACACTTCTTGATATGAAAAACACAAAGTACGCAACGGGAATGAAATCACTTTTTTGAAAGTGTCCGCAGGCAATTAAACGAATGTTATAAAGCAGTCGTGCCAGTATCAAAAGGTAGATGGTGAGGCCGACATAACCGAAATGTACTGTCCAATGGATAAACATGTTATGGAAGTTAAATCCCACCCCTGGTGGTACTAAACCAATTTTCCACACCGCATCGCCGATCGGATTTCCAATCTGGAATATAGCATCATAGCCAGCACCTAAAATGGGCGCTTGGGCAATGGCCTTATCCCCTTCAGCCCAAATTAGTGTTCGGCTGGTTAAGGTTGGATCTTTCCCGATTTCAATCATGAAGTGGTTAAATTCAGGAGTGCCAAAGATGATATAGACAAAAATGATGACACACATAGCGAGCAAATAAAGCAGATTAACGGTCGCTTTTTGTGCGCGTTGGGTGATCGCAAAATTGGAGAAATGATATAAACAAAAGCACGCAAAAATAGAGCCAAAAGACGTTACTGTCGCCCCCAGAGATTTGGCTTTTAACAGGACAGCAATAGAAAAGACGATCGACAATAGCCCGATAATCTTTTCGACTTTATTCTTAGCTAGGGTGTAAAACAAACCAAATCCCACGAAAAAACCAATCGAAGCGGTTTGTGCTAAAAAGTTCTTACTACCAAGATAACCAATTAAAACGGTTTCTCCTGTCATACCGTTCGTCTCTACCCGGTGAGAGACTAAGCTCAGCGCCATAATAATAATGACGCTGCCTGATAAGCCGACAAAGAACTGTTCTTTTTTGATGTTATAGGCAACGGCAATACCTATCACAGTTGTTAAAATAAATTGTATTGATGAGCGAAATGTCGCTTCTGGATATTGTGACCATAATACGGAAAGCAAAGCGAGTATCGGGTAGACCATCACCATCCAATTATATTGGATTCCTAATAATGTTCGGTGAAGGTGGAATATAATAACGGTGCCACCGACAAGAATAAATAATAGGGCGGCCACCGATCCTAGAAAGGTATTCCAAACCAGTGCAGAAGTGATAAGGAAAGAGGCAGTAATACCTATTGCAGTATCTTTTTTAATTTCAAGCATCGTTATTATTTAAAGCGAGCGAATAACAGATAGTTAACCGCCCGCTAAACCTTTTTAAATAGCGGTTACATCACTTTATTGATCATAACGGCATCGATATTGATCCCATATGCACTGAACTTATGTATCGCTTGCTCTATGTCATTACGTTTGGTTTTATTCGCAGCGACAGTTAAGAGATTTACATCTGATATTTTTGCCACAATTAAGGCATCGCTACTAATAAGGCTTGCTGGTGTATCGATAATGATCTTATCAACATGCTGTTTTAATTCATCAAGTATGGCATTAAAACGCGATGATGAAAGCAGCTCTTGGGGATCGGAAACGGGCTCACCAGCGTTAATGACAAGCAAATTATCGAGGTGAGATTTCGCCATAATATCATTGATAGAAAGCGTATTATTGAGCAGCTCACTTAATCCTTTCGGTGTTGATAGTGCCGTTCCACGGTTATGAAGATCGACATGGATCAATGCCACTTTCTCTGTTTGTGCTAATGATTGTGCCAGATTAACAGCAAGTGTAGTCTTTCCTTCATTGGCTAATGCGGATGTGATCATCACGGTACGTTGATCTGGGGTTAATGCTAAATTCAATGCGGTTCTTATGTTACGGATCCCTTCAAAGAAAGCGGGTTTTTCTTTGATATTTAGCGTTTGTTCATCAATAGGACCTTTCTTTTTCGCTAGACGTTTCACAAACGGGAGATCACCTAATGAAAAGAGTGCGAAGTAACGTTCAAACTCTTCTGATGATTCAACCGTGGTATCGAAAAACTGGATAGCAAAAAGAATACAGAGTGCTAAGCCAAAGCCAACAATACCTGCAATCAAAACATTCTTTTTAATATTAGGGCCTGACGGATAAGCTTTTAGTGCGTAGTCCGTAAAGTGGGCAATAGAATCTTTGTAGTTATCTGTTGCAAGTGTTTCTTTTTGGCGATCAAGAAAAGCTTGAAGTAGCCGCTTATTGGTATCCACTTCTTGTTTAAGTGACTGATAATGTAACTTTTTAACAGCAAGTGATTGGAACTCTTCTTTTTTCTTGTTTATTTCAGCGGTGAGATCTTGTTCTTGACGTTGGTTGCTTTCAAGTTCTTTATGAATACCTTCAACTAAACGTGTCAGCATGCGATCTTTGCGCGCACGAATAGCTCTTAGTTGAGATTCTGCTTCAAGCATTTTCTCATGTTTAGGACCGTAGCGTTTTGATAGCTCTGCAACCAGATTCTCAGCATCTGTTTCCGCGTTAGTGATGTCTCGAATTTGTGGGTGATTAGAGATTTCACTGATTGAATCTATTTGGTTGTAACTAAGATGACGATTACCTCTTAGTGTGGTGTAAAGGGACTCTGTTTGTAAGCGTTTATCAGTTACTGCCGCTAACCGATTGGTTAAGTTAATCAATTCACTATTAGCAAGTTCATCAACCGCAATCGTATTAACCAATTTCTCTTTGGCTAAGTAGTCAGTGAGTTTTTTCTCTGAAGTATTAAGTTGCGCTTTTAATTCGGTTAAGCGTGAGGTTAACCAGTCAGAGGCTTTTTTATTTGTCTCTTCATTAATATCGACATAATAATTGATGTAAGCCTGACCTACAGCATTAGCAATATTGGCTGCTAAAGTTGGATCTTTAGAGGTGTACGTCACCATTACTAATTGGGTTTTATCAACAGGCGTGATCAATAAGTTTTTAGCAAAAATCTGCAATGCTTTTAATTGTTCTGGTGTGGTGTGAGTCAAACTATCATTGACACTTACACTGCCATCAGAAGGTTGTTTTAAATCAATCAGCCATTGCTTAATTCTGGCTTTTATTGAACCGTGTTGTGATGCATCCGTCCCCATAAACGCAGAATTATTCGTGAGATCTAAATTCGAGATCACTTTTGCGGCAATCACATTGGAACGCAATAATGCATATTGTGTGGCATAAAATTCTTTTTGCGTAGGATCGTAATTGGGCAAAGTTTGCAATGAAATCGGTTTTAGTGGTGTTGCATCAATCATTAATGTTGATGTTGCTGAATAAGAGTTCGTTGCTAATGGAGACTTCAAAAAAACGACAGTACAGAAAACCACGGTCAGTAACACAATCCACTGCCAATTATTTTTGATGCGATTAAAATATTTAGAGAAATTAATCGTTTCGTCTTTTACAACCAACTCTTCTGGTGATTTAAATAACATATTAATTTAACTCTATAAAAATTAGAAAAAGCTTTGTCCAACGACAATGATATCGCCAGGTTGAATTTCCATATTGACACTGGCATCGTCAGTTTTTAATTTGTTGTCAGCATCTTTAATGGTGATGTCATCCGTGTCAGCGCGATCGGTAAAACCGCCAGCAAGTGCAACGGCTTTTTCTACACTCAGATTCGGTTGATACTCGTAACCGCCTGGTCTTCTTACTTCACCTCCCACATAAATTTGTTTGAAGTTCAGCAGATTTACCATCACTTGAGGATTAAGAAGGTAGTCACCTTTTAATCCTTGTGTGATTTCATTTTTAACTTGCGATAAGGTACGACCTTTTAATGTGATAGCGCCAAGGTAAGGGTAATTAATTTGGCCACTGTCAGGAATCAGGATTTCATCAAACGATAAATTGTCTTCGCCATAGACTTTTATTTGGATCTTATCACCGGGGGACAGTTGGTAATGTGTTGTATCAATTTGTGCCGCATAAACATGGGGAACAAAGGCAAATAAAAACAAGCATAAGTACGCTTTTAATTTATTTTTCATAGCGAATCCAATTTAAAATTAGCAGAAAAGTAGACAATATTTTGGTCGTAATCATTGATAGGGACGGTCGAGCGATTACTTTCTTTTGTCCATCCAGTAACAAAGGTTAAATAATTTCTAAAGACATACCCGATAGAGGTTTCATAGCCTGTGGTTTTATCGGTTCGAAGACCACTGGTATATTCGTCGGTTAAATAGTTTGCCTTAACTTCGCTGTACAGTCGGTTAAGCCAAAAGTGTTTCCATGAAAAATCGTAATACGTTTCTTTGCGATAATCGTTTTTGGCATCAGGGTCGAGAATTTCTCGTTTTGTCTCTAATCGAAATGTTGAACGTTTTACTGGTGACCAAGCGAAATCACCTCGCCATGTTAAGCCACTAAACGTTGGACGATCGGCTTGAGCAAAGCTTTTATTTTGCCAGCCAAGCATCAGTGAACCATTGGTATCTTTATTGATGCCTAATTTCGATCCCAAAAAGAAATAGCTCGTATTGTTATCAAGAGTGCTGCCTTCAAATCGATTATAGAGATAAGTACGATCTTGATTTTCTATTCGGATAAAAAACGCACTCACATCGGAAGGGCGGTAAGTAAATTGACCTTCCAGTAATAGATCATTGAAGTCATCAAAACGAGTCGAAGATAAATCACCAGGAGCCGGTAAGTATCGGTAGTTCTTAAAACGCTTAGTGTTAAAACCAGCACCAAACTCTAATCGCCCTCGCGCCCATTGTGCCCCATATATGTAATCAAGCATGCCGTGCTGCGCATCGTATTTAACCGGTTCAGTTACATAGGGAAGAAGATCATCGCGAATGTCGGAACGGCCGTCATGTGATTGTATATATTGATATTTGAACTTTATTTTATTACGCATTGTAAAATGCTGCTCAATATCTAATTCTAAGTTTTGATCAATAAAATTATCTTGTTCACTGTTTAAGAACGTTGCTTTCTTAGCATAGTAGGTAAGATCATAAGTATTGGTACTTTTCTCACCATTAATAATAAATCCGGGCGTTAGCTCTATAACAGGAGACGAAATAGGATTTTTGGCTACTTGGGTAATATTATCGTTAATTAAATATTTACTGAAGATAAAAGGACTTACTTTTACATGTAAAGGGTTAGCCCATACAGAAAAAGTCATACAGCTTGATAATAATAGAAGTACTATTTTTAAACGCATGTCTTTTTTGTGTTCTCTAAATTAGATACTAAAAATGAATAAGCCTACGACTCTGAGGCGTGTGTTATATGATAGGTTTCGATTATTTTTTTACGCTACCGCCCTTAGGTTAAAGCTCCCAAAGTGCTTGTGGTGTTAACGCTAGAGTGACATTTTGTTGTTTTTTCTTTGAAATTAGCTTTAAAACGTCAGAAAAAGGTATCGCATTAACTATTTCTGACACTTTACTTAGTGTTTGTTACATCTAAGTTATGGCGTTAAAAGTAAGTCAATGGTAGCTGCAAAATCATAGGGTTACAATTTTATAATTTTCAATAGTGGTAGTTTGTCCTGATATCACAATGAGTGATGATTTAGCTATCCTTGATTTGTACTACTATTGTTTTATCTCGATATAGGATAACGCGATAACTTGTGAAAGTGTCAGAAAATTGACATATTTGCATGGCACAACATTTTGCGCCAGTTGAGGTAAAGATATTTAGCTGATATCCGCTGAAATTGTGATTGCCGTTTTTATTGCGTTGTACTTGGACTATGTAAAAATTCTACTAGCGTGATAAACTGCGCGATTGAGTATAAACTTTCAATAAGCGGCTATTAGAAACCAATAGTACGCTATCAGATTTGGAGTGAACTATGGCCAGTCGTGGCGTAAATAAGGTTATCTTAGTCGGTAACTTAGGAAATGATCCTGAAGTTCGTTACATGCCAAATGGCGGTGCAGTAGCAAATATTACTATTGCGACATCAGAATCATGGCGTGATAAAAATACTGGCGAGCAGCGTGAAAAAACCGAATGGCACCGCGTTGCTTTATACGGTAAGTTAGCAGAAGTTGCTGGTGAATACTTACGTAAAGGTTCACAAGTGTACATTGAAGGCCAATTACAGACGCGTAAATGGCAGAACCAGCAAGGTCAAGATCAGTACACAACAGAAGTGGTTGTTCAAGGCTTTAACGGTACTATGCAAATGCTTGGTGGTCGTCAAAACCAAGGCGGCCAAGCGCAAATGGGGGGCCAACAGCAAAACAATAATTGGGGTCAGCCTCAGCAGCCGGCTTCAGCACCTGCTCCTCAGCAGAACTATGCGCCGCAGCAGCAATCAGCACCACAGCAGCAGGCTCCTCAACAGCCTCAGCAGCAGTACAATGAGCCACCAATGGATTTTGACGACGATATCCCATTCTAAATCCTGTATAAAATAATCATTGAATATTAAGAAGCAGCGTTTAACGCTGCTTTTTTTATATCTTGATAATGATAAGTCAGGCGCTTTTTTTTATAAAATCAATAAAACATTTCGTTTTAGTGTGTTGATAGTTCAACTTTAGGTAGTAGGCAAATGTCGTCTGTTGGGGCAGTTGTAAATGCGTTAAAACAGGGATCAGTAAACCATGGGCTAACTCTCGTTGTACGTTTTGTGGTGAGATTAATATTAGCCCCATATGTTCGACGGCACTTGCGATTAAAATTTCTGGATTTGAGGTAGTGAAATTACCTTGTAAGCGTAGCGTTAACCCATTATCGAAGGCATATTCATGGGCGTGATTATGCTGATTTAGTAGTAAGCAATTATGTTGTGCCAGTTGCTCTGGTGACTCAATAGGATCATATTGCTCTAAATAAGACGGAGAGGCGTAAAATCTCGCATTATCTGAAAATAGGGGGGTGGCGATATAACTGGCAGAATTAAAATTATCGATTTCACTACAAATAATAATGTCGAGATTTAAATCAGGTAATTGTCCTGGCGTGATGGTGTGAAGCGTAATATTGATATTGGGGTATCGCTGACAAAACGCGGCAATAATATTGATCAAAAAATGACTTCCCGTACTTAATGGGGCGCCAACATGTAATGTGCCACTCATCTTTTCATTAGTTGCCGTCGTTTCGGTGATCAGCTGTTGCCAATGTTCTAATAACGTTTGACTTCGCTGAAAAAAAACATCTCCGGCATCAGTAAGTGATAAATGGCGGGTTGTACGTTTTAATAAAGGAACCCCAAGCTGTTGTTCAAGCCAAGACAAACGTTTTGATAAGGCTGAGTTTGATATATCAAGATACTTCGCGGCTTGAGAAAGCGATCCTTGATGAATGACAGCGACAAAGCTTTTAGTGCAGGTGATCCAGTCCATGGTGATAACCTTTCCTTGTTTCTTTCACGCATAATATGAGATTGATTGTTTCATTATGCGACACATTGTGTTTTGCTCAATGTAACGTATCGCGTTAAATGAAAATAGCGCGTGACGGAATGATATTGTGGATATATTAACCTTAAAATGAAAAACACTTCATAATGGTGCTCTACTATATAAGTTGTAGCTGATAATAGTAAATTGATTTGAATAATAGTGTGTAGAGTTAGGATGTTATGAGAAAAGCCTCAGGGATGAAGTTAACTAATCGGTTAGTTGCTTTTGTTACAATGATTGTTATTTGCGCCATCTTCGTTATTTTCATCGGAGGTGCACTGAGTTTTCGTAAGCTTGGTCAGGATTACTTAACCCATTATTTAAACGGTGTTGTTCAAGTTATTGATCAAGAGCTTGCTGATCCTCAAGGTGGCGCATCATTATCTCGTTGGCTACCTAAGCTTTTAAAATCCAGTAATGTCATGGGGTTAACGGTAACGAGTCCACATGGCGTGGTGTACGCCTATAAAAGTATGGAGTCGATTACTGATCCTAATATTCTCTATGACAGTGAATATCAACTTCAACTAAACCCTCAGTACAAAGTGACAATTGAATCTATTCCACCTTATGCTGAGTCTACGTATTCACTCGGCGCTATGTCATTTATTAGTCTCGCTATCGGCATTGTTATTTTTGGTTTAGTACAAGGGGTACGTTGGTTAAAGCTTCAATTACGTGGCTCTGAATTATTAGAAACGCGAGGAAGAATGATTTTAGCCGGAAAGGTTGATGATTATGCGGTGGGTGATGATCATGAATGGCCTGGCACGGCAAGTTTAGCCATGGATCAATTAATAAAAGAACTGAAAGATGCCCGCCAAGGGCGTAGCCGCTTTGATACCTTTATTCGTACCCATACTTTCCTTGATCAACTCACAGGTGCTGCGAATCGTATCCTATTTGATAGTCGCTTAAAGTCCATGCTGCAAGAGCCTGATAATCAAGGCTCGGTTATCTTGTTACGCTTGGCTGATTGGGATGACGTGGTCTCTGAAGAAGGGAAGTTAATTGCTGATGAATTTATCCAAGATGTCAGTATTATTCTGTCTAATTTTATTCAGCGCTTCCCTGACACCATGTTATCGCGTTACTACGATGCTGAATTTGCAATTTTGATCCCACAACAATCAGCGAAAGAAATTAAACTCTTTATTAATCAACTATTGAATGCGCTCGAACGTTTGTCTCCGCCATTATCAATGGAACGAGACAACTGGTGCCATATTGGCGTGACGGACTTCGAAGGTGGGGAGCGGCGAGGTCGTATTATGGATGAAGCTGATATCGCATTACGTAGCTCGCAATTACAAGGCTCAAACAGTTGGAATCGTTTTACCAAGGAAAGCCATTATGAAGATGATCGAGGCAGTGTGCGTTGGCGAACGTTGTTTGATCGGATTTTAACCCATGGTGGTCCTTTGTTGTATCAGCAGCCTATCTTTAATGCCGAGAATAACATTGTGATCAGTCGAGAAATACTTGCACGTATTCAAGATGAGCATAGAAAATTGATCAAAGCGTCATTCTTCATGCCTATTGTAAATCAAGTTGGATTCAATCAACGTTTTGATCGCGCTGTCATTAATCAGATATTCACGTTATTAAAAAGAGAATTAACACCAGAAGTTTACTCAATAAATATTAGTGCTTATTCATTATTAGATAAATCTTTTACGAAATGGTTATTCAATGAATTATTACAATTGCCACGACCATTACTGAGTCATGTGATATTTGAAATATCTGAAAGTCAATTAGTCAAAAACCTTGATGCCTTACGTCCGGTATTAAAAAAATTAGTAGGGCTTGGATGTAAACTAGCTGTTGATCAAGCTGGACGTACGATTGTAAGTACACACTACGTTAAAGAGGTAAAAGTTAATTACCTTAAATTGCACCGAGGACTTGTGAGAGATATTAATAAACGACAAGAGAACCAGCTTTTTGTAAGAAGTATGCTAGGTGCTTGTGATGACTCAAATGTTCAAATTATTGCTGTTGGTGTTGAAACCGATAAAGAATGGGAAATATTAAAACAATTGGGTGTTTCTGCAGGTCAAGGTCGTCTATTTGCCAAAGAAGATGTGATTTTATAAAAAATAACCATTTGTTTTATTTTAATAAATTCAATGTTTTTTAAACAGTATTAATTAAGTGATGTTTATCAATAATTTTATCGTATATCATTGGGGCGGTAATTAACTGCTGCTAACCTTATCAATAAAAAAGCATCATACAGGATGTATAGCCTTTTTCTGGTCGATTATGAAATACGTATTCTCTAAGCTTTTTCAGCGAGCGAGTTTTCAACCCTCTGCTGCTTTGGTTTTCTATACCGACACGGTTGTCCTTGTCCAAGCGAAAACTGAACATTTTATTGTTGATCGTATGGGGGTCTCTAATGTTTCTGATTGGAGCGATGCTGCACGCAACTTAATTACACAATACCAACTCTCAGGTACCGATTTAAAATTAGTACTAGGGCATGGTTTATATCAAAGTTTAGTGATTGATAAACCAGAAGTGAGTATTGATGAACTGTCAACCGCACTGCCTTTTTTAGTCAAAGATTTAGTCAATGAGTCGCCGTCTGAATTAGTCGCTGATGGTTTTCCTGCCACAGCTAAAGATCGTTTACAGGTTTTTGTCGCATCAAAACAACTGATCACTCAGGTTGTCTTAGCGTGTCATGATTGTGGTTGCCGTGTCTCGGATATCACAACAGAAGACATTGCATGGAGTCGCTTTTCTGATCCTAATCGTAGTCAACTTATTCTCCATGCTGATGTTGATGGTAATCTGCAGTTAACTGCATTTAATGAACAAATGCTGTGTTTTCAACGTCAATTACGTGGTTTTACTTTACCGTTATTTGATCGCCAAGCGCTGGATGGTGGTAGTTTTCAGCTGGATAATTTAGCGCTTGAATTACAACGTTCATTAGATTTCATTAGTGCGCAGTTACGTAATAATCCAATTAGTCAGCTGATCATCAGTTGTGATAACGAAGATAATCAAGCTTTAGCAGAAGAATTAAATAAACGTCTAAATATCAATGTAGAGGCGATTCAAGAGGTTGATCCTTTACTTGATACTAATGCTGCGCGTTTAGGCTGGGCGGCATTACAGCGGCCTAAAAACGCGATAATCAATCTATATTCTGACAATTTACTGCCAACTAAGCAGTGGATGACACTCACCAATATCGTTGCCAGTTGGGTGGCACTTATTGCCATTTTCGCGATGTGGGCGGGTTGGAATGCATGGCAGAACACGATTGAGCAAAAAAAATTAGCGCAACAAACATCCTTATTAAGTGCTGAACAACAAAAACTTGATCATGCCAGAGTACAAGTTGCCGCATTGCTGTCAGATCCTTTAAAAGAGAATCACGCTCATGAGCTTGAAAAAGAAATCGCGGCAAAGCGTGCCACCCTTAAAGTCATTGAAGAGCATGATGATAGTTTAAAGGTTGGCTATGCGGGATTGTTACAGCAGTTAGCTGATGCGGCGAGTAGCGATATCTCGGTTCAACAGATTTATGTCTCAGGCACTTCAATGGATTTAAGTGGATTAGCACGTAACCCTGATGCTGTTCCTCGCTGGGTAGGAGCATTTAAAACTTATCCATCATTAGCTGAACGTCGTTTCCAAATGATGTCATTGGGTCGTAATGATAAAAATGTCGTGACCTTTCAGTTACAAGCTGAGCGTAAAAGCATCATTAAGGGGGGCGAACAATGATCAAGTGGGATGAGCTAAGTCAGCGTTTTGCTGCTTTGTCGGTGCGTGAGCAATGGTTAATTGCTATCACAGGTTGGTTTGGCATCTTGTTTATTGGCTATATGCTAATTATTGAGCCACAAATGGTGACCTTACAGACGGTTAAAACAGCATTGGTGGATACCAAGAATGATGTGATCACCGCACAAAATCAATTGATTGTTGCAAATAGAAAATTACAGCAAGATCCGGATAAAGCGATTAACCAAAAATTGGCACAATATCAGCAAGAAGATAAAGCCTTACAACAAGCGCTAGAAGCAAAAATTGGTAGTTTGATCACGCCGGTTCAAATGGCTGGCTTGCTAGAGCAAGTTCTACGTCATAGCTCGGCATTAAAATTAGAGTCAATGACGTCATTACCGTCATCCCAACTAGTGAGTGGTGATCAACAGGGGTACTTTGTTCACCCCATTCGCTTAACGTTTAAAGGGCGTTACTTTGATGTGGTGAATTACTTAAATAAATTGGAAGCATTACCGGTTAAATATTACTGGCGAAGCCTGAGCTATCAGGTTGATAAGTATCCATGGGCAAAGGTGGAACTGGAAGTGTATACCTTAGGTGAGAGTAAGGACTTTATTGGTGGATAAGAAAATGACATGGATGGCAGCTTTACTTTTAAGTTTATGCGCCTTCGGTGCTTATGCTGCTCAAGATCCTACTGCACCATTAGGTTGGGTGGCGAGTAAAGCCAAAACGAGCCAAGCACAGGCACGATTGCCACAGTTACAAAGTATTATTTGTGATGGTCAGCAGTGCTCGGTGATTTTAAGTGGTCAAGTGGTCAGCATTGGCGAACGCGTCAATGGTTACACTCTGACAAATGTTTCTGAAAGTAGTGTTACTTTAAGTCGTAGTGGCAAAAAGTGGCATTTGGCGTTATTTGCTGAAAATATACGAACGAATTAAGGTTAAATATTATGCGTCGAATTCTTCTAGGGATCACCATTGCATCCTTAGCGGGCTGTTCAACTAATATGGGGCATCAAAACCCTGTTGAAGTGAAGAAGGCCTTAAATGAAGCTGCGAATGAAGCGAGTAGCCGTCCGTTAATGGAGCTACCGTCTGCGGTCAATGCTGATCTTATGCCATCACTTGATAGCAATATTAACCCTGCTAATTCTTCGTTAGAAAAGCGTTTTCGTGTTAATGCTAAAAATGTTGAAGCCAATGCATTTTTTACCAGTTTAGTAAAAGGCACGCCATTTAATATCGTCATTCATCCTGGTGTTACTGGCCGTATTACGATGAAATTAAATGATGTCACTCTCGATGAAGTGCTAAATGTCGTGTCTGATATTTACGGTTATAGTACGACGCGTAAAGGGAATATTATTCAGGTTTTCCCTGCAACGCTACGGACTGAAGTGATCCCCGTTGATTATTTACAATTACAGCGTAAAGGTAAGTCATTAACCTCTATTACCTCCGGTTCTATTAGTGATGGCGATAATAATTCATCATCAGGTGATGATAATAGTAGTAGCTCATCATCAAGTGGTGGTAATACCACAACGGGCGGCACAACGATTGAAACGACCTCGGACAGTGATTTTTGGACACAGTTAGAGAAAGTCGTGAGTGGCATGATTGGCTCTGGTGATGGTCGAAATGTCATGGTATCACCGCAAGCGGGTCTTATTTCGGTTCGCGCCTTCCCTAATGAATTACGTGAAGTTAAAGAGTTCTTGGGCATGTCTCAACGTCGTCTAAAGCGTCAAGTCGTGCTTGAGGCGAAAATCATGGAGGTGACACTTGATGATAGTTACCAACAAGGTATTGATTGGAATAACTTAACGCGCAGCATTGGTGGTACAAATATTGTTGTGAATGGTGTTGAAAATGCAGCAGATATTGTTGCTGGTGCACTACCCGGTGGTAATGCCATCTCAGAACTTTTAGGTGGTCAAACTAACGTTACTATTTCAGATGGTAACTTTAGTGCGGTGATGAGCTTCTTATCAACTCAAGGGGATTTGAATGTACTTTCTAGCCCGCGAGTGACAGCTGCAAATAACCAAAAAGCGGTGATCAAAGTCGGTGGTGATGAATACTTTGTGACAGACGTTTCAAGCAGCAACGTCTCAGGTGATAACAATAATGTTTCGCCAGATGTCTCATTAACCCCGTTTTTCTCTGGTATTTCGTTAGACGTAACGCCACAGATTGACGACCAAGGTGGCGTTTTATTACATGTTCACCCAGCGGTTGTTGATGTGCAGAATGAACAGAAAACGATTGAAGTCGGTACTGAAAAACCTATGGTATTACCGTTGGCAAAAAGTACTATTCGCGAATCTGATTCAATCATCCACGCCCGAACAGGTGATGTTGTGGTGATTGGTGGTTTAATGAAATCAAGCATTAATGATCAAGTCTCGAAGGTTCCTCTGCTTGGTGATATTCCTGGGATTGGTAATTTATTCCGTCATATCAATAAAGTGAAAAAGAAAACTGAATTGGTGATCTTACTTAAACCGACAGTTGTGACTGACAATACTTGGAAACAAGAAATTGAACGCTCTCGATCACTGATTAATGAATGGTTCCCTGAAGAAGGGTAATTCATGTATCTCGAACACTTTGGTTTTAGTCAGCAGCCTTTTTCTTTAACACCGAATACCTCTCTTTTCCATGCGCTGCCATCACATATTGAAGCGATTCAAACCGTGTTGGCAGCACTACAAATGGGCGAAGGGATCACACAGGTATCAGGAGAGGTAGGAACGGGTAAAACCTTAGTGTGTCGTATGTTGATGACCCAATTGCCAACTCATTTTGATCTTGCTTACCTACCGACGCCAGCCTGTAGTGGAATAGAATTAAAGCGTTCATTGGCAAAAGAATTAAGCCTACTACCCAATAGTGACCATGCTTTACTGACAGAGCAAATTCAGGATGAATTAATCACTCGCCGATTGAATGGTCAATCGGTGGTAGTGTTACTCGATGAAGCACAAGCGTTGTCAGATGATGCGTTAGAAGCGATTCGTTTATTCGGTAATTTAGAAACTGAACAAGAAAAGCTACTACATATCGTTTTACTCGGACAGCCAGAGCTTGATCAACGATTAGCTCAGCATCAATTGCGTCAATTACGTCAACGGATCACATTTCGTGCTGTTTTACGGCCATTAACCTTGGCTGAAACCGTTGCATATATACAACACCGACTGTATCAAGCTGGCTATACTGACATGGTGTTTAGCTTGTCGATATGCCGCGCAATTTGGTATGCCAGTGGTGGCATACCACGATTGATCAATCAACTATGCCATAAGTCCTTACTTGCCACTTTTTGTGAGCAAAAATATATCGTTAGTAAAAAAGAAGTTCTCATGGCTATTCGGGATACCCTTGGTGCAAAACAACCTAAGTGGTCATTTCCTATATTGTGGGGATGGAGTCATTCATGAGTGAATTAAATCGCCGACTTAATGAGTTGAGCCAAGTAAAACTCGCTTCTGTATCACAGCAGGGCTCTCCATTACGTGCAGCAGAAATAGCACCTATACCAACATCAGCATGGCCGAAATGGGTAACTGTTGGTTGCTGCACCATGGCATTTGTCGGTATGGCGTGGTGGTTAAATCAACCTGATAGTGTTGTTACACCAGCCATGGCACAAACAGAAATAGCCGCAGAGCCTATTGTTGATCAACCTGAAACGACGAAAGAGATTGCATCAGTTAAACCGTTATCAACCATTGCAGTGAAAACACCTGTAGCATCAGATGAAATTAAAACGGCAGTTGTTACAGAACAACCACATTCAAAGCGTATTGATAAATCAGTCACAGCTGAGCTTACGAATATGCCTGTCGCTCAAGAATCTCTTGAAAGTGAAAATGAACAAAAAGAGTTACAAAGCTCTTATGATCAAGGCTATGAAAGCGGTTATGAAAAAGCATTGGCTGCGGTTGAGCGAGAGCATAAAGTCCAGTCAAAGCCACCTGCGCCAAAACCTGTTAAAAGTGAATTATCGATTCAAACGGTTTCTTTAACGCCAAAAGAATTGGCGCAAGTTGAATACTTAAATGCAGAAAAAGCCTTAGAGCAGCAAAACAGTAAACAAGCGGTTGTTAATTTAGAGTCGGCTTTAAATTATCGACCGGATTGGATCATGGCAAGGCAACGTTTGGCGGCATTGTATTATGGGCGAGGCAATGTAAGAGAAGCGATTGCGACGCTTGAAAAAGGGCTAGCAAAGCAACCGAATCAACCACAGTTACGTTTAACACTCGCAAAATTATTGGTCAATGAAAACCAAAATCAAGCGGCATTAGCTGTGTTAAATGATAAAAGTGGCAGCATGGATTCACAGTATTTAGCCATGCGTGGCGCGTTAGCACAAAGATTAAATAACAATGTGGTAGCACTTCAAAGTTATCAACAATTAGTGCGTTTAGCGTCATTTGATGGTCGCTGGTGGATGGGATTAGCGATTGCTCAAGACCGGAGTGGTAATGCAGAAAAAGCCCGTGAGTCTTATCAAAAAGCGTTACAGCTAGGTAATATCTCAGCGTCATCACAACAATTTATTCAGCAGCGTTTAGTTGCATTAAAATCGCATAGGAGCTAGCCGATGCAAATTCGATTACGTAAACGCTTAGGCGACCTTCTGGTTGATGAAAATATCATTACGCAGCAACAACTAGAACAAGCACTGACAAAACAGCAATCAACGGGGCGTAAGCTTGGTGACACCTTAATTAATCTAGGGTTTCTTACTGAACAGCAAATGCTGCAGTTTTTGGCACGTCAGTTGGATGTGCCGCTTGTTGATTTAACACGAGTGCAAGTGGATAGCGAACATGTTGGTTTACTTTCAGAAGTAAATGCGCGTCGCTTGCGTGCGTTAGTTTTAGGTCGGCATGGTGATACGGTTCGTGTTGCGATGAGCGATCCTGCTGACTTAGCAGCGCAAGAGGCGGTGTTTGATCAGCTCAGCCAGTACCGGGTTGAACTTGTGATTGCGCCAGAGCGTCAATTGTTGGCTGCCTTTGATCGTTACTATCGCCGTACTCAAGAAATTGCGTCATTTGCAGAGCAATTAAAAGCAGAACACCAAGATCACCACACTTTCACATTTGGCATGGAAGAGGCCGACAATGAAGAAGTGACTGTTGTAAAACTGATCAACTCATTGTTTGAAGATGCAGTGCAAGTGGGCGCTTCGGATATTCACATTGAGCCTGATGCTGATGTGTTGCGTATCCGCCAACGTATTGATGGTGTGCTGCATGAAAACCTGATTGATGAGAGCAGTATTTCTTCTGCGCTAGTAT
The DNA here is from genome assembly GCF_003026135.1 of Photobacterium sp. GB-36. Taxonomy (NCBI): domain Bacteria; kingdom Pseudomonadati; phylum Pseudomonadota; class Gammaproteobacteria; order Vibrionales; family Vibrionaceae; genus Photobacterium; species Photobacterium sp. GB-36. The sequence goes on along the minus strand of NZ_PYNY01000005.1, from coordinate 206,270 downwards.
TGCGTTTAAAGCTCATGAGTGGCCTCGATATTTCTGAAAAGCGTCTGCCTCAAGATGGACGCTTTAACATGATGGTACGAAACCGCTCGGTTGATGTGCGTATTTCTACTATGCCAATTCAACATGGCGAATCGGTCGTAATGCGTTTACTTGATCAGTCCGCCGGTATTTTAAGCCTTGATGAAATCGGTATGCCGGATGATATCGTGCAGCGTTTTCGTCGCCAGCTAAAACGTCCTCATGGCATGATTTTGGTCACAGGGCCAACAGGTTCAGGTAAAACTACGACGCTATATGGCGCATTAAGCGAATTAAATAAGCCGGGTAAGAAACTCATTACTGCCGAAGATCCGGTGGAATACCGTTTGCCGCGTGTTAACCAAGTTCAGGTAAACAGCAAGATTGGGCTTAATTTCTCCTCTATTCTACGCACTTTTTTACGTCAGGATCCCGATGTCATCTTAATTGGTGAGATGCGCGATCAGGAAACCGTCGAAATTGGCTTGCGTTCGGCATTAACGGGTCACCTAGTTTTATCGACACTTCATACTAACGATGCGGTAGACAGTGCACTGCGTATGATCGATATGGAAGCGCCGGGTTACTTGGTGGCAAGTGCCGTTCGTGCAGTATTAGCGCAGCGATTGGTACGTCGTATTTGTAGTGATTGTGGTGAAGATGCGGCTTTAGAGTTGGGACAAAAAGCGTGGCTAGAAACCCGTTTCCCATTTTACAACAATCATGTTTTCCGTCGTGGACGAGGGTGTCATAGCTGTAACTTTACTGGTTACAAAGGCCGTATTGGTGTCTTTGAATTACTTGAGATGCGCCAAGATATGATGGATGCGTTACGTCAAAATAATGCGGTGCTATTTACCCAACTGGCGAGAAAGAGTGAAGGCTATAAACCGCTGGTGGAATCTGCAATGGAGCTTGCTTTAGCGGGTAAGACCAGCATTGATGAAGTACTGCTTCTTGGTGAAGGTGAAGTACTGGATGTTCTTAACTAGTAGTAGAGACGAAGATGGCAGTATTTAGCTACCGAGGGCGCGGTGAGAAAGGCCAATTAAAACAGGGAACGATTGAAGCATCAAATGCTAATGCCGCAGCCGATCTCTTGCTGCGTCAAGGTGTGATCCCTCTTGAGATCCGAGAAACGCACGGTAAAGCAAAAGGACAAGCGTTTGATTTAAGTGCTTTGTTTCAAGCGCAATTACCGCTAGAAATTCTCGTGATCTTTTGTCGACAGCTATACAGTTTAACCAAAGCGGGTGTCCCACTATTACGGGCTTTTAAAGGTTTATCGCAAAGTGCGAGTCATCCTTTATTAAAAACAACCCTAGAAGCGTTAACCCTTGATTTGACGAATGGTCGCGCGTTGTCAGTGGCGATGCAGCAACATCCTCGGGTTTTTTCTCGGTTATTTATCTCAATGATCCATGTCGGCGAAAATACGGGTCGTCTTGATCAGGTATTGTTACAGCTTGCGAATTACTACGAACAAGAGATGAATACCCGTCGCCAAATTAAGTCGGCGATGCGTTATCCCACATTTGTATTAACGGCTATCGTGATAGCAATGGGGATATTAAATACCAAAGTTATTCCACAATTTGCGTCGATGTTCTCGCGCTTTGGCGTTGAACTGCCATGGCCAACTCGAGTGTTGATTGGAACATCGAACTTTTTTGTTCATTACTGGCCGATGATGATTGGCGTATCCGTCGCTATTTGGTTAGGTATACGATTTTGGCGTAATACGCCAAAAGGTGCCGAAAAGTGGGATAACTGGCGCTTACGTATGCCTATTACGGGAAGCATTGTTAATCGTGCTCAAATGGCGCGTTTTGCGCGTACGTTTTCTTTAATGATCCGTGCTGGTGTGCCTTTAAATCAAGCGATTCAAATGGCAGCGGAATCGTTAGGTAATCGCTTTTTAGAAAACCGTTTGATAGAAATGAAGCAAGGGATCGAAGGCGGCAGCAGTATTTCACGAACCGCTACTAAATCAGGGGTGTTTACGCCACTCGTTTTACAAATGATTGCCGTGGGCGAAGAAACAGGTCAAGTCGATGAGTTGCTATTAGAAGTCGCGGATTTTTATGATCGTGAAGTGGAATATGATTTAAAAACATTAACAGCTCGAATAGAGCCCATCATGTTGGTTGTTGTGGCAGGTATGGTGTTGTTATTAGCTTTAGGTATCTTTTTGCCTATGTGGGGAATGCTCGATGTCGCTAAGGGATCGTGAGGTACAGCACAAAAAAAGGTTACAAAATGTTTCATGGCTAATAATTACATTTATATTAATAAGTGTTTTGTTATACGAATGGCAGCAAGTGCAAAAAAATGCCAAGTTGCTTCAGTTTGATTTAACCCGAAATAATTTGTATCAAGGTGCTGTAAACCTGCGTCAGAACTGGGAGTTAAATAATAGGCCTCATTATGACAAGGTTGGTGATATTGCGTTTGAATATACCCAATTAGGATGGCCTATTGTATTGAAACAGGGGGAGTTGGACTGCCCTAAAATATGGTCTTTATTGTCAAATGGAATAGGAAGGCCTGAATATAATTCATTTGGTTATAGAAGTACTGATGATTCAAACAGTTATAATACATGTTTATATGATATAGGCATTAAGAAAAAATTGGCAATATTTTATATTAATGACAAAATACATATTGCCAGTAATTTGTCGCAATAGTGTCGAGTTTCTTACAGTAAGGATAGGGAAATGAAAAAAAACGCCGGCTTTTCGCTTATCGAATTAGTCGTTGTGATTATTGTGCTCGGGATCTTAGCGGCAACCGCTTTACCTCGGTTTATGAATATCACCGATCAAGCTAAGCAATCTGCAATAGAAGGAATGACAGGCGGTTTTGCAACGGCTGTGATTTCAGCAAGAGCACAATGGGAAGCGTATGGTCGCCCTGTTGATAGCGGAAATAAGAATACTGTTGATTACGACGGTACTGAATTTAAATTAACCCAAGAAGATACCACGTTAAATATACGTCCTGGTTATCCGTTTGCGTTAAACGCCAGTGCAACAACTGATGTGGTCGATATGACGGCGACGGACTGTTTAGATTTGTTGCAAGAATTGATGCAAAACCCACCGTTAGCAACGACATCACGCGATGATCTAGCGAGTGGCAAAGATTTATTTTTCGTCACAGTTGAAGGCACAGGTGCCGCTAAACAGTGTCGTTATTACCAGCTAGCATCAGCTAGCAAAAATAGCTCTGGCGAAGTGAATCCATTCGCTGGGCATTCTTTTACTTACCAGCCGGCAGTGGGCCGTGTTGAAGTAGATTTGAAATAAATGAAAGGAATCAATATGAAAAGTCAAAAGGGTTTTACGCTTATTGAGCTGGTAGTGGTGATAGTTATTCTTGGTATTTTAGCCGTAACAGCGGCACCTAAGTTTATGAATTTACAGACCGATGCGCGTAATGCTTCGCTAGAAGGTTTAAAAGGTGCTATTCAAGGCGCAGCGGGTATTGCTTACGGTAAAGCGGCTGTGAAAGGCCAAGAGTCTGGCGATGGTGCGATTAGTGTTGCTGGTAGCACATTAGATTTAACCGAAGGTTATCCTGATGCAACATCTGCGGCATTAAGCTTAATTGTTAATGGTTTGCATAGTGGTAATACTGAGTGGAAAGCATTTCAGCCTAAAAATGCAGTAAGCGATACCATTTCATATACGTTTGCTAATCAAAAAGCTGATAACACTCAAGCAAAATGTTATGTGACTTATGCACAAGCTACATCAACATCAGCTGCAACAGTAACTGTCACAAAGTGTGATTAATTTTTATAGTTAGTTAAGGTTTCATTGGAGTTAATATGAAGCGCCAAAATGGTTTTACCCTTATTGAATTAGTTGTAGTGATTGTTATTCTAGGTATTTTAGCGGTTACTGCTGCACCTAAGTTTATGAATTTACAAGGTGATGCGCGTCATGCATCGCTACAAGGTTTGAAAGGTGCGATTCAAGGCGCATCTGGCATTGTTTATGGTAAAGCTGCAATTGAAGGTATCGAATCAACATCTGGTACTGTTAGTGCTGGAGCTGATAATGTCGCAACACTTTTTGGTTATCCGGAAGCAAGTGATAACGGTATTGTAAAGGCGATCGTTGGTACCGGTTCTGATGGTGACTGGGCATCGAAAGTTATTGGTACTGGCACAACAAAGGATGCAAAAGTTGTGTTTGCCCCAAAACAATATTCAACTCAATTAAGTGAAATTTCGGCTGTTGCTGCAGATGGAAGTTCAACAACTCCAGCTAATAAAGTTCCTAAAAATTGTTACTTAGTCTACGTACCAGCACAAAGTGCAACTGTACCTGCAAAAGTACAACTAGCTGATAATGCTTGTAAGTAATTTTAAACTTCGCTTCGTTTCGATGCTATTTAGTAAATAAGAGATAAAAAATGAAAAAGCAACAAGGTTTTACTTTAATTGAGTTAGTAGTAGTGATTGTTATTTTAGGTATTCTAGCGGTAACGGCGGCGCCTAAATTTATGAACCTTCAAAATGATGCGCGTAATGCATCGCTTCAAGGCCTAAAAGGAGCAATCCAAGGTGCGGCAGGTATTATGTACGGTAAAGCTGCGATTAATGGTGTAGAAAGTTCTAATACAGCTACAGAGGTTGATGGAATTAAAACCATATTTGGCTACCCAACAGCAAGTTCAGCAGGTATTGCTCTTGCAGTTAAAGGTTTAGAATCAGACTCAACTGAATGGGCTCCTGTTAAGGGATCTACTGGCGGTGAAGATGCTGGTGATTCAATTAGTTACACACTGAAAAACCAAGCAGATAAAGCGGCGGTAGATAAGTGCTCTGTAACTTACACTGCTGCAACTTCTGCTGCTGCTGCAACCGTTGTTGTGCATGATTGTGAGTAATTAACATATAGCTAGAACTAAAGGCGCAGTCACTCGGCTGCGCCTTTTTTGTTTTAATCTGATAAATTATATAACAATAAAATAGGTCATGTTTAGGTGGTAATGTGAAGCAGCAACAAGGTTTTACTCTCGTTGAACTCATTATGGTGATCGTAATTATAGGGATCATCAGCGCCACTGCTGCTGCTCGCTTTTCAGGTCGGAGCGAGTTTGATGCCCAACTGACCCGTGATCAGGCGATTTCTGTTATTCGCCAAATTCAAATATCTTCGATGCAAGGGCAACGCACTCCCTTAAATGTTTCTTCGCCATGTTTAGGCGTCTGCAGTGCCGCTAATTCAGAAACTGATGGTAGCTTGCGTCAATCACAAACCAATACCGAGTTTTCATTGGTTGATGGTGGAAATGCACGTGCTAAGTTGTACTTTAATTTGCTTGGGCAGCCAGTCAATGCAACATCTATGTTAGTGTGTGCTAACGGTTGTACCATTACGATTACGGCAAAAAATAACCAAACCGCCAGCATTTGTATTAATAGCCAAGGTTATGTATATAAAAAGAAAGATAACGAGGTGTGCAGTAAGTGAATACTCACATAAAACAACGCGGTTTTACCCTTATTGAAGGGATTATTACTATTGTATTACTCGCGATTGCGATGATCACCTTGGTGAGCTTTCTTTTTCCTCAAGTTGAGCGCTCTGCGGTTCCTCAATATCAAGCGCGTTCAGCGGCAATGGCTGATGCGATTTTTAATGAAATATTAGCGCGTCAGTTCGACCAAAACTCTAATCCTAATGGCGACAGTGTTTACCGCTGTGGTGAGGATGATGCTAAAGGAAATCCTAATCCATGTACCTTGCCAGCACGTTTAGGGCCGGATGATCTTTTAGAAGCAACGAATCCAGCAATGGCTAATGATGTCGATGATTTTATTGGCTGTTGGGGAGATACAACGCAGTGCCCTAACCCTTATACATATAACGGTAATAATTATGTTAAACCCAGTTTAACTTCTCGCCGTGGCGAATTAACTGATTTAGTACCCAGTTTATCAACCGCAAACTATACCCATATTCATGCCACCATTAATGTCGAGTATGTGCCCTCACAACTTTTGAAAAAAATCACAGTGAGTGTGGATGCTGGACGCTATGGTAAATATGACTATATCGCCTATAGGGGTAATTATTGATGGCTAAGCCGCGTGGTTTCACGCTATTTGAAATGGTGATAGCAATTGTCGTGCTATCTATCATTATGATTGGTATTGGTAGTTATATTGCGATTGGTGTAAAGGGGTATACCAATACCGTTGATCGCGAGCGTCTTCAGTCTCAAGCCCGTTTTTTAGTTGCACGTATGACCAAAGAAATCCGCCATGCAGCGCCGAACAGTTTAAGTAATACATCTCATTGTCTGAGCTTTTATCCGATTATTGCTCCAGCGGTGTATTACGATAATTTACCGAATAACAGCAATACGATTGCGATCACTCCGTTACGCTTTTCTACTAACTGGAGTAATAGCGGTAATTTTGTTGCAGTGGGCTTTGCCTCATCTGAGCAATATAAAAATAACACCATAACTGTGAGTAGTATTACTGCGCCAGCTTCAAAAGATGAGACGTATCAATTGACATTAACGTCGCCAATCAAGGAGGCATCTTCTCCCGGTAATCGATTATATTTATACAAAGATAAGATCAGTTACTGTCAAGTGGGGACGACTATTGTGCGCAAGGTCAACGATGGTGATGGCATATTAATGGCTGAGAACATCGATAAATTTATACCTAATGTACAAACGGCGGGATTAAACAGTAATGCGATAGCGTTATTTACTATTCAGTATTTAGACTCACGCACTCAAGAAAAGTCAGATTATAACCATAGTGTACAGGTGATGAATGTCTTATAGCAGTTATAACAAGCAACGTGGTAGTGGCTTAATGATAGTGCTGTTCGTCATTATCGTTATGGGGCTCATGGCAATGGTGATGACGAAAATTGGTACCTCTAGTCAAACCATGACTACCAAAGAGGTGCTTGGAACACGGGCATGGTTTACAGCACATTCAGCCAATGAAGTGGTGTTAACGAAGATTTTTCCATTAAAAGAGCAAGATAATGGTTGTAAGAACTATACGTCGCAAGAAGTTGCAAGCATGATGCCGCCATTCCAAAAAGGGTGCCAAGTAATAAAGGTGGTATGTACAACGAAAAAGATTAGGTTATCAAGCGGTAAAACAGTCAATGAGTACCACCTAGAAAGTACAGCGACCTGCGGTAGTCATAACGTGGCGATGACACGTACCCAAGAAGTGTGGGCGAAAGATTTAAATGATTAAAAATTTTGTTTTTTTTATCTCCTTAATGATGTTGAGCGGTACCGCGTTGGCGAGTGAAGAAGGGCCAGTATTCGACTTTGGGCAAAGTGATATTTCACGCCCCAATGGCTGTATTAACCAAGAATGTGAAATTGTCTTAAATAAAGAATTTACAACCAAACCGTTAATTTTCCTCATGCCGACCATTACAGATAATGGTCTTGATGCACCATCATCTTTAAAGATTACCCGAATTTACAAAAAAGGTAAGACGTATGCATTTGGGGTAAGACAGGTTTATCCGAAAGTATCGAACGCAATTCGTTTAGAAGATGAAGATAGTCTTTTAGGCTCTTGGGAGTCATGGGAAGCGAAATGGCATCATTTTAAAAATAAAACCTATACCTTATATCGTATTCCTATGCGTAAAATCACCTATTTTGCGATGGAAAAAGGCACCATTGCATTAGGCAATAATGGTCGTATTACTGCGGCAGAACTGACTGTACATAAACAGCTTGATGCTAAAGATCCTAAATTTCAAACCGGTAAAGGTGATATCGATTACGGCAAATTAAATCCATTAATAAAGAAAGGCAAAGTAACGCCGGTTACGATTCCTAGTGGATTTAAAAGTAAAACACCTGGAGGAATCGCAGAAATTCAGCCAAGAAATAAACCGTCTGTTATTTCGGCTACAGGTACAGAATCAGAGTGGATAACGCCGTTTATTATTCGTGGCACGATAAATCAAGGTACGAGCAATAATGGCCATTTTTATTTAGGCGTGGATAGCTCTGAAACTCAATATGTGCTTAATCATAATGTGACGATTGGTTATTTATTAGTTGAAGGTAGTGGTTTATACAAAGGGTTACAGTTTGCTTTAGGTCCAGCAGAAACGCCCAATACCCTAAAAGGGAATTATCATGGGATTGAAAAGATCACTAAGCCTGTTACGGAGCAATGTGCAGGCTTTACTGATTTAAAAGGCAGCGATTTTGATTTTTCGGATCAGTCAAAAAATCCTATCTTAGTGATTGCCTCTAAAAACTCCCGTTTAGGACCTAACGGAGGGTGGATCCGGTTATGTAAAAATCAACAAAAGCCGGGTAAAGATGTTCTTGAAGTAAGCTTTGTTACTGATGAAGACTTAAATGAGCATACTAACCCAGAACGTCAACATGCCAATGAGATGGTTGGTTTTATGGCTTTCCAGCGTCGTGCATCAGAAGAAGTCTGTAATGTATTCCCAGGTCCTGCTCAGACATGGCAAACCTCTACTGGCGCATTTAACGCTAGCCATAATGTCTTAATTAAAGGTTCAGCCGTAAAAGAAGGCAAACGCTATATAGGTTTTAAGACAATTAATTCAAGTGGTGGTGAGAATAATTACTGTAATGGCGAAGAATGTCATACGGCTCAGCCTTACCCGAGCTTATTTGCTAAAAAACAAGTGTTAGATACATGGCCTGCTGTTGATGATGGCGATTTACAATCGCAGCGAGACGTTGGCAATAAAACGGTATTTTGGTTTAACACTATTAATTTAAGTAATAAAGATATTATCTTTCCTACGGGCTCTGTTGTTCATGTGAAAAAGATGAGTTTGATCAGCTCAACCATGAAGCCACTATCTGGGATTGCTGACGATTTACTTATTGTTGTTCATGATTTAAAACCGGTGAATGATATTCTCCATGATTATATTGAGCTAAACAAAGGTAGTCAGATCACAGGCTTAATTTACTCTGAGCGTAATCTTATGATGAGTGATGGCTTGAGTAACCAGATCACGCGAATTACCGGTGCAGTAACGGCGCCTAACATCACGATGACTGGCGATGTGAATAATATAGAAACAGAGATTATAGGTAGTAGTGCCTGTTTTGATCCAGAGCCTGAACCTAAATTTGAACTTACAATCACACCGACAAAAGTCACGAAGACCTTATGTCATGCCCAGCAAGTTGATTTTAATGTGACATCGGAGGATGGTACTAAAGAATTTGATGGTGATATTACGGTTAATATTACCTCATCAACAGGCGGTATCTGGGCGGATAATTCAGCACTCGCATCTTCTCATCAGTTTACTGCGGGTACACATACATTTACGTTGCCAGTAAAAAATCAACATGCAGTTATTTGGGTATTACCGACGGGGTCGGAGACGCTGAAAATAACGGCAAGTATTGAGTTTATGGCTGGTGATGAACCTAAAAGTCAATATACCTTTATCCCTGGCGGTTTCGCGATTGATCTAAATGATGGTCACAATATCGTGGCGGGAAAAGACGTTACCGCCACAATTAAAGCCATGACATGCCAAGCGGGTAAGAACATCAAGCTAGTTGAAAATTATACTGGAACACGGTTATTAGATTTTTCAACTGAATACCAAGCGCCGAAAAAAGCAGCCGATCCCAATAACCCTATTACTGTCGAGATTGTAAAAGGAAAGCATATTGAATCAGCGACAGGCGCATCTAAGCAAGCAAAAGTAGAGTTCGAGAAAGGGAAATCTGAACCGCTTACTTTGCGTTATCGTGATGCGGGTGTTATTGCTTGGCATGTTTCTGATCCAAATTGTACTAGTGATAGCTGCACGTTAACGACAACCAAAACGAAGGAAGCAAAAGCGTTACGTGAGCTGCTGCCTAATGGGTTAACCGGTTCTGTTGCAATTAATGCAAAGCCGTGGATGTTCGCGATTTGTCCGTTAAAGCCTAATGAAGCTAATACATTAGATACAGCAGATGGCACGTCTAAAAGTGGTGAGGGGTATATTGCCGCGGGGTTACCTTTTAATGTGCTGCTTAAGCCTTTAGTGTGGCAGGAAGGTAGCTCCCAAGGAACTGTTATTGATTCATCTGATAATAAATACTGTAGCTATTCTGTAACGGAGAATTTCCTTGCTCCAGATGCGCCAACTATGGGAAATGGGTTGTTGATGCAGGCTCACCTAGCCTCACCTTCTAGTGGCGTTATGGGGATATTTACGCAAGGTCAAATGACAGTAAAACCGACCTTGAAAGGGGTATTACTTACTGGTAATAGATGGTCTGAAGTCGGCAGTATTTGGCTACAGGTTGGGATGAACGATTATATAGAGAATGGCAATAATATTAATCAGAGTAAACGTCAAATAGGGCGTTTCTATCCTAAGTATTTTGCTTTTTCTAAGAATGAAGTAACACCTGCGATAGGCTCATTCACTTATATGGATCAGCCATTTGATGCTGGATTCACGATTAATGCTTTTAACGCGAATAATCAACCCGTTCAAAATTATGCCTTATTTGATCCGTCTCTTCAGAGTAAGTTTAAATTAGAGTCGGGGAATAATAACGGGGGGTACGTACCATTAGATCTACGTTTAAAACAAATGCGCAGTGATAAATCGTTAATGTCTCCTAAAATCGGTGATTGGCAGCAAAATAGCCAAGGTAACTCTGAGGTTGTTTTTAAGCCGTCTAAACTGATATTCCAACGTAAAGAAAAAGATACTAACACCAGTATTGAAGATGGACCGTTTGACCAATGGCAGTTGCGAGTGAAACAAGGTGAAGCGTTTCCTGATCACGTAACATGGGCGGGGGAAGAGGTTAATGCACAAGGTGCACTAGTGGGAGTTAACGATCTCCGTTATGGACGCATGGTATTGGAAAATATCGGTGGTGATATTCGTAAATCACTAGCAGTGCCGTTAAGAATTGAATATTGGGATGGTACAGCATTTGTTAAAAATACGGATGATTCAGTATCGCAGTTTAATGGGGCAAATTACTGTCGCCAAGTGATCAGTATGTATCCTGAAGATGGCAAGAGCAGTGCTTATACATCCGGTAGTGGAAAAGTAATGATGGGCAAGGCCTTATCTGGAGACTTTATGGCGAACCCAAGCCAAATGTCTGGGTATGGTACCAATTCAAATAGTACTACTTTTAAACAACAAATAAGATTTTGGCAGCGTTTGAGTGCGGTGAAACCAGGGGTAAAAGATAAAAACCCCATTAACTGTTTTGGCACGTACTCTCATCAACCTTGGCTACGATACAATTGGCGGAATTTAGGTGATGAAGACCCATCGGCAATTGTGACTTTTGGCGTATATCGAGGTAATGACCGAATATTATACCGAGATGAGCCAGGGATCCCTGCTGCTGATTACCAGTAAGTCTTATTTATTAATCAGAAAGCCGAGAGTGTGATCTCTCGGCTTTTTTGTGTGTAATTATTTACTCTGAATGTAGATGTTTGTGTTATTAATAATTAAGATATTAAGTTGAAATTAGTCAAATACCCTTAAGGCACGGACTCGCTTTTTATTTTGGGTAAAAGGATGTTTATGCGTTTATGTCTTAAGTTAATCAACGTTTTATTTTTCAGCTTATTCTTTGCATGGCAAGCGCATAGTGCTCAGTATGAATTTGGTACATTTGATACCAGCACATGTTCATCATTTATTTTACCTGAATCAGCAAACTCCTATGAGGATCAATCTGGTTGTGTTGTTAGATTAAAAAATGCATATGCGACTAAACCGCTTGTATTTTTAATGCCAACAATACCCAGCGATAATCCAGATAATGACGCCCCTCAGACCCTTGCTTTGTTAAATGTTACAAAAAAATCTTTTTCCATAGCACAAATAGTTGCGCCACTGTCTAACTCCTATTCGTTATCACGTAATCAAATGCCAGTGATTTCTTATTTGGTTATTGAAGAGGGGGTTACAACATTTGAGGATGGACACCGAGTACTCGCAGGCAGTGTGAATACGAAAAGATATTCCGCAGATGGTAAAAGGTCTTCACCTGCCTATGAAAGAGTGGATCTCTCCTCGTACTCTTCATTGTTGAGTGAATCGCCGATTGTTCTATCTGAAGTCCAAACGAAAAACAATGAACGCTGGTTAACGACCGCAACTAAAAATATTTCATCAATGGGATTTGACCTAGGTCTTGAAATTACGCGTGTAAATAAACGTGATATTGACGTTGAGGAACATGAGAAAATTGGTTATTTAGTCAGTGTTCCTAATATTGGTGAAACCAATGGTTATGACTATGAATTTTCATCAGGTGATATCGTTTCAAATTCGGGTAAACTGAAGCCATTACAGTACACATGTAATACTCCTATTAATCTTCGTCAAACTTATACCACTGTTCCAAATTTTATCGCCGGGAAGTTGCAGCGCCAAGGTGGACAAGGTGGCTGGGTTCGTCAGTGTAAGAAGTCCTTAACACAGGTGAGTTTTGTTGTTGATGAAGATATCCCACCATGGACGTATATAGGTCAACGCGCACATATAAAAGAAAAGGTGGGCTTTTTTGCTTTTGCTAAAAAGCCGCTGGCCAATAATATTTGTAAATATTTTCTAAGCCCAGCTCAAACATGGCAAGGTAATAGTGATCCGAGTTTACAAATTGGGAAAGATAGTCGACTAATAAATACGGTTGAAATCAAAAATAAAAGGTATGTCGGTTTTCGCCAAGAAAGTATAAATAATTACCTTGATAAAGGTTGTGATGATTCTCCATGTAATGAGAACCAAGATTTAATTGTAAAGAAAGAAAATAAGCCTCAACTTCCTAGCTTTAAAGAAAATAAAAGTAATAATGTATTTGACGCTGGAAAACAAATTGAACCAGAGATCCCATACAGTGAATATAAAAATTTGTCTGTTAGAGGCGGATCTATAACGTTAAACAAAGAGATGAAAATTGAAACATTATCTTTAGATTCAAATAGTCAGCTAACATTAAAAACGGGCACCTACTGGATTGATAGTTTTATCGTAAATGGTTCTCGAATTGTTATTCCAGAAAATAATAAAGTAGTTATCTATACCAGAGGTTACTCTTTTAACCATACATCAGGAACTAATGGCGCTTTAATTAATGTAGATGGAAGTCCTGATAATTTGGTGATCTACGCCTATAATGAGCCACCAACTTCGACTTTGTTATTTAAAGATTTTAACGCCGTGTCTAACAGCTCTATTGTAAAGGCGCTTATATATTCAGAGAAAAAAACTTACTTAAGTAACAATGCGATAGTATATGGTTCGGTAACGATTAATCAGATAGAACTAATTAATAAATCAAAAATTATTGGTGAAAGTGAGTGTTTTGACCCTAAACCTGATAATTATATTTTAGATATTGAGCCATCAACTGCATTTTCATTAACCTGCGATTATTTGCCTGTTACGTTTAGTGTTAAAAATGAAGACGGAACGCTAGCTGACACCTATTCTGGTTCAGTATCAGTAACCACCAATATTTCAACAGCTGGAAAAGCATCGTGGTTTCCAATCAATAGTGAAACGCCTTATAAAGATGTTTCAGAAGTCGCTGACGTTAATATTAAAAATGGTGTTGGTCAGTTGCGGCTTAAAAGTCATGATTATATCGGCAATATAGCGGTTAAAGGACAATTAAATAATTCCCCATCAACCAACACCGTTAATGGTCGTTATACGTTTGTACCGTTTAAATTTGATATTTCGCCAAGTCCAATAAAAGTCATTGCGGGTAAACCTAGGGAAAATATTAAAGTAAAAGCCCTTGCTTGCAAAAATGATCAAGTAACGATTGCAACAGGTTATCAAGGTGATAAACCGTTAGTTATGACGAGTACTTTCTTACAGCCAGCAAGCCAGGGTAATGGCGACTTACAAATAAAGGCTATGAATAGTGACTGGCAAACGTCTCAAGAAACATTTTCTTTTGATAAGGGGTTAGCGACCTTTGCGCTGAAATATCCCGATGCAGGTATTGTAGGGTTAAACCTTGCAGATCCTAATTGCTCGTTATCAACCGGCTGCGATATTTTTTCTACAGATGATGAATTACCAACAGAGTTTGGGAGTTGGAAACAATTAGAAGGCTCTGTTGAAGTGCATGCTCGTCCGTGGACATTTGCGGTATGTCCAGATAAACACAGTGATGGTACATCATTATCAGGTGATGGCTTTGTCGCAGCTGGCGATCCGTTTAAAGTGATTGTGAAACCGCTTGTTTGGCAAGGTGGTTCAGAGGCAGAGCCAATACAGACTACCGATGAGTTGTGCTCTGCACAAACAACACAAAATTTCTTTAAATCAGATGCACCTATTGCCGATGTCGAGTTATCTATTCCTAATACGGCATCGGTAACGCCAGTTGATGGTAAGCCTGGTGTGCTGCGAGGTACGGTACGAAAGAGTCATACCGATGAACTGGTGTTTAGTGATTTGTCGTGGAGTGAAGTGGGTAGTGTTCGCTTACAAGCTGACGCTAAAGCGCCATATTTAGCCATGACGATTAATCAAGGCTATCGCCATCTTGGCCGTTTTTATCCAAAGTATTTAGAGATCCAACCTAATAGCTTTGTTTATCCGGATGGGCATGGGGTTGGAGGTAATAGTTTTGCTTATCTCAGCCAGCCATTTAGTACCAACGTCTTGATCAATGCCAAAAATGCGTTGGGTGAGCAGGTCGATAACTACAATGGTTTTATTCCTGATTATCAAGCTGAAGTTGCTTTGATAGCTTATGAATATCCATCATTAAATAGCTTAAATGATCGTTTCTCGTATCATCATATTACGCGTTCAACAGAGCAAAGCTTTAAAGGTCGCTGGAATAGCGATATTGAACAAGTATGGCTATTAGAACGAAAATCAGTGGCTAAAACACCGTTAACCACAGTGGAAGATGGACCTTGGAATGATTCGAATAGTCGCTGGGGCGGGTATATTTCCTCGCATCATGATCCTATTTTTATCCGCAATACCGCTACAGGTGTCACTGATGAAGTTGATAGCAAGCAGGTTGCCCCTTTCGAAACAACGCCTAATTTACGTTATGGGCGAATGGTTCTAGATGATGCGATCAGCCCATTTGATCAACCGGTTAGTCTGCCATTAAAAATCGAATATTGGGATGGGAGAGAATTTCAAACCCATACTGATGATAGTGGCTCAACATACAACAGTAACTATTATTGTAAGCTGGCATTACATCCGGTTGATGGATCTAATACATCGATATTAACAACCAATATAACGGGCAAAGTCAGCGTTGGTGAAAGCGATGAAATTGAAGCTCATCCACAACTATCAACGCCTGCTAATTATAAAAAACAACAAACCCGTTTTTGGTTACGTATTGCAACCAACACACCAAGTAATATTGGTTGTAGCCAAACCAACAAAGAACACCAACCGTGGCTGACCTATAACTGGCGAGAATTAGGCGATGAAGATCCATCTGCGATTGTGACATTTGGTGTATATCGTGGGAGTGATCGCATCGTTTATCGAGGTGAAAAAGGGTTAAATTAGGCCTTAGCGCAAATAAATTGCAAATCTGTGGTAGGTTTGACAATCCTTACCTTGTTTCAGTGTCTAGCGCTTGGTACATTTAGTGCAATTTAACGAATTTTGAGCTTTCAGGATTAGCCGAAGACTATGTTTAAAAAACTTCGTGGCATGTTTTCTAATGACCTGTCTATTGACTTGGGTACTGCCAACACCCTTATTTATGTCAAAGGACAGGGCATCGTTCTAGATGAACCCTCTGTGGTTGCAATCCGTCAAGACCGTGCAGGCGCAACAAAAAGTGTTGCAGCGGTAGGTCATGACGCAAAATTAATGCTTGGTCGTACACCAGGTAATATTGCTGCTATCCGCCCAATGAAAGACGGTGTAATTGCTGATTTCTATGTGACTGAAAAAATGTTGCAGCATTTTATTAAGCAAGTACATGACAACAGTATTCTTCGCCCAAGCCCTCGTGTGTTAGTTGCGGTTCCTTGTGGCTCAACGCAAGTTGAACGTCGTGCAATCCGTGAATCAGCACAAGGTGCTGGTGCTCGTGAAGTTTACTTAATCGATGAGCCAATGGCGGCTGCTATCGGTGCTGGTATGCCAGTGTCTGAAGCAACGGGTTCTATGGTGATCGATATCGGTGGTGGTACAACAGAAGTTGCAGTGATCTCACTTAACGGTGTGGTTTACTCATCATCGGTTCGTATCGGTGGTGACCGTTTTGATGAAGCCGTTATCAACTACGTACGTCGTAACTACGGTAGTCTTATTGGTGAAGCAACCGCTGAGCGCATTAAGCATGAAATCGGTTCAGCGTACCCAGGTGATGAAGTGCGTGAAATTGAAGTGCGTGGTCGTAACCTTGCAGAAGGTGTACCGCGTAGCTTTACGTTAAATTCAAATGAAATCCTAGAAGCTTTACAAGAACCACTAACGGGTATTGTCTCTGCAGTTATGGTTGCCCTAGAACAGTGTCCGCCAGAGCTTGCATCTGATATTTCAGAGCGTGGTATGGTACTGACGGGTGGTGGTGCACTACTTCGCGATTTAGACCGCCTACTGACAGAAGAAACAGGTATCCCTGTGGTTGTTGCTGAAGATCCACTAACATGTGTGGCTCGTGGTGGTGGTAAAGCGTTAGAAATGATTGATATGCACGGTGGCGATCTCTTCAGCGAAGAGTAATAATGCCTGCGTTAGTTTTCTATAAAACAGGTTATAGCGTTAGATGAAACCTATCTTTGGCAGAGGTCCTTCTCTGCAATTACGCCTGTTTCTTGCCATATTACTATCGGCTAGCCTTATGCTAGCCGATAGTCGTCTTGATGCTTTTGCCAATGTTCGTTATTTTCTGAACTCAGCAATCGCTCCGCTTCAGTATGCGGCTAATTTACCGCGTGAATTACTTGATGGCCTGAATGGTCAAATGAGTTCTCATCAGCAATTATTAGCTGAGAATAAAGCGTTGAAGCGTGATTTGTTGGTGATGAAAAGTAATGTTTTATTGCTTGATCAATTACAGCAAGAAAATCAGCGTTTAAGAAATTTATTAGGCTCACCGTTTGTGCGTGGTGAGCGTAAAATGATCGCCGAGGTGATGGCGGTCGACTCTGATCCTTATAGTCATCAAGTGATGATTGATAAAGGGCGTGTTGATGGAGTGTATGAAGGCCAGCCTGTTATTAATGATAAAGGTATTGTTGGCCAGATCTCCTATGTTGGCGCGCATAATAGTCGTGTGTTATTACTGATTGATCCGACGAATGCTATTCCAGTACAAGTTGTGCGTAACGACATTCGTGTTATTGCAACAGGAACTGGAAAGAGTAATGAGCTTCAACTTGAGCATGTCCCAAGCAGCACGGATATTCGTGTAGGTGATTTATTGGTGAGCTCTGGGCTCGGTGGTCGCTATCCTGAAGGATATCCGGTTGCACGTGTAACTGAGTTCTCTTTTGACAATAAACGCCCATTTGCACAAATTATCGCTAAACCAACCGTGCAATTTGACCGATTACGTTACTTATTATTAGTCTGGCCAACCGATAGAATGAAAGCGGCAGAAACGTCAGCCACAAAATCGATTGCGCCTTCAAGTGCGGTTTCAACCATTTCTCCTGCAGTTGCTGTACCAGCAAATGGTGTAAAACCAACAGCACCTATTGAGAACAAAAAGCCGAGCAGTGAGGTGAATAATGCCAACTAGCCAAGCACATGGCCGAATTTGGATTTGGTTGTCATTCGTTTTTGCGCTGGTGCTGCAAGCAGCTCCTTGGCCCGGAATGTTGGAACCGTTTCGACCTTCATGGGTTTTACTGGTTACTTGTTATTGGGTATTAGCCTTACCACATCGTGTTAACGTGGGAACTGCTTTAATTATCGGCTTATTGTGGGATTTGATTTTAGGATCTACGTTAGGTGTCCGCGGCTTAATGATGTCGGTGATTGCTTACATTGTTGCTTTAAATTTTAGAGTACTTCGTAACCTGTCATTAGGACAACAAGCGATTGTCTTCGCGCTGTTATCATTAGCCGGTAAGCTTATTGAATACTGGGCTGAATACTTAGTCTCAAATGTAACTTTTGAGCCACAACAATTATGGGCTGTCGTATTAAACTTTATATTATGGCCATGGTTGTTCTTATTATTACGGCGTATACGTCGTAAATTTTCGATTCGTTAATCGCAATAGCATAAAGGGGAAGCCAATTGGTCTTCCCCTTATTTATAATTAAATGTTTTTAAAGTATAAATGTAAGTTTGAGGTGTATCATGGCTGCTATTCAATTATATCTTGCTTCAGGTTCGCCTCGTCGAATGGAGTTATTAAATCAGTTAGGCTATCAGTTTGAACGTGTTGTGGTAGATGTCGAAGAATGCCACCAAGTAGGCGAAAGCCCTGAAAATTATGTTCAGCGTTTATCGCGCGATAAAGCCTTAGCTGGACTAAAAGCAGCGCCGGCTGATTTACCTGTTTTAGGATCGGACACAATTGTTGTGGCTGATCAGCAAATATTAGAAAAACCTGTCGATTTTAATGATGCAGCGCGTATGCTGAAAATGCTGTCTGGTCGTCAACATCAAGTGATGACCGCAGTGACAGTCGCAACGAAAGAAAGGATTGAAACTAAGCTAGTGATCACGCAAGTGTGGTTTAAGCCTTTGTCAGATAACGAAATCAAAAAATATTGGCAAAGTGGAGAGCCACAAGATAAAGCGGGCAGTTATGGCATCCAAGGCTTAGGTGGCAAATTCGTTGAACGTATCGATGGCAGTTTTTATGCAGTGATGGGGTTACCGCTAGTGGAAACCGACATCCTGTTACAAGATTTTTTAAAGTTATAAGTAGAGGCAACCATGAGCACTGAGCTGCTGATCAATGTGACGCCGAGTGAAACCCGTGTCGCAATGATTGAACATGGCGTATTGCAAGAGATCCACATTGAACGTGAATCGAAACGCGGTATCGTCGGAAATATTTACAAAGGGCGAGTAAGTCGCGTACTTCCTGGTATGCAGGCGGCATTTGTCGATATTGGGTTAGATAAAGCTGCATTTTTACATGCTTCAGATATTGTTCCTCACACGGAATGTGTGGCTGAAAATGAGAAAAAACAATTTCAGGTGCGCGACATTTCAGAGCTTGTTCGTCAAGGGCAAGACATTGTCGTGCAGGTGGTGAAAGATCCTCTGGGAACTAAAGGTGCGCGGTTAACGACTGATATTACCTTACCGTCTCGTTACCTTGTTTTCATGCCGGGAGCAAGCCATGTTGGTGTATCTCAGCGGATTGAAAGTGAGAAAGAGCGTGATCGTTTGAAAAAAGCGGTTTTACAGCATTGTGATGATTTAGGCGGCTTTATTATTCGAACGGCTGCAGAAGGGGCGAATACTGATGAAGTCGCTCAAGATGCTGCTTTTTTAAAGCACTTGTGGCGTAAAGTATTAGAGCGTCGTGCTAAGTATAAGCCACGTTCGATGTTGTATGGTGAGCTAGGACTTGCACAACGTATCTTACGTGATTTTGTTGGTACTGAAATTGATAATATCAAAGTCGACTCACGCCAAGCATTTGATAAATTAAAAGAGTTTACAGATGAGTTCGTACCTGAAGTGACAGATAATATTGAATATTATTCAGGTCAGCAGCCTATCTTTGATCTCTATGATACCGAGTCTGAAATTCAACGTTCCTTAGATCGTAAAGTTGAAATGAAGTCTGGCGGGTATTTGATCATCGATCAAACAGAAGCGATGACCACGGTTGATATTAATACTGGTGCGTTTGTTGGGCGAAGAAATCTCGACGAGACTATTTTTAATACCAACATTGAAGCAACGAAAGCTATCGCACGTCAATTACGGTTACGTAATTTAGGCGGCATTATCATTATTGATTTTATCGATATGATTTCAGAGGAACACCAACAACGCGTTTTACAAGCGCTTGAGCAAGCACTTTCTTATGATCGAGTGAAAACCAATATTAATGGCTTTACGCAATTAGGCTTGGTTGAAATGACGCGTAAACGTACTCGTGAAAGTATTGAACATGTGTTGTGTGGCACGTGTCCATCTTGTGATGGTCGTGGTACGGTGAAAACAGTTGAAAGTGTTTGCTATGAGGTATTGCGAGAAATAACCCGAGTCAATCGTGCTTACGATGCTGATCGATTTATCGTGTATGTTTCATCCGCGGTGGGTGAGGCCCTTATGGGGGATGAATCGCATGCATTAGCTGAGCTTGAGGTCTTTATTGGTAAACAAGTAAAAATAAAGCCTGAGCCGCTGTATAACCAAGAGCAGTTCGATGTGGTAATGATGTAATGATACCAATGGGGAAGAGTCAGTGAACCGTATGGTGGCAAAAACCTTACGTGGTGTATTGTGGTTAGTGGTTATTGTTGCAGTAACATTGGCTATTTTGATCAGTACTCTCCGCTTTTCTCTTCCTCACCTTGACCATTATCGTCAGCCAATAGCGCAGTGGCTTTCTCAGCAAACACATACCCAAATATCGGTAGAAAATATTGATGGGCGCTGGCTACAATCGGGGCCCGAAATAAAATTTAACCAATTATCGGTGGCTGAAAATAATCATTCAGCACCATTAGTGAAGGTTGGGCAAGCCGAGATCTATTTAGATTTCTGGCAGTCAGTGCTGACATTTAGACCCGTCTTTAAACATGTCCAAATTGAGCAATTCGATTTAGATATTACACAACTTCCACGTCGTGCTTCGAAACCCTCTTCTGATATTTCTTTTGTTAAACGGTTAGAGCAATTTTTTTTCACGCGTATTGATAATGTGACATTAAAAAACGCGACGGTTACCGTTCCTTCTCCTTCAGGTAAAGCATTACATCTAGCGGTTACACAACTTAACTGGCGCAATGAGGGAGGGCATCATTTTGCTCAAGGTTCCGTTGGATTGATTAATAGTCCATTAGGCCAAGTTGAAGTAAAAGCAGACATTACCGAACAAGGTGGTTTGTCTAGTGTGAATGGAACGCTATATCTCAAAGGAAAAAACATTTCGGTCACACCATGGTTAAATAAAAAATTTACCGGTGTCGCTGATATTTCAGACAGTAAATTGAGTATGCAAGCGTGGTTATCGTTAGATCAAGGCACGATAAGTTCAGCGATGATCCAACTTGCCAAAAGTCATATTGATTGGACGACCCAACATAAATCACACCAAATTGTTATTAACGGTGGCGTTGTTGCGCTAAAGCCCACCTTCGATAAACAGCAACGCGTATGGCGGATTGATACCGAGCAATTTGATATAGCTACCGATAAGATATCGTGGCCTAAATTTGATATCGCAGCGCAATTTTCACTTAATAAGCAATGGCAGCCTGTAAATTGGAAAGCCGCACTGACCAATATCAAATTAGATCGATTACTACCATTGCGATCTTTTTTACCCAAGTCGAATAGTATTACGGAAGCGATCACTGCGTTACAACCGACAGGGCTGGTGACAAAAATTCGGGTTGCTGGCGAGCAAGATAAGCCGCTCCATTTTTCATTAAATCTTGATGATTTAGCATTTAAACAGTGGCAGTTACTACCTGGTATTAATAAGCTAAATGCGCGTATTGCTGGTGATACAACACAAGGTGCAGTGAAAATTCGAGTCGATGATGATGCTCTGCCTTATGGTAAGGTTTTTCCGAAACCATTAAACATCAATGACGCGACGATTGATGCATATTGGAAACATGATAATCAAGGCACCAGTTTATGGAGTGATAAACTGAGTGTGGCCACCCCAGATCTCAATGCAAAAGGGCAATTTAGACTCGATTTTTATCAAAAATCGCCTGCATGGTTGGCTTTTTATGGTGAAGCGTCGGTTAAAGATGCTGGGCAAACATGGCGTTATTTACCTCGACCAGCGCTTGGTAATAAATTAACCCATTATCTAGCTACCGCGATAAAAGGCGGTACGGTGAAAGACGCTGAACTGCTCTGGTTTGGTCCTTTAAACACATTTCCTTATCCTAATCATGATGGTGTCTTTGAAGTTAAAGTCCCACTGAAAAAAGCAAAATTTCAGTTTGATCCTGATTGGCCATTATTAACAGATCTCAATCTTAATTTAGGCTTTAAAAATGATCGTATGACGATTGATGCCAGTCATGTAAAAACGTTATCAGCCGTTGGCTCTAATGTGGTTGGTGGGGCAAAATTAGCCCCTGATGGGCATTTGAAACTAGCATTTGATCTTGCCGCTAGTGGCAAAGATGTTACAGAGTACATGTTGAAAACGCCATTAGCCGATTCTGTAGGGAGCGCATTACAAACAGTGAGGGTGAATGGGCCTGTTACAGCTAAATTAACCCTTGATATACCTTTTGACGGCAGTGATGTGGATGCGAAAGGTCAGGTGTTTTTTAAAAATAATCGTATCGATTTACGAACACCAGCTCTGACTGTTGATAATACTTACGGTAGTTTAACCTTTGATAATGCCAAAATTAGGGCTGAAGACTTAAGCGGTAAATTATTTGATCAACCGATTAGGCTTGGATTTACGGGTAATAATGTTGCAAACAATCATTATCGAGTAAATGTTGATGTGGCTGGTGATTGGCAAGTCGCTCGATTGCAGCCTTATATTCCTAAACAGTTATTGCATTATCTTTCAGGAACCAGTGATTGGAAAACAAATGTCCAGGTAGATTTAGAAGGTGATTATTTTACTTACAAAGTAAAAAGTCTATTACCTCTTACCCACATTAAGAGTGATTTACCCTATCCGTTATCTTATCAACCTAAGCTCAATCAATCGCAGTTTATGACGGTGAATGTTGATGGCAATGCACAAAGCTTTAATGGGCAACTTCAGATGCCTGATGCGGCTTATCAAGCACGTGTGAACCTTATTGATGGAAAACCACAATTAGCAGCCAGTGATTTGATGATTGGTAAAAAAGAGATTCAGTCATCATTAGGTATTGGACATGTGGTGAATATCGATACTAAGGCATTCAATGTTGATTCGTGGATCGCTTTTGCGAATAAGTGGCAACAATCAAACACCAATAAAAGCCATGGTAATGAGGGGATTGTATGGCCGATTCCAAGCAAGATAGAGGCAAAAGTTAAGCAGTTAACCTTGGGCGGGTTAGTGTGGAATGATGTTAATTTGCATGTCAAACATGGTCATCAGTGGTCCGCGAAATTAGAGAGCCGACAAGCTGAAGGCTATATTACTTGGGATCAGAAAAATACGGTGAATGCGATCTTTAAATCCCTTCATCTTAACTTTCCACAATTAGATAAAAAGTCAGTTACTCAGCAGCAAGCTGATATTACTAAAAAAGTGCCTCCTCTATTATCTCCGATAGTCACAGCGCTAGATCGTAAGGTAATGGCTGCGATCCCTGCTATTAAACTTACGATATCGGATGCATGGCTACAGGGCTATCGATTAGGGCAAGTCAATGCTGTACTTGAGAAGTCCTCAAATCAATTAACGTTGAAAACGTTCAATATTAATGCTGGTAATATCAAATTAGATGCTAATGGACGTTGGTATTTTAAAGATAACCTTAATCATTCGGCGTTAAGTTTCATGGTGAAAGGTGACAATAGCTCCGATTTATTAGGTCGCTTTGGTATTGAAGGTGGCGTGCAAGATGCATCGTTTGATACGAGTATTTCAGCCTCATGGCAAGGATCACCTTGGGTGATGGATCGCCGAACATTAAATGGCAAGGTGAAAACAGATATTGGCAAAGGGCTAGTCAGTGGCGCATTTGGTGCAGGACGATTGCTTGGCCTGTTTAGTTTAGATTCTATTATTCGAAAAATGCAGCTCGATTTCTCGGGGGTATTTGATAATGGCTTAGCGTTTAACTATATCAAAGGAACAGGAACAATTAAGCAAGGCACCTTTTATAGTAACGATATCAAGATGCAAGCATTAGCCGGTGATATGTACATTAAAGGTAAGGTTGATCTGGTGAATGAAAAGGTCGATGCAAATGTGAAGTTTATTCCTGACTTTACCTCGGGCTTACCTGTTTTAACCGCTTTTGCTGTTGCGCCACAAACAGCGTTATATGTGTTAGCTATTTCAACGGTGTTATCACCCGTGTTAGATGTGATCACTCAGGTTAATTATCAAGTAACGGGTTCGATTGAAGCTCCGAACGTTGTAGAGCGCTCACGCTTATCTGGTGAGTATACTGTGCCTGATGAGTAAGCTAAATGAATGGGTTGCGTTAATTTTTATCAGTGGTACAACAAAGAGATAGTAATAAATACGTTATATGTTGAGTATAACAAGTGTATAGGCCCAGGGAGAAGGTCATGGCGAAGATTGGTTTAGTACAAATGAATTCGGGAGCCGATCCTGAACATAATCTCACTAAATTAAAAAAGAAAGTGAAAGGGCTTCAGCTACAAGGGGCTAAATTGGTTGTTACTCCTGAAAATACCTTAGTTTTTGGTAGTAAAGCAGATTACCAGAAATGGGCTGAACCTCTCAATGACGGCCCATTTCAAAAAGAATTATCAGCATTAACTGAAAAGTTAGGCATTTGGCTTTTACTGGGCTCAATGCCTATCTTACAACCCGATGGTTCAATCACATCAACCAGCTTGTTATATAACGATAAAGGCCAACTCCAAGAACATTATAATAAGCTGCATATGTTCGATGTCGATGTTGCCGATAAACACCGTAGCTATCGAGAGTCTGATACTTTTAAAGCGGGTGATGAGCTTAAAGTCGTAAAAACACCGTATGGCAATATCGGGATGTCGATTTGCTATGATGTAAGATTTCCATTGCAATATAGTGCATTACGCGCACAAGGTGCTGATATTATTGTTGTGCCCGCAGCGTTTACTAAGTTAACAGGTAAAGCGCATTGGGAAGTATTATTACGAGCTCGTGCTATTGAAACTCAGTGTTGGGTGATTGCCGCTGCACAATGGGGCGAGCATAATGAAGGGCGAGAAACATGGGGCCACTCAATGATTATTGATCCTTGGGGGCAAATTGTTGCCTGTCAGCAGCAAGGCACCGGTGTTCTGACTGCCAATATTGATTTACAATTATCTGAGAAGATCCGCGCCAACATGCCTGTTGCTGAACATACTAAATTTTATGTTCAACCGTGCTAAATAATTTAAGAGCAAATTAATGACCCTTAACACCGTAGAAAATACCATGCTAGACCAATCAGGTCTTGGCCGTGATGAACTGCATAATATCCTTGGGCTAATTGCAGCAAGAGATGTGGATTATGCCGATATTTATTTCCAATCTTGCTGGCATGAGTCGTTAGTACTGGAAGACAGTATTATTAAAGATGGTTCGTTTAATATCGATCGTGGTGTAGGTGTACGTGCGGTTGCTGGCGAGAAAACAGGTTTTGCATATTCTGATCAAATAAACCTATTGGCATTAACGCAAAGTGCCAAAGCGGCACGTGGTATTGTGCGCCAAGGGGGAAGTGGCAAAGTACAAACTTTCAGCCCACTAACACCATCAGGTATTTATGCCCCTATTAATCCATTAGGCAGTCTTGATAAATTCCAAAAAATTGCATTACTGGAAGAAATTGATCGTTATATTCGTACTAAAGAGCCATTAGTCACGGAAGTGTCGGTTAGCATCAATGGTGTCTATGAAGAGGTGTTAGTTGCCGCGCTTGATGGCACTTATGCGGCAGATATTCGCCCGCTTGTTCGTTTATCTATCAGTGTTCTGGTTGAAAAAGGCGATAAACGTGAGCGTGGTAGTGCGGGTGGCGGTGGTCGTTACGGTTATGAAATGTTCTTAACTGAAACCGATGGTAAAAGCCAAGCATTGTATTTTGCTGATGAAGCTATCCGCCAAGCATTGATTAACCTAGAAGCAGAGGCAGCCCCTGCAGGTACCATGCCGGTGGTTTTAGGAGCTGGTTGGCCTGGCGTGTTGTTACACGAAGCTGTCGGCCATGGCCTTGAAGGCGACTTTAACCGTAAAGGTTCATCGATGTTCTCTGGTCAGTTAGGTGAGCAAGTCACATCACCGTTATGTACCATTGTCGATGACGGTACACTGGTTGATCGTCGTGGCTCTATTAACATTGATGATGAAGGCACACCTTCACAATACAATGTGCTGGTGGAAGGCGGTAAGCTAAAAGGCTACATGCAAGATAAGCTTAACGCACGTCTAATGGGCGTAGCGCCTACTGGTAATGGTCGTCGTGAGTCATATGCGCATTTACCTATGCCTCGCATGACAAACACTTACATGCTGCCAGGTGAGCATACACCGGAAGAAATTATTTCCAGCGTGAAGAAAGGCATCTACGCCCCTAACTTCGGTGGTGGTCAGGTTGATATCACATCGGGGAAATTTGTATTCTCTGCATCAGAAGCTTACTTAATTGAAAACGGTAAGATCACTCGTCCAATTAAAGGCGCAACTTTAATTGGTAGCGGTATTGAAGCGATGCAGCAAGTTTCTATGGTTGGTAATGACTTAGATATCGACCGTGGTGTGGGTGTGTGTGGTAAAGCGGGACAAAGTGTACCTGTGGGTGTTGGTCAGCCAACCCTGAAAATTGATTCAATGACAGTAGGCGGCACTGAGTAAATCTTCTCGCACGTCTATTTGATAAAGAAAAAGCCAGCATGAATAATTCCTGCTGGCTTTTTTTATTTTTACTTTATCACAACGAAAAGAGGTGAGTGATCACTTAGTCTGCTAGGTATAAAGATTTTAAGTATTGGAAAATTTCACGGTAAGCCTTACCTGGCTTCTCTTGTGATTTTTCTTTTGTTGCTTGGCGAACAAGCTGGCGTAAATGTTGGCGATCAGCATCTGGGTGATCGACTAAGATAGCATTGATCATGCTATCGCCATTTTCGATTAACTTATCCCGTTTTAGCTCAAGCTTTTTCAGCGCAACAGTATGCTGAGAGTGCTTATTACGTAATTTATCGAGTGCCGCTTGGATTGGTTCAATGTCGATAAAGCGCATTTGCTTACCGATATATTGAAGTTGACGACGACGTGCTTCTTTATTAAAGCGCTGAGCGTCTTTAATTGCATCCATCATTTCGTCATCAAGAGGCATCTTAGCGAGTGCATTAGGTGTTAATTCAACTAACTCTTCACCAATTTTTTGTAGCGCATCCATGTCGCGTTTCATCTCGGATTTACTTACCCAGATGATTTCTTCTTCTTCATCCCAAGGGGCTTTCTTGTTTTTACGGCTCATAATGGGCTCACTAACACTATCAATAGCTCTATTTTATCAGTTTAATAACGATTTTGGGCGTAAATTACATTATTCTATAACCAATAAGCAAAACTCTAACCTTAAGTGATTGTATGGACGTAAGAGAACAGGTAGCCCAGCAGCGTGTTGAACTGGAAGCTGCGGTTGCGAAAGCACTGGAAGTCGCCGGTAAACAAGCGGATGCCGCCGAAGTAGCCATTAACAAAACAACAGGGATCAGTGTCTCTACACGTATGTGTGATGTTGAGAATGTTGAATTTAATAGTGATGGCGCATTAGGGATCACTGTTTATCGCGGAAATCGCAAAGGCAGCGCATCAACTTCTGATTTAAGTGAATCAGCAATTGCTCAGACAGTAGCAGCCGCACTGGATATTGCTAATTACACTTCAGAAGATCCTTTTGCAGGGCCAGGTCCGAAAGAATTAATGGCACGTGATATTCCTGATTTGGATTTATTCCATCCAGATGAGCCAGAGCCCGATCGCGCAGCCGCGATTGCTATTGCTGCAGAAGAAGCCGCATTAGCTTATGATCCTCGAATTAAACAAAGTGATGGCGCAAGCTATGATAGCCATTACGGTGTCCGTGTTTATGGAAACAGCCACGGCATGTTGGCAAGTTATGCCTCAAGTCGTCACAGCATCAGTTGTTGTGTGATAGCGGAAGGTAAAAATGGTGAGATGGAGCGAGATTACAGCTACACCACTTCACGTTTAGCCTCTGAGATGTGGACACCAGAGCGTGTGGGTCGCCATGCAGCTGAGCGTACAGTGGGGCGTGTTGATGCGCAGAAACTGACAACCCGTGAAGCGCCTGTGATGTTTGCAGCGGATATTGCCACAGGCTTGTTTGGTCACTTAGTGATGGGGATCAGTGGTGCTAATCTGTACCGTAAATCTTCTTTCTTGGTTGATAAGTTAGGTGAGCAAATTTTCCCTGAGTGGTTAGGTATTAGCGAGCGTCCACATATTTTACGTGGTATGGCGAGTACCCCGTTTGATAGCGAAGGTTTAGCCACTTATGACCGTGAAATCATTACCGACGGTGTGCTACAAACTTACTTATTGACCAGCTACGCTGCCCGTAAAATGAATATGCAGCCAACAGGTCATGCGGGTGGTATCCATAACTGGATGGTGAAATCGACCGGTGAGTCTTTTGAGCAAATGCTGAAGAAGATGGATCGAGGTTTATTGGTCACAGAGCTAATGGGTCAAGGCGTGAATATCGTAACGGGTGATTACTCGCGTGGTGCAGCGGGTTTCTGGGTTGAGAATGGTCAAATTCAATATCCAGTGTCTGAAATTACGATTGCCGGTAATTTAAAAGATATGATGCAGAATATCGTTGCTATTGGTAATGATACTGAAACTCGCAGTCAGATCTTAACTGGCTCGATGTTATTAGATTCAATGAAGATTGCTGGTGAGTAATTTTTGCTAAATTGATTAAAACGAAAAGCCCGAATCAACATGATTCGGGCTTTTTTTATTTATTCATATTACAGGAAAGGGCTATTTTTAGGGGGTAATGAAGATAGTCGCAAGACCAAGGAATACCATTAAACCGACAATATCAGTACATGTCGTTAATGCCATACCGCCAGCTAATGCTGGATCGATCTTGAGTTTTTTCAATCCAATCGGGATCAATACACCCGCAACACCGGCAACAAATAAGTTAGCAAGCATTGCGCCGGCCATAATAGCACCTAGCATTAAACTGCCTTTCCAAACAACGACAACCGCACCGATAATTAACGCCCATATAAAGCCATTGATTAAACCAACACGGGCCTCTTTACTTAGTAGCCAGCGGGTGTTGGTATCACCGATGTGACCGACAGCTAAACCACGAATAACCAGAGCAACGGTTTGGTTACCAGCAACGCCACCCATTGAGGGAACGATAGTCATCAATACAGCAACAGTAGCCATCTGTTGTAAAGTGTTTTCAAACATGTTGGAAACAGAGGCTGCAGCGAGTGCTGTTAATACGTTAACACCTAACCAAATACTACGACTTTTGGCTGATTTTAAAACTGGCGCAAAGGTATCTTCGTCATCGTCCATACCCGCCATACTCATCATTGAGTGTTCGGCTTCTTCACGAATGAGATCGACCACGTCATCGATAGTAATACGACCAAGTAATAGATTATTTTGATCGACAACAGGTGCTGAAACCCAGTTACGACGTTCAAACAAATTGGCGATTTCACTGTCAGGCATATCGACAGGAATGGCTTCATCTGCATCTTCCATCACATCTTTGATTTCAATATCAGGCTGTGTCGTAATTAGTGTAGCAAGAGATAAATGGCCTATTAAGGTTTCGTTGCTATCAACGACATATAAAGCATCTGTCGCTTCAGGTAACTCGCCTCGCATACGCAAATAACGTAAGACAACATCAGCGGTAACATCACCACGAATGGTGATGAAGTCGGTACTCATCATACCGCCAGCAGTATCTTCAGGGTACGCGAGCGCTTTCTCGATACGATGACGGTCAGTGCTATCCATTTGCGCCAGTACTTCTTGATAACGTTCATCAGGAAGACTACGCAGTACATAAGCGACATCATCGCTTTCCATCCCCTCGGTCACAGCAGCCAGTTTCTCTGGCTCCATTTGCGAGACGATACCATCTTTTACATCTTCAGATAGTTCATCAAGGATTTCACCTTGCTCTTCAGGATCGGTCAGTTGCCATAGTACTTGACGTTCTTTCGGAGGAGAGGCTTCCAACAGATGTGCAATATCTTCCGGCTCCATTTCTTGAAGGAGTCGGCGAACATGGACAAACATGCCATTTTCTAATGCAGTATTAACTTCTTGGAGTCGTTGATGGGTTTGATCTTGTTCTAATACATCCGCCATAGGTATTAGGCCCACTTATATTTTGATGGCGCAATAAGTTGAATTTTAACGTAATCACCTAGCTTTTGTCTCACATGTTTTACGTATAATGAGCAGATTTATCCTTCTCACATATATCACATACACAATTACTCGGTTATTTAACGGAAAGTTATCACCAGTTGCCTACAGAGTTATTAATAATAGCGATAATTAAAGCAGAATTTCAGATTTAGTTGTCAATGACACATGAGAAAATCATTTAAAGTGTAATTGAAAAGTGAGTAGCATTGAGTCTTAAACGTAATGTTTAATTTTCTTCATCAAACCCGGCTTCAATTAAAGCGGAAATAGCGTTAAGTGCTGAGACTTCGTCTAAACCTTCAGCACTTACCATGATTTTTTGTCCTTGCGCAGAATCAAGCATTAAAAGCCCCATGACACTGTCAGCAGTGGCTGATACATCAGCATTACTCACGGTGATCACTGCGGTAAAGCTTTGTGCTAGTTCAACCAGTTTAATTGCCGCGCGTGCGTGTAAGCCGAGTCGGTTTTTAATAAATAATTCGCGTTGGACAGTCATTGTTTTTCTTCTAATGTGCGGTGACGAACTTGGACTTGTTGACCGTGGTGTTCAAAGTAGTCAGCAAGAGATTGCGCAATATAGACAGAACGATGTTGGCCGCCAGTACAACCAATGGCTACCGTGACATAGCTGCGGTTGTTTTTTTCAAGCATTGGGAGCCAACTTTCTATGAAATTAC
Organism: Photobacterium sp. GB-36; assembly: GCF_003026135.1. Lineage (NCBI taxonomy): Bacteria > Pseudomonadati > Pseudomonadota > Gammaproteobacteria > Vibrionales > Vibrionaceae > Photobacterium > Photobacterium sp. GB-36. The sequence continues at coordinate 175,307 of NZ_PYNY01000005.1, read as the reverse complement.
GAATTTGGTAATTAAGTTGATTCACTTCACTTTGGCTGGAAAGAAAATCTTTTACTTCTTGATCTAGCCCTGTTTGGGGTTTGAGTTCAGGTACCCAATGAGGGTTGGGTAAAAAGCGAACATCAAATACATAATCGGCATCTGAAGGTAAACCATGCTTAAAGCCAAATGATTCAAAAACAAGAATCAGCTCTTTTGCTTCTCGACCTAATACGCGAGCACGAACGGTTTCACTTAAATCATGAATGGATTTATTTGTGGTATCGATAACTAAATCAGCGTGCTCTTTTAAATCACCTAATATGGCACTTTCAGAGGTAATCGCTTGCTCTAGAGTCATATTTTGCCGAGATAAAGGATGTAAGCGACGAGTTTCGCTATAACGTTTAACTAACTCTTTATCATCAGCATCGAGAAAAACAACGTTAACATCAACATCGTTCTCAAGTGATTTGAGAATACGCTGTATTTCACCTGGCTGCTGAGGCATGTTACGTACATCAATACTGACTGCTATATCTTGCTCAGTATGGGCAATGTCTTTGACAAATTGCGGCAGTAGAGTAACCGGTAGATTATCGACACAGTAATAGCCGAGATCTTCAAGCACACGCAAGGCGACAGATTTTCCTGAACCAGAACGGCCACTTACAACCATTAACATCATGGTTTATTTACCTCGGTAATTGGGATATGGAGTAAAAGCTCACGATTCATCGGTAAGGATATGATACAGCTCTTGATCGCTAGTTGCATGACGCAGTTGTTTACATACTTGCTTGTTACCTAGCTTTTCAGCCATGCTTGCAAGTGTTTTTAAATGCTCTTTACATTGCTCTTCTGGTACAAACAGCGCAAACAGAAGATCAACGGGCTGATTATCAATTGCGTCAAAATCAATCGGTTCTTGGCATTGAATCAGTACGGCAATGGCTTGATCGCTATTACTGATACGTCCATGAGGGATCGCAATACCATTACCAATACCTGTAGTCCCCATCTTTTCACGATTGAGCATACATTCGAATAGTGGCTGTGGGTTTTGATCGAGATGAGCGGCAGCTATCTCACTAATGAGTTCTAGCGCGCGTTTTTTGCTGGAGCAAGGGACTGCACTTTTAGTGCAGTCCAGGCTCAATACATGACTAAGTTGCATAGTTAGTGGCTGTTGAGCTTATCTTTGTGTTTGTTTAATTGACGGACGAGTTTATCAGTCAATTCATCAATCGCAGCATACATATTTTCAGAATCCGCTTTTGCGTGGATTTCCCCTGCGTTAATATGTAGTGTAGCTTCAGCGATCTGTTGAAGCTTTTCAACATTAAGTATTACTTGGACATTGTTTATTTTATCGAAGAAGCGCTCAAGTTTTTCAAACTTGGTCGTGACATATTCACGAAGAGAATCGGTTACATCAACATGGTGCCCTGTAATATTGATTTGCATAGACATCTTCCTTTTGTTGGATCTGACCTGTTAATCTAGATCAGACGTTTTCGCTGGTTCGACGGCGGAATACCTAAGGATTCACGGTACTTAGCGATAGTCCGCCTTGCTACCATAATGCCTTGCTCGGCTAGTAGTGTCGCAATTTTGCTGTCACTTAATGGCTTCGCTTGGTTTTCTGCTGCAACAAGTTTCTTCACCAGTGCGCGGATGGCAGTAGACGAACATTCGCCACCATTATCCGTACTGACATGACTTGAGAAGAAGTATTTCAATTCAAAAATACCTCGAGGTGTATGCATATATTTTTGCGTTGTGACTCGAGATATGGTGGATTCATGCATTTCTACGGCAAGGGCGATGTCATTTAATACCATGGGTTTCATCGCTTCTTCGCCATATTCAAAGAAGTCTTGCTGATGTTCGACAATGCAGCGAGCAACTTTGAGTAATGTTTCATTTCGACTTTCTAAACTTTTGATCAGCCATTTAGCATCTTGCAGATGAGTACGAATAAATTGGCTATCTGCACTATTACGGGTATTTTTGCTTAATGCTGCATATTGTTCATTGACTTTAATACGTGGCACGCTGTCAGGGTTGATAGTGACTACCCATTTGCCGTGATCTTTAAACACAGAGACATCTGGTACCACATATTCGGTGTCTGAATGAATAACACGATTGCCTGGACGCGGATCGAGCGAATGGATCAACGCCATTACGGCTTTTAAATCGGCTTCTTTTAGTTTGGTTTCACGCATCAGTTGTCGATAATCACGATTGCCTAAAAGAGCAATATGATCAGACAGTAGCATTTTGGCTTCAGTGAGCCACTGGGTCTCTTTTGGGTAGGTAGCCAGTTGCAATAACAAGCATTCTTGCAAATTACGAGAAGCGACACCGAGAGGGTCAAATTGTTGTACGCGTTTTAATACCGCTTCAACTTCATCTAGCTCAAGTTCATCATCATCAAAACTCTCTAGAATATCTTCTGCAGAGCAGGATAAATATCCTTTTTCATCAACAGCATCAATGATAGCTGTTGCAATGGCAAGATCAGTTTCACTAAATGGGGTTAGCTGAACTTGCCACATTAGGTAGTCTTGTAACGATTCCGTGGTTTCCCCTTGATAGGCAGGAATATCATCGTCAAGTGCAATGCCCGTACTGCCTGTTCCTGCGCTATAAACATCATCCCAAGTCGTATCGACGGGGAGTTCTTCTGGCATTTCATTGGTATCGATAACATCGGCGGTGTCAAAGCTTTCAATATCATCAATATTGTCAGAGGCATCGTCTGTTGAAGATTCTGTCGCAGCTTTATCATCGTTTGTCGAAAGATCTTCATTTTCTTCCAGCTCTAGCAATGGATTTCCATCTAGGGCTTCTTGAATTTCCTGTTGGAGATCCAAAGTAGATAACTGCAGCAGGCGAATAGCTTGCTGTAGCTGCGGCGTCATGGCCAGTTGTTGGCCTAGCTTAAGCTGGAGCGAAGTTTTCATTAACGTAGATATACCTTGTCGTTATTATTTTTATGCTGTGGCTTTTTCTTCAATAGCAGACCTATGTAATGTGTTATAAGCGGAATTGGTCACCTAAGTACACGCGCTTAACATGCTCATCGTTGAGAACATGCTCAGGTGTACCGTTAGCGATTAACTGTCCTTGACTTACGATATACGCATGCTCACAGACATCAAGTGTTTCCCTTACATTATGGTCTGTTATTAAGACGCCAAGCCCACGATCACGTAAATGTTCAATGATCTTTTTGATGTCGATCACAGAGATGGGGTCAACACCAGCAAATGGCTCATCAAGTAAAATAAATTTAGGGTTTGCGGCTAATGCTCGTGCAATTTCAACACGGCGTCGCTCACCACCTGATAATGATTGGCCAAGACTGTTACGGATATGCTGGATGTTAAACTCATCCAATAAATCTTCTGCTTTGTCTTGGCGCTCTTCTTTCGTTAATTCTTTGCGCGTCTGGAGTACCGCCATCAAGTTATCATAAACGCTTAAGCGGCGGAAAATCGATGCTTCTTGAGGTAAATAACCGATACCCATACGTGAACGGTTATGCATGGGCTGTAGGCTGATATCGTCACCATCAATGGTGATCACACCTTCATCTCGTGCAACTAAACCTACAATCATATAAAACGATGTCGTTTTACCTGCCCCGTTAGGTCCTAATAGACCGACGATTTTTCCAGATTCAACCTCAAGGCTAACATCAGAAACAACTTTACGTCCGTTATAGCTTTTTGCGAGGTGTTCTGCTTTTAGAATAGCCATAGATACTGTTTATTTCTTGTTATTGTTCAATTGATTTGGTTGGATGACGGTAGTTACGCGCTCTTTGTCGCCACTTTTTGCAACCAAACGTTGTTCATCGATCTTATAAGTGATGACATTACCTTTGATTTCACTGCCATCTTGTATTAAGACCGCGTGATCCGTCATTTTCAAAAATTCTGTTTTTGTGTCATAGCGCATTTTTAATGCTTCGCCATCAATAGGCTTACCATCATCCATAATTTGATGGAAGGTGGCAGGGTTACCATAAGCAACAATAGTTTGCTCTTTGGCGTTGCTATTTGGGCGTGTTACAACAACTTTATCAGCATGAATATCAATTGTGCCCTGACGTAATCTTACATTGCCAGTAAAGGTTGCAATGTTATTTTTTACATCAAGTTCTTGGCTATTCGAGCTGATATTAATCGGTTGTTTAGTATCACTTTTTAATGCCCAAGACGATGTGCTAACACACAATAAGCATAGTAGAGCACTAGTTTTCAGTCGGTTCATATCTACTTTTCACATTTTTTAAGAGTTTAGCGACTTTACGTTTCATATTACCCGTCATACCTTCACCTTGGTTTTGGAAGGCGGGGCCTATAATCATGACATGGTCTTGAGTATTAAAATCTTGAGTTTCAATATTCAATTGCAAGTTATCTGTTTTGATCACTTGGATATCTGAATCGGGTAATAAGTTAAACATACGAACATTGCCATGAAGATTCAGTACCTTATTTTTATCTAAGATAGCGGTATTGGAGCTGATCCGCCATTCTGCATTCTTACCTTCCTTAAATACCCACAATACAGGTTTTACAAAATCGGTCTCACCACTTTTTTCAAAGTATTCAAGATGATCTGAATCGATTTGATAACTACGAATACCTGTGGGGTCAAAGGTTGTATTACTGATATCGTTACCAATGAACATTGGCTTTTCATCATCAGGTTTTACTTGATGATCTTGTTGCCACTGTTGTTCAAGTTGGTTGTAGCCTAACCATGCACAAAATATTACCAGAAGTACATAGAGTAGCCTTTTTAAAGTCATAGACTTAAGCCTTTATCATGTTTCATTGTTCTAATTCGTTACGCGTTATACTGAGTATGCTACTACATCACGCCTGCTTTTAATAAATCATGCATGTTTAATGCACCAACCAGTTGAGCGTTTTCAGTCACAAGCAACCCATTGATTTTACGATCTTCCATTATTTTTAACCCTTCAGCTGCGAGCAGTTGAGGAGAAATGGTTTGCGGGTTACAAGACATCACATCACCGATACTCGTATTGTGGATATCAATATGGTTATCGAGTAAACGGCGTAAATCACCATCGGTAAATATCCCGCTAAGTTGTTGCTTATTATTAACGATAGCCGTCATGCCTAAGCCTTTTTTTGAGATTTCTAGCAAGGCATCTTTAATGCTGGCTGTTTCTTCAATAATAGGCAGCATTTTACCGGTATGCATGACATCCGCGATACGCATTAATAATTTTCGTCCAAGTGCTCCTCCTGGATGAGACAAAGCAAAATCATCTGCCGTAAATCCACGTGCTTCCATAACTGAAATTGCTAATGCATCACCCATCACAAGTGTTGCTGTCGTACTTGAGGTTGGTGCTAGATTTAATGGGCAAGCTTCTTTATCTACAGTGATCTGTAAGTTGATAACGGCCATTTTTGCCATACTGGACGTTGGCTTGCCTGTCATGCTGATCATGGGAATTCCCAATCGTTTAATAACAGGCAGTAACGCTAAAATTTCAGCTGCTTCGCCAGAGTTAGAAATTGCGATCACAACATCTTCTTGTTTGATCATGCCTAAATCACCATGGCTTGCTTCACCAGGATGTACGAAAAAGGCAGGTGTACCGGTACTCGCCAGTGTTGCTGCTAGTTTTCTACCAATATGACCCGATTTACCCATTCCCATCACAATGACTTTGCCTTGGCAATCGAGTACCAGCTGACAGGCTTTATTAAAGCTATCATTAATATATCGGCTGATGTTTTGTAATGCTTGAATTTCAATATCCAGCACTTTTTTGCCATGACTAGAAAAGTCAAAGGAGCGAGACATCTGATTATTCTCCATTATGCGGAAATATTTAAGAATAGGTAAGCTTGGTAAGCAATAAAGCACAGTACCAAAAGACCGCCTTCAACACGATTGATTCGACGACGTTTACCTAATGCCATTAATAATAACAATACAGACAGTCCGAGCATGACATAAAAATCACGCCCCATCGCAAGAGGACTTAATACTGATGGGTTTAGCAGCCCAGGTATACCCATTACTGCTAAAATATTAAAGACATTGGAGCCGATGATATTACCTACCGCCATATCATCTTCACCCTTGTAAATACTCGCGATAGAAGCGGCAAGCTCAGGCAAACTGGTACCAACAGCAATGATCGTTAAACCAATCACTAAGTCACTCATGCCGTAGTGTTTAGCAATAACTACGGCTGACTCTACTACCATATCAGATGAGTAAAGCAGTAAACCTAAACCAATAAAGACCCAGATAATAGCGGATGAGTTTTTAACGCCGGTTGGGATCTCAGCTTCTTGCTCTTCAGCAAGAGGATCGTTTTTGCTCGACTTGCTGATTTTTAACATCGCAAGTAAAAACAGGACAAAAAGCACGGCAAGAAAAGCGCCTTCCATTCGGCCTAAATAATTATCCCACAGTAAGAGGCCAGCAATAACGGTCACGCCTAACATTAGCGGTAATTCACGGCGAATAATGGTTGAACTGATTGATAGTGGCTTCAACATTGCCGTTATACCTAAAATCAGAGCAATATTGGCGATATTAGAGCCAAGCACATTACCTACTGCTGTATCGGTTTTACCTGCAAGTGCTGCGGTCGCTGAAACCATCATTTCGGGTGCCGAAGAGCCCATTGCCAGTATTGTCATACCGATAACAAGTGGCGCAACACCAAAATTTTTAGCCAGTGCTGCAGCGCCATATACTAATCGATCGGCACTCCATACTAATAACACTAACCCTACACAGAGCAATACAATGGCTTCGAGCATTCTAATCCCTTTTAAAAATGGCACGTTAAAAACGAGTACAGTAAATCTAGCGTTGAATCGCTTTTGATATTAGGCCGTAATTTTGACGGTTAGCAAAGCAAAAGGGAAGTATAACAAATGACTAATTCTCTCTATTGTGAACATTTATGAGGGAAAATAACAATCACGATGAATTTATCATGATGGATTGTAAAGCCTTGCTATTTTTAGGGATGATACAAGTATTTGAATAGCGTTCAATTGTTAAGTTAAAATAATACAAGAAAAGGTTAATAAGAATCGTTATCCAAGTAGTTGGCGTTTAAAATAACAGCAATACGCCTTAACACTGTAACAATAGATGAGATATGAACCGACTAACTTGAGTTGATGTTTTATTCTCCTTATTATCCTTAGCTATAATGGTTTTCACGCGATAAATATGATTTTTCCTGTGGCTAAGCCATAATGTATTGATTTTTAATAATAATTAGTGTTTTTCATGAGAAATTACCAGTAATTAGAGGCGAATACGAAGCAATGGCTAAAAGCGATATACTGATTTCGATTAAAAACCTAACATTTTCTCGTGGAGAACGATTCATTTTTGATGATATTTCCCTTGATGTGCCACGAGGAAAAGTAACCGCAATTATGGGACCTTCGGGCATAGGTAAAACAACATTACTCCGTTTAATTGGTGGTCAAATTGTGCCAGATAACGGCGAAGTATGGTTTGATGAGTGGAATATCCCAACCTTAAAACGCAGTGATTTATATCAAGCTCGTAAACGAATGAGTATGTTGTTTCAATCGGGCGCGCTTTTTACTGATATGAACGTTTTCGACAATATTGCATTTCCGTTGCGGGAACATACCGATTTACCTGACGATTTATTGCGTAGTTTAGTGTTACTGAAATTAGAAGCAGTAGGGTTACGTGGTGCGGCGCAATTGATGCCGAATGAGTTATCTGGCGGTATGGCACGTCGAGCGGCCTTAGCTCGTGCCATTGCTCTTGATCCTGAATTAATGATGTATGACGAACCTTTTGTCGGACAAGATCCCATTACGATGGGCGTGTTAGTTCAATTAATCAGTAGTCTCAATAAAGCATTAGGTATGACATCAGTCGTCGTTTCTCATGATGTACCCGAAGTGATGAGTATCGCTGATCATGTTTACTTACTATCAGGTGGTAAAATTATTGGCAGTGGTAGCCCTCAAGAATTACGAGAAAATCCAGATCCTCGCGTACGTCAGTTCTTAGACGGAGATGCTGATGGCCCCGTTCCTTTTAAGTTTCCAGCGCAGCCATTAGAGCAAGATTTATTTGGTTAAGCGTTATTCACGATGCGTGTCATGCGCATCTGTTATTCGATGGATTACGAGCAAAAAATGATTGTTGATGCGATAGCTGATTTAGGGCGAAGTGGTATTGAAAAATGCCAAACAATGGGCCGAGCAACGTTAATGTTGTTTGGCGCATTGGTGAGTAAGCCTCAGCCAAGAAAAATGTTTCCGTTATTAATAAAGCAACTGTATTCAGTTGGTGTTTTATCAATAGCGATTATTCTTGTTTCAGGTTTGTTTATCGGCATGGTGCTGAGTTTACAAGGTTACCTTGTACTGGCTGACTTTGGTGCCGAAACGAGCTTAGGACAAATGGTTGCATTGTCTTTACTACGCGAATTAGGTCCGGTAGTGACAGCACTGTTGTTTGCTGGGCGAGCAGGATCTGCACTTACCGCTGAAATAGGTTTAATGAAAGCCACTGAACAGCTTTCAAGTATGGAAATGATGGCGGTTGATCCGCTGCGTCGAGTGATTGCACCACGTTTTTGGGCTGGTGTTATCTCAATGCCATTATTAGCACTGATGTTTAGTGTTGTAGGTTTATGGGGGGCGCAAATTGTTGGCGTTGATTGGAAAGGGATTGATTACGGTAGTTTCTGGTCGGTCATGCAATCGTCAGTGAACTTTAGTTATGACATAGGGAACAGCATTATTAAGGCTGTTGCTTTTGCTATAACGGTAACCTGGATTGCGGTATTTAATGGTTATGATGCCGTTCCTACTTCTGAAGGGATCAGCCGAGCAACGACACGAACAGTGGTGAATTCATCACTGGCGGTATTGGGCTTAGATTTTATTTTGACTGCACTGATGTTTGGTAGCTAATTCGTAAAGAAACCAACATGGTCTTAGTGTGACAAAACAAATTAAATGGATAAAAGCATGCAACAAAATAAACGTTTAGAACTGTGGGTTGGCATTTTTATGTTAGCCGGAATTGCAGCATTATTAGTATTAGCTTTCAAAGTTGCTAACCTACAAAGCTTTGGTAGTAATGAAAGTTACACATTAAAAGCCCATTTCGATAATATCGGTGGTTTAAAAGTCCGCTCTCCCGTGAAGGTCGGTGGTGTAACCGTCGGTGAAGTGACAGCTATTAACCTTGATAAAGAAACCTATATTCCGATGGTTACGTTATCGATTAACAAAAAATTTGGTTATTTCCCTGAAACGAGCTCGGCTTCAATTTTAACATCTGGCCTTTTAGGTGAGCAGTATTTAGGTATTTCCCCTGGGTTCGTTGATGACGATGTCGAGATGCTACATAACGGCGATCTTATTGAAGACACGAAATCTGCGTTAGTATTAGAAGATATGATAGGCCAAGTGCTATATAGCATTGGCGGTGACAAAAAAGACTAGGAGCACCAATGAAATTTTTACGATGCCTAATGCTGGCTTTTCTTGCCCTACCGATGTTGGTGCAGGCTGCAACAATCGATCAGACCAATCCATACACGATGATGGATAAAGTTTCTGTTCAGTTATTTAAAACCTTAAAAGCAGAGCAGCCGAAGATCCAAGCCAATCCAGAAGAGTTACGTATTATTGTTAAAAAAGAGCTATTGCCTTATATCAATACACGTTATGCCGCTTATAAAGTGTTGGGTTCAAATTTAAAGAAAACTACCGCAGAGCAGCGTGATGCATTCACGGAAGCGTTCACTGAATATTTAGTGGCATCTTATGCTCAGGTGTTAACGCAGTATACTGATCAGAAAATTCAGATTGAGCCTGCCAAAGCGGTTCCCGCAGATCGTAGTATCGTGTCAGTACGCGTTGATATTGTCGATAATCAACGCCCACCTATTCGTCTTGATTTTAAGCTTCGTTTAAATAAAAAGACAAAAGAATGGCAAGGATTTGACATGGTTGCTGAAGGAGTCAGTATGATTTCGACTAAGCAAAGTGAGTGGAGTGGTGAGCTTCGCACGAAGGGAATCGATGCGGTAACGCAAAACCTACGCGATCTTGCTGCTAAGCCAATTCAGATCGAGAAAAAATGATCATGTCTGAGGATAGGATCAAATGGCAAGCTCTCGGTAATGACCAATATTGCTTGTCAGGTTGTTTAGAACGTGACACAGTGCCAGCTTTTTGGCGACGTAGAAACGAGTGGGTACCTGATTCAAACAAGGTCTTGCTCGATCTAGGTGGTTTGAGTCGAGTCGACTCAGCTGGCATGGTGATGTTATTGCATCTTCACCAGCAATTAAGCAGCGCAGGATGTGACTTCACCCTGCTTAATGTGCCCGAGCAGCTAAAAACATTGTTACGCTTGAGCCATGTTGAACCCATTTTAGCCGCTAGCATGCAGTGAGCTTTAGAGAGGATAGCTTGTGGAAATCTCCGAGATTAAACAAATTTTAGAAAACGCCTTAGATCTTGATGAAGTGATTGTTAAAGGTGAAGGTAGTCACTACGAAGTTATTGCAGTGAGTACGATTTTTGACGGCATGAGCCGAGTGAAAAAACAACAAACTATTTATGGTCCGTTAATGGATCGAATTGCAGCAAACGACATTCACGCATTAAGTATCAAAACGTATACACCTGAAGAATGGATGCGTGATAAAAAGCTAATGTCGTTATAACGAGGTAAACGATGCAGAAGTTTCGTATTCAGGGCGGTGGTCCACTAAGCGGTGAAGTGTCAATTTCTGGCGCTAAGAATGCAGCATTGCCGATTTTATTCGCCGCTTTGCTTGCTGAAGAGCCTGTAGAAATTGCAAATGTTCCAAAATTACGTGATATCGATACGACAATGGAACTACTTTCTCGTTTAGGCGTAAAAGTATCACGTAATGGCTCAGTTCATATCGATGCAAGTGATGTGAATGAGTTTTGTGCTCCTTACGATTTAGTGAAAACGATGCGTGCTTCTATCTGGGCACTTGGCCCATTGGTTGCTCGTTTTGGTCAAGGTCAGGTTTCACTACCTGGCGGTTGTGCGATAGGCGCGCGCCCTGTTGATCTTCATATTGTAGGTTTAGAGCAATTAGGCGCAACAATCACGCTTGATGAAGGCTACGTGAAAGCGAGTGTTGATGGTCGCCTGAAGGGCGCACATATCGTGATGGATAAAGTCAGTGTTGGTGCAACAGTAACGATTATGTCAGCAGCAACATTAGCTGAAGGCACAACGGTTATTGAAAATGCAGCACGTGAGCCTGAAATTGAAGATACAGCTGCATTTTTAAATGCACTTGGCGCAAAAATTTCAGGTGCAGGTACTGCAACCATTACCATTGAAGGCGTTGAGCGTCTTGGTGGTGGTTACCACGAAGTGGTTGCTGACCGTATTGAAACGGGAACTTTCCTTGTTGCTGCTGCTGTTTCTGGTGGCAAGATTATGTGTCGTAATACCAAGCCTGAATTAATGGAAGCGGTATTAGCAAAGCTTGAAGAAGCAGGCGCTTTGGTTGAAACGGGTGAAGACTGGATCAGCCTTGACATGACAGGACGTGAGCTTAAAGCGGTCAATATCCGTACCGCGCCACATCCAGGTTTCCCAACAGACATGCAAGCGCAATTCTCACTACTGAACCTCATTGCCAAAGGCACAGGTATTATTACTGAAACGATTTTTGAAAACCGTTTCATGCATATTCCTGAGTTAATTCGTATGGGTGCTCATGCTGAGATTGAAGGTAACACTGTTATTTGTGGTGATACTGCAGGCTTAAGCGGTGCTCAAGTGATGGCAACAGATTTACGTGCATCAGCAAGCCTTGTGATTGCAGGTAGCATTGCGAAAGGTGAGACGATTGTTGATCGTATTTACCATATCGACCGTGGTTACGAGTTTATCGAGCAGAAGTTTAGCGCATTAGGTATGAACATCGAACGTATCTAAGATGTCTTATTTTTAAATAAGAAATGTCTAAACAAAAAAACGCCTCACATGTGAGGCGTTTTTTTATATTTGTTATGTGTAATTATCGCATCGGTTTATTCTCAGAGGCCGGGCGATTAGCCACCGTTACTGGAATGATCATGGGTTTACCATCACGTAGAATTTTTACATTCACATGCGTACCTGGGCGGATATCAGTAACAATATCTCTAACGCTTTGTACATTCGTGACTTGTTTACCTGCAATCTCGACCACGATATCATTTTTTTGAAAGCCAGCTTTTGACGCCGGGCCGTTAGGATCCATACCTTCTACGATAATGCCATTTACCTGATTGGCATCATACAGTCTTGCCATAACAGGGTTAATCTCACGCCCTTGAATACCAATCCAACCACGGATAACACGCCCATCAGCGATCAGCTTATTCATAATTTTGATGGTTAGTTGGTAAGGGATAGCAAATGAAATACCGTAGGTTTCAATATTCGTTGCTTGTTGGAAAGAAGCGGTATTAATACCAACGAGCTCTCCACGGGTATTGACTAATGCCCCACCTGAGTTACCACGGTTAATCGCGGCATCTGTTTGGAGAAAATCTTGTGGGCCATAAAAGCTCATGCCTGAACGCCCTGTTGCTGAAATAATACCAAAGGTTGTTGTTTGACCTAGATTATAGGGATTACCTATGGCAAGAACGACATCACCGACTGTCGCTTTGTAGTCTGGATTAACTGGGATCACGGGTAAATTATCAGCATTAATTTTCAAAACCGCGAGATCGGTTAATTGATCTAAGCCAATCAGTTGTGCGTTTAATATACGGCCATCTTGCAGTGCGACAATGACTTGATCCGCATTGGCGACAACGTGATAGTTCGTCACGATATAGCCTTTATCACTCATGATCACCCCCGATCCTAATCCTTGGGTGATTAACTCTGGCTCTGGTCGTGATTCATTATTTTCATAGCGACGGTTATAAATATTCACCACCGCAGGCGAAGCGCGTTTAACGGCGTAGTTAAATGATAAAGGGGCGGGCGCATCGTCTAATTGGGGTAAAGACACCGGTGATGATGGGCGCAAACTTGGTACAGCAACAAGTACAACACATGCTGTGATAAGGCCGAGCAAAATAGAACGACCAAGAAAAGCCAACATCAAGAGTCCTTAAAGTAATAAAGAGAGTGAGTGGCAAGAAGAATACCATTCATACTTAGAGAGACCAATAATAAAGTCAGAGCGCTGTTTCACCCTGACTTTATTTGAAGGTTAATGATAAACGTATTATTACCTAATGATCAGGTACAGGACGTTGTTTCCACGCTTGACCTCCATCGCAAGCACATCAGGTTTTGCTTCAAGTGCTTTACGAAGTTCACCGAGGTTATTTATCTTATTACGGTTAAGGCCAATAATAATGTCACCTTTTTTTAGCCCATAACGTGCAGCGATAGATCGCTCATCAAGCTTTGATACCTTAACCCCTTTGACTTTATCGCCAGCAACCGTATTGGTAAATTCAGCACCGGCTAGGCTAGGGTGGAGATTATCAGCCTTCACTTTGTTTTCACTCGCCGCTTTTAAGGTCACATTAACGGTTTGCTTTTTACCGTCGCGAATAATACCCAAAGTGAGTGCCTTGCCTGCGCCCATTGTCGCTATTTTCGCTCGTAACTCACTAAAGGTACGGATTGGGTTGCCGTTCACTTCGGTAATGATATCCCCCGCTTTCAGCCCTGCTTTTTCAGCAGAAGAGTCGGGCATGACTTGGTTAACAAATGCACCGTGGTTCGTTGAATACCCGAAGGTTTTAGCAAGCTCTGCGGTTAATTCTCCACCTTGAATCCCCAAAATCCCGCGTTTTACTTGACCAAATTCTAAGAGTTGATCAGTTAAGCTTTTCACCATATTGGAGGGAATAGCAAAGCCAATACCGACATTACCACCGTTAGGGCCTAAAATTGCGGTGTTAATACCAATTAACTCACCATTGAGATTAACTAATGCACCGCCTGAGTTACCACTGTTGATAGCAGCATCGGTTTGAATAAAGTTTTCAAAGTTTTCGACATTTAAGCCACTACGACCCAGTGCCGAGACAATTCCTGATGTTACCGTTTGACCTAAACCAAATGGGTTACCAATTGCGATAGCAAAATCACCGACACGTAACTTATCGGAGTTCGCCAGTTTTACTTCCGTTAAGTTTTCAGGTTTGTCTATCTGTAGTAATGCAATATCGGACATGCCATCACTACCAATAAGTTTGGCATCGATTTCGCGTCCATCAGAAAGTTGGACACTGATTTCATCTGCGCCATCAATAACATGATGGTTAGTGACGATATAGCCTTTCTTTGCATCAACAATAACCCCAGAGCCTAAACCTCTAAATGGACGCTCTTGGACTTGCTCTGAAGGAAAGTCTGGACCAAAAAAATAACGGAAAGATTCAGGTAAACGCTGCTTAGAAACATGCTTACCTTCAACAGCAATACTCACAACCGCGGGGGTGACTTGCTCCAACATTGGTGCAAGGCTTGGTATAGGTTGGTTATTAACAGAGGTGGGTAATGCTGCAGTTGCAGTTGCAGTTGCAGTTACTGGGGTAAGAGCAGAACTGATACCTAATGCTAACGCAGTAAGAACAAGAAAAGGCTTTTTAATCATTATTGAGCTCCAGTTTACAAGTAAAATTAAGACCTATAAAAAGAAGTCAAAGTTCACTTTCACTCACTCTTATTACGAATAAACAACAAGTGAAAGTGAATAAATGTGACAGTTAACTCGCTTTTGGCTCGGCATGTAGTTGAGCTTTTTCTTCTTCTGTTACTGCGGTGTTTTCACCGTTAAATAATCCCGTCGCGCCATTGGCATAATCGCGCGGTGCTTGCTCAACACTCTCATCTTCTTTTGGCCCGTCTTTCACCGTTTCTAAACTCGTGATGCGTTTTGCAAAAGGATTATCTTGTGCTGGAAGGTTTGGCATTAACTCGGTAGAAGTCTTCGCCATATGCTCATAAAGTTTGCTGTAATCTTTAGCAACATTGTCGAGTAAATCAGCACTGCGAGCAAAATGATCAACGAGTTCTTGGCGGAACTGTTCGAGCTCGTACTTTGACTTATCAAGCTCTTTTTTGAGTGTTTTTTGCTGTTTTACACTTTTGTTTGTTAGACGAACGGCAAGAGCACCAACTAAGATCCCTGCTAAAAATATAATAATGGCCCAAGTCATGGTCATGAATAAACTCCTTGTGACTTATACGAATATTCGTGTATCAATGTTTATCAACGATGGCTGTCACGTTACTATACCGTGAGGTTAAGCGACATGATACTCAATAAATATGATGTAAGAGTCATGAAGTGGCTCTGCCTCTCATAATTAGAGATAACTCACGGATGTAACAGGTAAGGTTAGAATGACGCCACTAGAAAAATATCAACAAGATTTACAGAAAACGGATTTTTTTGCAGATCCAGCACAAGCCAATGCCGTTTCCCATCTTGATAATTTATATCATCGTATAATAGCGCCTAAACCTGAGCCTAAACTGTCTTTCATCCAACGTTATTTTAAATCTAATTCAACTCAAGCAGATATTGTGCCAGTGAAAGGATTATATTTTTGGGGCGGGGTAGGACGAGGGAAAACTTATCTTGTTGATACTTTTTATGACTGTTTACCATTGGAACGTAAAACGCGGATGCACTTTCATCGCTTTATGCATCGCGTGCATCAAGAATTAAAAACATTAGATGGTGTTGAAAATCCACTGGAACACGTTGCTGATAAATTTAAACAAGAAACAGATATTATTTGTTTTGATGAGTTTTTTGTTTCTGATATTACCGATGCAATGATTTTAGGTACCTTGCTTGAAGCGTTATTTAAGCGAGGAATTAGTTTAGTCGCAACATCGAATATTCCACCATCAGAGTTATATCGAAATGGTTTGCAACGTGCGAGATTTTTACCAGCTATCGCATTGATAGAACAGCATTGTGAGATAGTGAATGTTGATGCTGGGATTGATTATCGCTTGCGAACGTTAGAACAAGCTGAGATTTATCATTACCCATTAGATGAATGTGCAACAGAGAATTTAAAACGTTATTTCGAACAGTTAACCTCAGAGCCTCGTAATCAGCAAACAATGATCACAATTAATGCGCGGCAATTGATGGTACAGCGAGAGGCGGATGGTGTCGTGCAGTTCAGTTTTAATCAATTATGCCAAACGTCACGTAGTCAAAATGATTACATGGAAATAGCACAAATCTATCATACGGTTATTTTATCGGAAGTACCGCAAATTACAGAGCAGGAAGACGATGCTGCACGGCGCTTTATTGCCATGGTTGATGAGTTTTATGAGCGTAATGTCACTTTGATTATTTCTGCGGCAGTACCTCTTGAGCAACTTTATCAACAAGGACGATTAACCTTTGAATTTAAGCGATGTTGTTCACGTTTAATCGAAATGCAAAGCCATGAATACTTAGCAAAGCCGCATCTAGCATAGAAATCGCGTTGTTAACGGTTATCGTATTTAACGATAATCAGGATTTATCGACTGCTTTTGCCTTAAATTGTCGTTAATAAGAAAAAAAGACATTTTTTTTAGGAAAAGAGGTGATTTTTTCCTCACCCTTCCCTATAATCTTGCGACCCACCGTACCTGTGAAGGCGAAAGCCTGGAGTGCCAACCACTCGAAGGGGTGATGACTGGGCTCTTATACAGAGGGACCATCATTTGATGGTTCTAGTAAGTGAAACTATTTAAATTATTGGGTATTAATTAGCATGAAAACTTTCGTTGCTAAACCAGAAACTGTAAAACGTGACTGGTATGTTGTTGACGCTGAAGGTAAAACTCTAGGTCGTCTTGCAACTGAAATCGCTTCTCGTCTACGTGGTAAGCACAAGCCGGAGTACACTCCACACGTTGACACTGGTGACTACATTGTAGTTATCAATGCTGAGAAAGTAGCAGTAACTGGTAACAAGCGTACAGATAAAATGTACCACCACCACACTGGCTACATCGGCGGCCTTAAGTCAATCAGCTTTGATAAGCTAATCGACAAGAAACCAGAAATGGTTATTGAAACTGCTGTTAAAGGCATGCTTCCTAAAGGTCCTCTAGGCCGTGCTATGTACCGTAAGCTAAAAGTTTACGCAGGTACTGAGCACAACCATGCTGCACAACAGCCTAAAGTACTAGACATCTAATTGGGAATTATGACAATGGCAGAGAATCAATACTACGGCACTGGTCGCCGTAAAAGCTCAGCAGCTCGCGTTTTCATCAAACCGGGTACTGGCAACATCGTTATCAACAAGCGTAGCATCGAAGAGTACTTCGGTCGCCCAACAGCGCGTATGGTTGTTCGTCAACCTCTAGAGCTTGTTGAAATGACAGAGAACCTAGACCTATACATCACTGTTAAAGGTGGTGGTATCACTGGTCAATCTGGTGCAATCCGTCACGGTATCACTCGCGCTCTTATGGAGTACGATGAAACTCTACGTCCTGCTCTACGTGCAGCTGGCTACGTTACTCGCGACGCTCGTTGCGTTGAGCGTAAGAAAGTTGGTCTACGTAAAGCACGTCGTCGTCCACAGTTCTCTAAGCGTTAATTTTCGCTTCCAGATTTTATCTGGTTACTGTGTACAGAAAGCTCAACCCTCGGGTTGGGCTTTTTTTTATTTATTAATAGCTAAACAATCAGCTTCCTGCCTTATTTTCTCCATTTTTACCGCTCTCAACACGGCCAAAAATTAAGTTTAAGTAACGATGTTATCGTTGGAAGGTAAAAGAACGCTTTGCTCAGATTTAGTGCAAAAGAGTCGCTTTAACTTGTCAAAATATCGTCTGTTACATATCCTTTTTATGTTGGAAACAGTTTGAATGTGTAATTTTACTGTTACCTTTTCGTTGGAAGTTAGCCGTGGCTCCAAGGACGCATAAGGACATAATAATCCAAGGCGGGAGTAAGGGAGAATATTGGATGAGCAATGTGCCAGTAAGCAAAGGACGACGTCGCTTTCTGACCGTAACAACCTCGGTTGTTGGTGGGTTAGGAGCTGCAGCTGTTGCCGTTCCTTTTATCAAATCATGGAATCCGAGTGCGAAAGCAAAAGCCGCCGGTGCTCCTGTCGAAGTTGATATCAGTAAGTTAGAAGATGGACAAATGGTTCGCGTTGAATGGCGAGGAAAACCTGTGTGGGTTGTTCGTCGCAGCAAGGCTGTTTTACAAGAGTTAAGTACCCATGATGGCGAATTGCGGGATCCTTCATCAGAAGAACCTCAGCAGCCATCTTATGCACAAAATGAATTCCGTTCAGTGAAGCCTGAAATCTTTTTAGCCTTGGGTATTTGTACTCATCTTGGCTGTTCTCCAACTTATTTACCCGATAGCTTTAATGAACAAGTAAGTGGTATATCGTCAGGGTTCTTCTGTCCATGCCACGGCTCTACCTTTGATATGGCCGGTCGTGTGTTTGCAGGCGTGCCTGCACCATTGAATCTGGTGATACCTCCATATCAATTCTTAGATGACAACACGATTATTGTTGGTGTTGATGGGGAGGCCGTATAATGAATGCGCTACTAGGCTGGATTGAAAAACGTTTGCCCGTCACGAATGCTTATAGAAAGCATTTATCTGAATATCCGATGCCGAAAAATTTCAACTTTTGGTACATCTTTGGTTCTCTTGCCATGTTGGTGCTTGTTAATCAGATCGTAACAGGGATCTGGTTAACCATGAACTATGTACCATCAGGTGAAGGGGCATTTGCTTCCATTGAATATATTATGCGAGATGTAGAGTATGGTTGGCTGCTACGTTATATGCACTCGACAGGTGCTTCCGCGTTTTTTGTCGTGATTTATCTGCATATGTTCCGCGGCTTGATCTACGGATCTTACCAAAAGCCTCGTGAGCTACTGTGGTTATTCGGTATGTTGATTTTTCTCATTCTTATGGCTGAAGCGTTCATGGGATATTTGTTGCCATGGGGACAAATGTCATTCTGGGGCGCACAGGTCATTATTTCGCTATTTGGTGCAATACCTGTAATCGGTGACGATCTAACTCTTTGGATCCGAGGGGATTATGTTGTCTCAGGGGCAACGCTAAACCGTTTCTTTGCATTACATGTTATTGCGCTGCCAATCGTATTGTTGTTGCTCATTGTGTTACACGTATTAGCACTTCATGAAGTGGGTTCAAATAACCCTGATGGTATTGAGACAAAACTGCCGAAGGGCTCTAAAGGTGAAGGGTATAAAACACAATTTCGTTTTCATGAATACTACAGCAACAAGTATGACATCATTGATTCAATCCCATTTCATCCTTATGGAACAGTTAAAGATCTGATTGGTGTTGCTGTTTTCGCCTTTTTCTTTAGCTATGTGATCTTTTTTAACCCAGAAATGGGAGGGTACTTCCTTGAGCCGCCAAACTTTGAAGCTGCAAATCCACTAAAAACACCTGAACACATTGCGCCAGTTTGGTATTTCACGCCGTTCTATGCGATTTTGCGTGCGGTACCCGATAAGTTATTAGGTGTGGCGGCAATGGGAGCATCGATTGTCTTTTTATTCCTGTTACCGTGGTTCGATCGCTGTAAAGTTCGCTCTTTCCGTTATCGTAGCAAAGTGCACTTTATCAATATTTGTCAGTTCACAGTTAGCTTTATTGCACTAGGTGTTTTAGGTACGTTACCTGCAACTCCTACTTATACATTGCTTGCACAGATCTTTAGCTTTGCTTACTTTATGTTCTTCATTTTATTGTTCTTTTACAGTAAAAATGAGGCAACGAAACCGCTGCCAGAGAGGGTGACATTCAAATGAGAAAATTGATTGTAACGCTGCTGGCAATGCTTCCTACTTTTGCTTTTGCGGCAGGTAGCAATGTACCTTTAGATGCGGCGAATAATGACTTAACAGACAAAGCATCACTTCAACGTGGCGCAAAGACATTTATGAATTATTGTTCTGGATGTCATTCAACCCAATACCAACGCTACGAGCGAGTGGCAGAAGATCTTGGTATTCCACCAACGTTAATGAAAGAGAATTTGATTTTTGATCAAAATGCTAAAATTGGTGATTTGATGACAAATGCGATTTCAACAGAGTATGCGGCAGCCTCATTTGGCGCCCCTGCTCCTGACTTAACTTTGGTTGCGCGTGTTCGAGGTACTGATTGGATCTATACTTACTTACGATCCTTCTATGCCGATCCTAGTCGTCCATTTGGTGTTAATAATTTAGTGTTCCCAAGTGTCGGTATGCCGCATGCTCTCGAAGAGTTACAAGGTGCACCACATAAAGCATTTGAGACCAAAATGATTGACGGTGAGAAAGTTCAAGAGTTTATCGGGATCGAATCTGATGGTACTGGAGAGCTGAGCGCTGAAGAATATGACGATATGGTGCGTGATTTAGTTAACTTCCTTGATTACTCTGCTGAGCCAATGAAGCTGGAACGACAGCAAATGGGCTTGTGGGTGATGGGCTTTATTGCGGTATTCTTTGTTTTAACTGTATTGTTGAAGAAAGAATATTGGCGTGATGTCCACTGATAAGGTAATCTAGTGGGTTAAGAATCTCGCAATGGGGGCTTAAGCCTCCATTGCTTTTTGTGTATTAAATATACTGGAGGGGTTGATGGCTGTTGCTGCCAATAAACGCTCTGTGATGACTCTGTATTCTGATGCTTCAGACATCTACAGCCATCAGGTGCGTATCGTACTAGCCGAGAAAGGTGTTAGTGTTGAAATCGAGCTGGTTGATCCATTGAATCTACCTGAAGATCTGTTAGAGCTGAATCCATACCAGTCAGTTCCTACATTGGTTGATCGTGAATTAGCACTATACCAAGCGAACATCATTATGGAGTACTTGGATGAGCGTTTTCCTCACCCACCTCTAATGCCGGTTTACCCTGTTGCTCGTGGTAACAGCCGTCTAATGATGTACCGTGTTGAGCGTAACTGGTACTCACTTGCAGAGAAGATTAATACTGGCACTGCCGATGAAGCTGACAAAGCACGTAAGCAATTACGTGAAGAGTTACTTGCATTAGCACCAGTATTTGCAGAATTCCCATTCTTCATGAGTGATGAGTTCAGCTTGGTTGACTGTTACCTTGCTCCACTACTATGGCGTCTACCTGAAATGGGTATTGAACTAAGTGGTGCTGGCGCAAAAGAAGTGAAAACTTACATGACACGTGTATTTGAACGTGACTCTTTCCTAGCTTCATTGACTGAAGCTGAACGTGAAATGCGTTTAGCTGGCCAGTAATATGGATATGGAAAAAATGACACCGCGTCGTCCTTATTTGTTGCGGGCATTTTATGATTGGTTAGTGGACAACGATCTCACACCACACTTGGTTGTTGATGCAACATTACCAGGTGTACAAGTACCAATGGAGTTCGTTAGTGATGGTCAAATCATCCTAAACGTTGCTCCTCGTGCTGTGGGGAATTTAGAACTGG
This sequence comes from Photobacterium sp. GB-36, assembly GCF_003026135.1. Taxonomy (NCBI): domain Bacteria; kingdom Pseudomonadati; phylum Pseudomonadota; class Gammaproteobacteria; order Vibrionales; family Vibrionaceae; genus Photobacterium; species Photobacterium sp. GB-36. Next base: position 153,765 of record NZ_PYNY01000005.1, on the reverse strand, counting down.
GTAATGAAGCGGTTAGCTTTAATGCGCGTTTTAGTGGTCGTCCACATTCTGTTATTGTACCTATGTACGCTGTGCTTGCTGTTTATGCGCGTGAAAACGGAGCAGGAACAATGTTTGAGCCAGAGCCTAGCTATGAATCAGATATGCCAGTCTTTGATGATGTTGATGATATCGAAGATATGATTGATGAAGCATCAGAGCCTAGCTCTCCATTTGCCGTGGTTAGTGAAACTGAAACTGCCGGTGATGATCCTGACGATGAGCCGCCACGTCCTCGCGGTCGTCCAAGCTTACGTGTTGTGAAATAGATAGTTTCTCTTTAATAAAAAAACGCAGCCAATAGGCTGCGTTTTTTTATATCGATAAAGGGGGACTAGCGATTTTGACTCGGTTCGAATAATGTCACAACTTTTTTAACGCCATTGATATTCCGTGCAATATTGATCGCAATTTCTTTTTGGCGTGGCGTCACATAGCCTAAAAGGTAGACTCGCCCCCCTTCGCTGATCACTTGGATCACCGCTCCTGTTAACTGCTTGCTCGCGATGAGTTGAGATTTTACCTTGGTGGTTAGCCAGGCATCATAACTAATGTCACTTATGCTAAGTAAAGGTCTCACTTCAAGTTGGTTATACAGATCTTTAACATTAGCAATATGCTTAACTTGCTGAGCAAATTGTGCTTTTGCAGCGGCAGAAGTGGCTTGACCAATCAGTAGTACTTTACCGTTAAGCGAGATACTGTTGGCACTGATTGAGCGGGTAAATTGGCGGCTATTTGCCAGACCCGAAATATCCATTTCTACTTTTTGATCTTGCCAATGTTGTTCTATATCTCGTGGATCTTGCGTGGAAAAACTCGAACATCCTTGTAATACAATGCTAAAAATTAGCAATAGGCGGCATACCCAGTTCATTGATTATCCTTCGTGGTGCGGGAAGAGTACTTGGTCAATAAGATCGCACAAGCAATGTACTGTTAGTAAGTGGACTTCTTGAATACGTGCGGTACGTTGAGATGGGATACGAATTTCAACATCTTGTATACCAAGTAACCCTGCCATTTCGCCGCCATCTTTACCTGTTAAGGCGATGATAGTCATATCACGTGTAAGTGCAGCTTCCATTGCTTTGATAATGTTCTTGCTATTACCGCTGGTTGATAATACAAACAGAATATCACCGGCTTGACCGAGTGCGCGCACTTGTTTTGAAAACACTTCGTCGTGGTGATAATCATTAGCAATTGCTGTCAAAATTGTTGTGTCAGCCGTTAATGCTAAAGCGGGAAGGCTTGGGCGCTCAGTTTCAAAACGATTAATAAGACATGAAGCAAAGTGTTGTGAATTAGCTGCTGAGCCACCATTACCGCAACATAAAATCTTATTGCCGTTTAATAGGCTCTGAACCATGACTTGGGCAGCTTTTGAGATGGAATCGGGAAGTGCTTCTGCTGCTGCAATTTGAGTTTGAATACTTTCGGTAAAACTTTCGCGAATGCTATCTAGCATGATTAACCTTCAACTAAGATGTTGGTATGCCACTCAATATGGTGTTCTTGACCTTCAATTGTCACGACATCAAACCGACATTCGGTTTGATCGATTGAAAAGCCATTTTTCTGTAACCAAAAAAGGGCGGTGCGTTTTATTTTTTGTTGTTTATGCCAATTCACCGCTTCTGAAGCCGAACCGAAATGGCGATGTGTCCGGTATTTTACTTCAATAAAGACAAAACATTTACCTTGTCGCATGATTAAATCAATTTCACCACCGCGACAGCTAAAATTTCGTTCGATAAGCTTAAGACGGTGGCGAGACAGAAACTGTTCCGCCATCCGTTCATAAGTTTGACCTTGTTGTCGTTTATTCAGGTTGAATACCGTCTGCAGTGAATTTACCCCAGTCAATGTGACGATGGATCACACATTGGCTATCGGAACTTAATTTGCCTGTAACACCTTGTGTTGTGTAATCACTCATCGCACGTAATTGTGGTAATTCGTTACTTAAAAGGTAAGCATCCATACCAAAAGCATGAAGGCGAACACTGGTATTACCTTCATTTGGCCACAATTGGTTGAAACGCTCCATATAACTTGCCGGTGGATTGATTAGAAGTGGAATATCACCGATTTCTACGCCTTGTATTTCTGGAGAGTATCCTTTGCGATCTGGATTACTTCGAGAGCTAACATAAATTTGTGGTGGGTTACCACTTGGTGGTAATGATGCTTCAATAAATGGCTTTATAGTCATCAATTCATTTTTGCTAGCAACGATATATATCGCATCTGTCTTACTACCTGGTGCACGCCCAAATACCTGACGGATTTGCTGTGGTATCTCATCGCTTGCACCAAATGTAGCCACTTGTGCTGGTTGACTATTTAAGCTTGTCCACTCTTGATTAAAAGCAGAACTTACTCGCTGACCATAACTGTTTGATGGTACAAGTACGACAGGATCACGATGACCTTCATTGAAAATATGCTCTGCAGCTTGCTCGGCACTTTGCTCTGGCGAAAGAGCAAAATAACACGCGTTAGGGTGGTTGCTGGTAATTTCAGGTGGCATATTTAACGCCAACGTATTGATATGAGTGGTGTTATCTTGTTGAAACTCTGAAATCTTATTCTTACGCAGTGGACCGACAACAAATTGAGTGCCATTTTGCTGTAATTTTGCCACGATAGAAGCCATTGGTTCTGCTTCTGTATCATAGATATTAAGATTGGTATCAGCGCTTCTGTTAGCATCATCCATCATTGCATCTATAAAGCCATCACGTACATTTTTACCTTGTGCGGCAAAGCGACCAGATAATGGTAAAAGCAAAGCGACACGATCTAGCTTAATGGCTTTAAGGTTCATTACCGCTTCAAGTTCTTTGGGTAAGTATTGATTAGCTGGATGGTACGGATGTTGGCTTAACCATTGCTCAACTGCGCTTTTTAATTTGCCTGGTTGACGGCTAGCGCTATTTTTTAACATGGCAAGCTCAACCCAACCTTTTAATACGCCTTCATCACTACCAATTTTGGCGTTACTCAGCTGTGCGTTGGAGTAGTCAGATAAATCATTCCACAGGTTATTCCAGTTGGCTGCTTTTTGATCCCGATTTAAGTAAAAATCAAGTTTACTGCGTTCACGCGCGGCTTGAAATTTATGGTTAAGTTGATCTAATAATTCAGCACGGAAAGTGTAATAACGTTGATACTGACTTTTCGTTAACTGCCAAGACGGTTGGAAATTTAGACTATTAAGTGCTTCTTGATATTGCCCTTGATGATAGCGGATCGCTGCACGAGCAAGTTGCCATTCAGCAATTTGCAAAGGGCTCATAGATTGTTGTGATAGTTTGGTAACTTGTTGGTCAGCTTGCTGCCATTTACCTTCTTCTATCATTGCTTTAAGGGCTAATATTTCCCAGTTAATACGCTCTGCACCCTTACTGGCTTGAGCTTTACTGAGGTAGGCGGCTGAGCTTTGAGCGGCTGCCGCAGTGATATCCGTTAATGGAGCCTGCTGATTGTACAGGTTTGGCGTGCTACAGCCTGCTAAAATAACAGCAAGGGCTACAGGCGCCATTAGTCGTGATACACTTTTACGCTTATGGGTAAAATTGGGCATTGAATTCATTCAACTGTGACAAATTACTCTTGATATTAATTGCAGATGAGATCTAAGACAAATGAGTGAAACCAATTCAAGCATGGTTGATGTTGCTACGTTATACATCGTACCTACACCCATCGGTAATTTGGCTGATATAACACAACGAGCATTAGACGTGTTAGCAAATGTAGATTTGATTGCTGCTGAAGATACTCGCCATACATCACGCTTGTTATCCCATTTCTCTATCTCAACCCGCACCTTTGCGCTTCATGATCATAACGAGCAGCAAAAAGCTGACTTCTTGATTGAAAAGCTTCAGTCAGGTACCAGTATTGCGTTGGTATCAGATGCTGGTACGCCGCTGATCAGTGATCCAGGGTATCATCTTGTTAATCGCTGTCGTCAAGCGGGGGTAAAAGTTGTGCCATTACCAGGCCCATGTGCAGTGATCACTGCCTTGAGTGGTGCAGGCTTACCGTCTGACCGATTTAGCTTTGAGGGCTTTTTGCCACCCAAAAGTAAAGGTCGCCGTGACTGTTTTCAAGCGTTAGCAAACGATGAGCGTACGTTAATTTTTTACGAATCGCCACATCGTATTAATGATTCCCTGAGTGATATGTTAGCCGTGCTTGGTGCTGAACGCCAAGTAGTATTAGCGCGTGAGTTAACAAAAACTTATGAAACAATCCATGGTGCGCCATTAGGAGAGTTAATTGAGTGGCTTGCTGAAGACAGTAATCGTGTTCGTGGTGAGATGGTGGTTTTAGTCGCCGGTCATCGCGCGCAAAAAGAAGAACTATCAGCAGAATCATTACGTACACTGGGCTTGTTAGTCAAAGAATTACCATTGAAAAAAGCGGCTGCACTAACAGCGGAAATTCACGGTGCGAAAAAGAATGCGCTGTATAAGTGGGGGTTAGAAAACCTAGGCTAAAAATAAAATTAACGGCTGCTAATTTTTTGTGGGCTGTATGACTAGATTTGGTGGGAATTAGCTTTTTTTGCTGTTTTTTTAGTCAGGCTGTAATTTTGTTTCGTTTTTCGCTAGCAACTGTGATCGTTGTCTTATACAATCCGTGCCGGAGTTGGTCAGGTAATCGCTGCTTCATTGATGTCCTTTGGGAGACTGATGAAGGGGAGGAAAGTCCGGGCTCCACAGGGCAGGGTGCCAGATAACGTCTGGGGGGCGCAAGCCCACGACAAGTGCAGCAGAGAGCAAACCGCCGATGGCCTATTGCTTGCAATAGTGCACAGGTAAGGGTGAAAGGGTGCGGTAAGAGCGCACCGCGCAGCTAGTAATAGTTTGTGGCAGGGTAAACTCCACCCGGAGCAAGACCAAATAGGTCCCTAATGGCGCGGCCCGCGTTGGGGACGGGTAGGTTGCTTGAGTCTGTGAGCGATTGCAGACCTAGACGAATGATTGCCGCCGCGCAAGCGGAACAAAACCCGGCTTATCGACCGACTCCCTACATTTAGAGAAGGTGGTGTTTGGATAACAAACACCACCTTTTTTTCGTCTTATTCCCGCATAAACATAACTTTCGCTTGATGACTACAGAGTATGTTAGAACTCTGTTTGAATTACTGTCAGACGCTTGACATCGTTTTTGTCTCATACGTACACTTTATGGTGGGAATTTGTGGGGAAAAGTGGTGCAGTCGCATTCTCTTTGTTTTTAATTCTGCTAAAAGTCGGTTACTACGGCTGATTTTTAGTATCATTGAATGGGCATGTGAATGTTAAGAGGCGCAACGGTTATATCGCTCGATAACAAAGGACGCATTGCGATTCCTAAGCGTTATCGTGCTGAGGTAACAAATCATTGTGACGGCTTATTCGTATGCACTATTGATCACCAGTTTTCTTGCTTGTTGCTCTATCCCATGAATGAATGGGTACACATTGAAGCGAAGTTAGCGACATTATCAAGCCTTCATCCTGCGGAGCGTCGAATTTAACGTTTGTTACTCGGCCACGCTAGTGAATGTGATATGGATGGGCAGGGACGAATTCTACTTCCTGCTACCTTACGACAATACGCGCACTTACAAGATAAGATCATGCTTGTAGGCCAATTCAATAAATTTGAAATTTGGTCTGAATCTTTGTGGCAACAGCAAATTGAACACGATATCAACCTTCAGGCTGAGGATGCGATAGCACAGTCATCGCGCCTTAGTGAGCTTTCACTTTAGCTGAACTTATATTTATGTCTGAACAATTTGAGCACGTTTCCGTTTTACTGAATGAATCTGTAGACGGATTAGCAATTAAACCCGACGGTATTTATATCGATGGTACCTTTGGCCGTGGGGGACACAGTCGCCTTATTCTTTCTCATTTAGGTGAGAATGGTCGTCTATACAGCATTGACCGAGATCCTCAAGCGATTGCTGAAGCTCAGAAGATTGATGATCCTCGCTTCGAAATTATCCATGGCCCATTCTCTGGCATGGAAAAATACATGGAAGAGCGTGATTTAATTGGTCGTGTTGATGGTGTGTTACTGGATTTAGGTGTGTCATCACCGCAATTAGATGATGCAGAGCGCGGCTTTAGCTTTATGCGAGATGGCCCGCTTGATATGCGTATGGATCCGACATCGGGTCAGTCAGCTGCTGAATGGTTGGCTGAAGCGGAAGCGGATGATATTGCATGGGTACTAAAAGAGTTTGGTGAAGAGCGTTTTGCCAAGCGTATTGCTCGCGGTATTGTTGAGCACCGTGAAAACCCAGAAAAAGAGCCACTAACACGTACCCGTGAATTAGCGAGCTTAATTGCGGCGGTATCGCCGTTTAAAGATAAGCACAAACACCCAGCAACACGTAGTTTTCAAGCGATTCGTATTTACATTAACAGTGAGTTAGATGAAATTGAAACAGCGCTAAACGGTGCGGTGAATATTTTAGCTCCTGAAGGTCGTTTATCAGTGATCAGTTTCCACTCATTGGAAGATCGTATGGTAAAACGCTTTATTCGTAAACAGAGCAAAGGACCTGAAGTTCCAGCAGGTTTACCGCTTACTGAAGAACAAATTAAAGCTTTAGGTAGCGCTGCACTTAAAACGGTAGGCAAAGCCATCAAACCTTCTCAAGATGAATTAGGGTATAACACACGAGCGCGTAGCTCTGTACTAAGGTTGGCTGAGCGTCTATGAAGCAACCTACAGAATCATCATTGAATCTGGCTCGCCTGATTGGACGTGATCTCGTCACTGTCGGGCTTGTTCCTCTCATTCTTTCTTTTATTATTCTCGCATCAGCATTGTCAGTGGTGTACATCACCCATGACACACGCCAGCAAATTGTGAAACAAGAACAATTGTTAACTGAACGTGAAGGATATGATGTGGAATGGCGAAATCAGATCCTCGAAGAAAATTCGCTTGCAGAGCACAGTCGTATTGAACGATTAGCTGAGACTGAACTCAAAATGCAACGACCATCCGCTGATAGTGAAATTGTTATCCAATAAACATGAAATTATTCAATCGTTCGACGTCGAAAAATAGCGTAACCAAGAAAGCGAAACCATTTATTAAATGGCGCTTTACTGTTGTTTGTATTTTTATCCTGTTAGGATTTTTCGGCTTAATTGCTCGTGCCGCTTATATTCAGGTACTGGAACCGGGTCGCCTTATTCAAGAAGGTGATGCGCGTTCTTTACGTACTAAGTTGATGCCTTCTGCGCGCGGTATTATCTCTGATCGTAACGGTGAACAGCTGGCTGTTAGTGTGCCTGTTCAAGCTGTATTCGCAAACCCTGCAGAAATATTTAAGCATGGTGGCTTAAGTGATGTAGAGCGATGGCATGCATTAGCTGATGTACTGGATCTCGATCGCACTTGGCTATTACATGAATTAGAAACAAAGAAAAATCGCCGCTTTATTTATCTTGCTCGTCAAGTTAGTCCTGCGATGGCAAATTACGTCCATAAATTAAAACTTCCCGGTATTGGCTTAAAAGATGAATCTCGTCGTTTTTACCCTTCAGGTGAAGTTAGTGCACACTTATTAGGCTTTACCGGTATTGATGGCCATGGTCTTGATGGTGTCGAGAAAACCTACGATGGTTGGTTAACGGGTGAGCCGGGTCGACGTACCGTACGTAAAGACCGTTACGGCCGCGTGGTTGAAAATATATCTCAACAAAAGCGTCAACCGGGTAAGCCATTACAGCTCAGTATTGATCAGAGAATTCAGGCTGTCGCGTATCGAGCGGCAAAAGAAGGCGTGATGGATATTCCTGCAACGTCAGTTAGCATCGCTATATCTGATGTGCGTACGGGGGAAATTTTGGCGATGGTTAATGCGCCGTCGTTTAACCCAAATAATCGCAATGATCGTCAACCCTATAAGATGCGTAACCGCGTCATTACCGATACTTTTGAACCGGGCTCTACGGTTAAGCCATTTGTCGTGTATACCGCGATGAAACACGGTATTGCGAATGAACATACCTTAATTGCGATCCCTCAAAGTAAGCATTTCCGCGTTGGTAGTAAGGTTATAACCGATGTTTCACGTGTTGAACCGTTAGCGACGGTACAGCGCATTCTACAAAAATCGAGTAACATCGGGGTGACCAAGTTGTCACTCGCAATGCCTGTTGACTACATCCTTGATACGTATCGTAAAGTCGGTTTTGATGAGCCATCTGGTATTAACTTGATTGGTGAAACAACAGGCCACTTCCCTAACCGTTACCGTTGGTCTGATATTGAACGTGCGACGTTAGCGTACGGTTATGGTTTATCGTTAACACCGATTCAGTTGCTGCATGCTTACACAACGTTGGGTGCGTATGGCATTAAGCGACCACTATCAATACTAAAGACTGAAAGAGTCGTACCGGGTGAGCAAGTGCTCGATCCAGCGATTGTTAAAAAAGTCTTGTTAATGATTGAGTCAGTCACCGATAAAAAAGGTGGTGGCGGTGGTTGGCGTGCAGCTGTTCCTGGTTACCGTGTTGGTGTGAAGACGGGTACCGCGAAAAAAGCGATTGCTGGTGGTTATGGTGATGATTATTTCTCCTATACTGTCGGTGTTGCACCGATCAGTAAACCACGTTTAGCGATCGTCGTTATGGTTAATGAGCCGAAAGGTAAAGTTTTCTATGGCGGTGCTGTTGCTGCGCCAATTCTATCTAAAGTATTAGGCAGCGCTTTACAGATTTTAAATGTGCCGCCAGATGCTGATACGTTACATAAAGTTGATCTGGATAAGGGAGTCTAAATAATGGCATCGTCGAAGAGTGTGATGAAATTAGGGGCGCTGTTATCACCATGGCTTGCAATTGATAAGTTGCCTCTTGAACTTACAGAAAGCCAGATTGACGCGATAACATTAGACAGTAGAGAAGTCACCGCAGGAAGTTTATTTACAGCGGTGAATGGACATACTGTTGACGGTCGTCGATTTATTGATACGGCGATAAAGGCGGGTGCAAGCGCGATTATTGCAGAGGCTGATGGGATCGCTAATGAAGGCGATATAGCGCTTAAAGATGGCGTGTATATTGTTTACCTTCAGGATCTTAATCATAAGCTTTCCGCAATTGCTGGACGTTTCTTTGATCATCCCGATCAAAAGCTGGCACTGTATGCCGTCACGGGAACAAATGGTAAAACCACCATCAGTCAATTATTAGCCCAATGGGCGAACCTTGTTGGCTACAAAGCGGGTGTGATGGGGACGACCGGAAATGGTTTGTTGGTTGATTTAAAACCTGCTGCTAATACCACAGGTAGCGCGATTGAAATTCAACAAACCTTAGCTCAACTGGTAGAGCAAGGGGCCGACTTTGCTGCGATGGAGGTTTCATCGCATGGATTGGTTCAAGGTCGTATCCGTGATCTTCATTTCAAAGCGAGCATCTTTACCAATTTAAGTCGTGATCACTTAGATTATCATGGCAACATGCAAAATTATGCTGACGCTAAAAAGTCATTGTTCACTGAACACCAAAGTGGCATTGCGATCATCAATGCAGATGATGCTGTCGGGGCGTCATGGCTTAAAGATATACCGAATGCTGTGGCGGTAGCGATTGATCCACAAGCGGTTGTCAACCATGCAGGGCTAAAGCTGTGGGCAACAGGAGTGCAGTTCAGTACCCAAGGTGTGACCATTGAGTTTGACTCGAGTTGGGGACAAGGTAAGTTTACTGCGCCTTTGGTTGGTTCATTTAATGCCACCAACTTGTTGTTAGCATTAGCCACATTACTCGCGACAAACCATTCAATGGCGGATTTACTTGAAAAAGCCCCCCAATTACAAGCAGTAATTGGACGCATGGAAGTTTTTCAAGACACTGACAAAGCTATGATGGTGGTCGATTATGCTCATACGCCGGATGCGTTAGAGAAAGCATTGCAAGCACTACGTGTGCATTGTGACGGTAAGTTATGGTGTATTTTTGGTTGTGGTGGTGATCGTGATAGCGGTAAACGCCCTATGATGGCTGAAGTTGCCGAGCGCCTTGCAGATCAAATTATTCTGACTGACGATAATCCTCGCAGTGAAGATCCTAAAGATATTGTTGACGATATGCTTGCTGGTCTTATTTCTCCAGAATCCGCGACTATTATTCATGATCGTGAAACGGCTTGTCGTCATGCACTTACTCACGCTTCTTGCCAAGATATTATCTTAGTGGCAGGTAAAGGGCATGAGGATTATCAAATTCTCGCTGATCGCACTATTCATTATTCTGACCGCGAAACGGTAGCTGCATTATTAAAGGAGTTGGCATGATTGACGTTCAACTAAGTCAGCTTGCATCGGCATTAAATGCCGAGTTAATTGGCGCTGATGTTGCAATTGCTGCAGTATCGACAGATACACGTAATATCCCATCAGAAACGTTATTTATCGCGTTAAAAGGTGAGCGTTTTGATGCTCATGATTTTTGTCAAACAGCGAAGGATAATGGTGCAAAAGCGCTGTTGGTAAGTAAACCCTTACCGGTTGAATTACCACAGTTAGTGGTTAGTGATACACGCATTGCTTTAGGAATGATGGGTGCATGGCTTAAAGCACAAATGACTGAAAAGTATAGCTTAAAGACATTAGCATTAACTGGAAGTTGCGGTAAAACAACGGTAAAAGAAATGTCTGCTGCGATTTTGGCTAATAAAGGTCAAGTCTTAGCAACCGCTGGTAATTTTAATAATGACATTGGTGCGCCACTGACGTTATTGCGTTTAACGCCTGAATATCAATATGCAGTTATTGAGCTTGGTGCTAATCATCAAAATGAAATCTCGTATACCACAAATTTAGTTAAGCCTAATGTAGCGTTGATTAATAATATTGCAGCTGCGCATTTAGAAGGCTTCGGCTCGTTACAAGGTGTAGCAAAAGCCAAAGGTGAAATCTTCGAAGGGTTGGTAGAAAACGGTACTGCGATTATTAATCTCGAATCGAATGATTTAGCGTTATGGCAGCCACTATTAGCAGATCATCAAGTATTAACATTCTCGACAGACTCGCATCAAGCGGATTATTTTGCCGAGAAGATAAAGATTACCACTCAAGGGTTAGCCTGTTTTACAATGTGCACCCCAATCGGCAAGATCGAGATTAATTTAGCACTTGCGGGTATGCATAATGTGTCAAATGCATTAGCTGCTGCGGCGTTAACCGTCTCCTTAGGGGCGACATTAGCTGATGTTAAAGCTGGGCTAGAAACCATGGCGAATGTAAAAGGTCGTCTTGATATTACAGAGCCTCATGCAGGGTTACGTCTGATTGATGATACCTATAACGCCAGTGTTGCTGCGGTAAAAGCTGCGATTGATGTGTTAGCAAGCTTTGAAGGTAAGCGCTACTTCATTTTTGGCGATATGGCTGAACTGGGTGAAGAAAGTGATAATCTACACCGAGAAGTGGGCGAATATGCTCTAGAAAAACAGCTTGATTGTGTGATGACGTTTGGTCACTCAAGCGCTGTGGTTAGTGAGCTCAATCAAGGACAACACTTCAGTGATAAAGATTCGCTAATCATGTCACTGAAACAACAATTACAACAATATTCTCGTCAACCTGATATTGAGACTGTCACTGTGCTAGTAAAAGGTGCAAGAAGTTCAAAGATGGAAGACGTAATTGCAGCCTTGCAGGAAGATAAATAATGATTTACTGGTTAGCTGAACAATTTCAGTCAACACTCCCTTTTTTCCGATTGTTCGAATACCTAACATTCCGAGCGATCATGAGTATTCTAACAGCGTTGCTGTTTTCGTTATGGATGGGGCCTCGGATGATTGCCCGTTTGCAAATGTTGCAAATTGGTCAAGTCGTACGTAATGAAGGTCCTGAATCACACTTTAGCAAGCGTGGTACTCCAACGATGGGCGGTATCATGATCCTAGCAGCAATAACGTTTACTGTATTGCTTTGGTGTGACTTAACTAACCCTTATGTCTGGGCTGTATTGGTTGTCATGTTGGGTTATGGTGCAGTCGGTTTTGTTGATGATTACCGTAAAGTTGTTCGTAAAAACACGGACGGTTTGATTGCGCGCTGGAAGTACTTCTGGCAATCAGCGATTGCACTTGTTGTCGCATTTGCACTATATGCATACGGTAAAGACACGGCTGCGACTCAGCTTGTGGTGCCTTTCTTTAAAGATGTTATGCCACAACTAGGTTTGTTCTACATCGTTATGACTTACTTTGTGATTGTCGGTACCAGTAACGCCGTTAACTTAACTGATGGTCTTGACGGCTTGGCGATCATGCCGACCGTCATGGTATCGGCAGGCCTTGCTTTTATTGCATGGGCTACAGGTAACTTTAACTACGCCGAATACCTTCATATTCCGTACATCAAAGATGCTGGCGAGCTAGTGATTGTATGTACTGCTATCGTTGGTGCCGGTCTTGGTTTCTTATGGTTTAACACCTACCCAGCACAAGTCTTTATGGGCGATGTGGGCTCATTAGCATTAGGTGGCGCACTGGGTACGATTGCTGTGCTTGTTCGCCAAGAGCTACTACTTGTGATCATGGGTGGTGTGTTTGTAATGGAAACCGTATCGGTAATTCTACAAGTAGGATCATACAAACTACGTGGCCAACGTATCTTCCGTATGGCGCCTATCCATCACCATTACGAGTTAAAAGGCTGGCCAGAGCCACGTGTTATTGTGCGCTTTTGGATTATTACACTGATGTTGGTATTGATTGCGTTAGCAACGCTTAAGGTTCGTTAAAAATGAAAGGCTTGGCTGGTGTGAATACGATCGTTGTTATCGGTCTAGGTATGACAGGGTTATCTGTTGTCAATCATTTAATGCGTCTACCACAGTCACTGACCATTAAAGTCATTGATACTCGTGACAATCCGCCCGGCCAAGATCAATTGCCAGATTCTGTTGAGCTATGTAGCGGTCAATGGAATAGTGAATGGTTATTGTCTGCGGATTTGATCGTTACAAGCCCTGGTATTGCACTAGCAACGCCAGAGCTTGTCGTTGCAGCAGAAGCGGGTGTTGAAATTGTTGGTGACATTGAGCTGTTTGCGCGTGAAGTTGATAAACCTGTTGTGGCAATTACTGGCTCAAATGGTAAGAGTACCGTAACGAGCTTAGTCGGTGAAATGGCGAAAGAAGCCGGTATTGATGTCGGTGTTGGCGGTAATATTGGCTTTGCAGCCCTTGATATGCTGGCGCAACAACATGCACTTTATGTATTAGAGCTTTCGAGCTTCCAGTTAGAAACGACGACTTCTCTTGAGTTAACAGCCGCTGTTTACTTAAATCTTTCAGAAGATCACATGGATCGCTACCCTGGCGGTTTAGCACAATATAGCCAAGCAAAGATGCGTATTTTTGATCACGCAAAGCTGGCTGTTTTCAATCGTGATGATTTAGCAACCAAACCGACTCAATTTAGTGGTGCAATGACAAGCTTTGGTTTTGATGATCAAGATTATGGCATTGTCTTAGTGAATGGCAAAGAGTGGCTAGCGGTGAACGGTGAAGCTGTAATGGCTGTGGCTGATATTGCTTTAGTTGGCCGCCACAATGTTGCCAACTGTTTAGCAGCACTTGCACTTGCTGATGCAGCAGGGATCCCGCGTGATGCAGCATGTCGTGCAATGCAACGTTATACCGGCCTTGCGCATCGTTGCCAACTTGCGGTTAATCGTCATGGTGTTCGATGGGTTAATGATTCAAAAGCCACGAACCTTGCAAGCACGTTAGCTGCGCTGAATGGTTTGCAACTTGAGGGCAAATTGCATCTATTGATGGGCGGCGATAGTAAAGGAGCCGAGTTCAGTGAACTAAAACCGGTTTTAGCTGACTTAAACGTACAGTTGTATAGCTTTGGTCGTGATCGACACTTATTTAACGATGTTGTTGATAACGTCATCAGTGTTGAAACCATGAGTGAAGCTATGGTCTGTATTAGCCGCACCGTTCAATCTGGAGATATGGTTTTATTATCGCCTGCTTGTGCTAGTTGGGATCAATTTGCCAACTTCATGGCACGTGGTGATGCTTTTGTTGAACAAGCGATTCAGTTACAAGATTCGGTTTCAGGAAATATTTGATGTTAAAAATGATCCGTAATGGATTTGCCGCTGTGGGGGGCTGGTTTATTAAGCCTAGTAAGCCCTGTTTGTATGACCGCCAATTGGTTTGGATCGCTATTGCATTGATGATCACAGGCCTGGTGATGGTGACATCGGCTTCTATTCCTGTTGCGACACGCCTTACAGGTATTCCATTTTATTTTGCCTATCGTCATGCGTTTTTTCTTTGTGGTGCAATTTTTATTGCTGCCATTGTATTGCAAATACCATTAGCTAAATGGAAGCAATATAGTTTCCCTATGTTGTTGGTATCCATAATTTTACTCGCCGTTGTGTTAATCATTGGTCGTTCAGTTAATGGTGCTGCACGTTGGATCCCATTAGGCATATTTAACCTTCAGCCTGCCGAGGTTGCCAAGCTCTCTTTATTCATATTTCTTGCCGGTTACCTCGTCAGACAATATAACCAAGTGCGCGGTAGCTTCATTGGCTTCTTAAAACCGCTTGCCGTCTTGGGGATTCTTTGTGTGCTATTGCTGATGCAGCCCGATTTAGGTTCATCGGTAGTAATGTTCGTTACCACTATCGGTATGCTATTTATCGCTGGTGCAAAACTTTGGCAATTTTTGATGATGCTAGGTACCGCTCTTGTGGGTATTGCCTTTCTGATCGTTTTAGAACCCTATCGTATGCGCCGCGTAACGTCATTTCTTAACCCATGGCAAGATCCTTACGGTAGTGGTTATCAGCTCACTCAGTCATTAATGGCATTTGGTCGTGGTGAATGGTTTGGACAAGGCTTAGGTAATTCAATTCAAAAGTTGGCTTATCTTCCTGAAGCGCACACAGACTTTGTATTTGCGGTATTAGCTGAAGAGTTAGGCTTAGCTGGCGTTATTGTTGTACTGTGTTTACTGTTTGCGCTGGTTTACAAGGCCTTAATGATTGGTCGTAAATGTCTTGAAAGTGGTTTGCTGTTTGGTGGATTTCTGGCATTTGGCTTTGGCTTTTGGTTTGCATTCCAAACCCTTGTTAACGTTGGTGCTGCTGCAGGTATTGTTCCAACTAAAGGTCTAACGCTACCACTTATCAGTTACGGTGGTTCCAGTTTATTTATTATGGCAGCTGCGGTTGCCATTCTGATTCGTATTGATTTTGAGCAGCGCGTCGCGGAGAAATTTGAGTCAGCAGAGCCGGCTGAAATTGATGATGAAGCGCTTGATAATATGGACGGAGCGGTGCAGCAAGTTGCTATCGATCCTGAGGCTTTACTTAGTGAGCCTACTCAATTAAATAATGATAAAAAAGACGCTCATGGCAAAGAATAAACGTTTATTAGTAATGGCGGGTGGTACTGGCGGTCATGTTTTTCCTGGTCTTGCTGTTGCACAAAAATTGCAACAACAGGGGTGGGAGATCCGCTGGTTAGGTACCGCAGATCGTATGGAAGCCGATTTAGTGCCTAAGCATGGCATTGAAATCGATTTCATCAAAGTGAAAGGGTTACGTGGTCAAGGTGTACTGCGTTTACTGACTGCACCATTTAAGATTGTGGGGGCTATTTTACAAGCCCGTAAATATATTAAAGCATGGCAGCCTGATGTTGTACTTGGCATGGGAGGTTATGTTAGCGGTCCTGGCGGTGTTGCGGCTTGGTTATCAGGTGTTCCTGTTGTATTGCATGAGCAAAATGCCGTAGCAGGTTTAACGAATCAGT
The DNA here is from genome assembly GCF_003026135.1 of Photobacterium sp. GB-36. Lineage (NCBI taxonomy): Bacteria > Pseudomonadati > Pseudomonadota > Gammaproteobacteria > Vibrionales > Vibrionaceae > Photobacterium > Photobacterium sp. GB-36. The sequence continues at coordinate 137,887 of NZ_PYNY01000005.1, read as the reverse complement.
GGCTGTCAAAAATTGCCGCTAAAGTACTACAAGCCTTTCCTGGCGCATTTCCAAATAAAGACGTTGTGGGCAATCCTGTTCGCCATGATGTGACAGTTCTACCAGCTCCTGCAGAACGATTTTCAGAGCGTACAGGGCCGATTCGTATTTTGGTGATGGGCGGCAGTCAGGGTGCACGTATTTTGAACCAAACCATGCCTGAAGTGGCAAAGGTGTTAGGCGATAGCGTTACCATTTGGCACCAAGCAGGTAAAGGTAGCCAGCAATCAACAGAACAAGCTTATAACGAACAAACCACCACACCTCACAAAGTTACTGAGTTTATTGATGATGTTGCTGCCGCTTATAGTTGGGCTGATTTAGTGGTTTGTCGCTCTGGGGCGCTAACAGTTTCTGAATTGTCTGCTGCCGGTGTTGGTGCCATCTTTATTCCATTTATGCACAAAGATCGTCAACAAGCACTCAATGCCGATCATTTGGTGCAATGTGGCGCTGCAAAAATGATTGAGCAAATGGATTTGACGGCGTCAAGTTTAGCGAATGAAATTCAACAATTAGATCGTCATACGCTTGAAACAATGGCGTGTGCTGCACGAGAAGCTGCTATTATCGATGCCGATGAACGAGTAGCTAACGTGATTAAATCACTAGTAAAAAATTAATACGGGAACAAAGTGATGAATAAACTGGATAACCAGCAATTAGCAAAAATTCGTACAATGGTGCCAGAGATGCGCCGTGTTGAGCGAATTCACTTTGTTGGCATTGGTGGTGCAGGTATGAGCGGTATTGCTGAAGTACTTGTAAACGAAGGCTACCGTATTAGTGGTTCTGACATTGCGCCGAATGCTGTAACAAACCGTTTGACAGCGAAAGGTGCAGAGATCTTTTTTGGTCATTCAGCTGAAAATATTCAAGGTGCTAGCGTTGTTGTTGCTTCTACGGCAATTAGCAAAGAAAACCCTGAGCTGATGGCGGCGACTGAATTGCGAATTCCTGTTGTACGCCGTGCTGAAATGTTAGCAGAACTAATGCGCTATCGTCATGGTATCGCTATTGCTGGTACGCACGGTAAGACAACAACGACAGCATTAACGACACAGATTTATTCTGAAGCTGGCTTAGATCCAACGTTTGTTAATGGTGGCTTAGTAAAAAGTGCAGGTACTAATGCACGTTTAGGTTGCAGTCGTTATTTAATCGCAGAAGCAGATGAAAGTGATGCCTCTTTCTTGCATCTTCAACCTATGGTGTGTGTGGTCACTAACATTGAAGCTGATCATATGGATACTTATGGCGGCGATTTTGAAGTATTAAAGCAAACCTTCATTGATTTCCTACATAACCTACCATTTTACGGGTTGGCGGTAATGTGTATTGATGATCCTGTGGTACGTGAATTACTGCCGCGTGTGGGTCGTCCAATGCTAACTTATGGTTTTGCAGAAGACGCAGGTGTTCGCATTACAAATTATACGCAAACAGGACAGCAAGGTCATTTCACTGTATTACGCAAAGATAAACCAGCGCTTAATATCACCCTGAATATGCCCGGTAAGCATAATGCTTTAAATGCAACGGCAGCGATTGCTGTTGCTACAGAAGAAGGCGTTGATGATGATGCTATCATGCGCGCGTTAATTGAGTTTGAGGGGACGGGTCGACGTTTTGATCATTTAGGGGAGTTTGAAACGGGCAATGGTAACGTAATGCTGGTGGATGATTATGGTCATCACCCAAGCGAAGTGGATGTAACGATTCAAGCTGCACGTGCTGGGTGGGCGGATAAACGCTTAGTGATGATTTTCCAGCCTCACCGTTATAGTCGAACTCGTGATCTCTATGATGATTTTGCAAACGTCCTCGATCAAGTGGATGTATTAGTGATGCTTGATGTTTATTCTGCTGGTGAAGCACCTATTGCTGGAGCTGATGGTCGAGCGTTATGTCGTACTATTCGCTCTCGTGGCAAAATTGATCCTATTTTCGTACCTGAAGCCGAAGAGTTGCCAGCCATTCTTGCAAATATTATTCAAAATGATGATTTAGTTTTGACACAAGGTGCAGGTGATGTCGGCAAAATAGCGCGTCAGCTAGCAGAAATGAAGTTGAATATCGAGACGATGAAAAAAGACGTATAAATTAGTATATGGCAACATGTATACGTCGAAAATGATAATAGCTGGCTATAGATTGTGTAGACAATAGCCAGTTATTTTGTTTTTTTCGATATTTTGGTAGATATATACAAAATTATTCTCAGGTTGTGTACATAAAACGCCTCATGAGTGTTGGAGTGGGTCGAGTTGCTCGGTATAATCGTTTAACTTTGCTTATAACATCTGAGATAGCTGTCAGCTAATTTATACCTATATGGTAAGGTGAAGCTGAATGAGTAAAGCGAAGAGTAAACAATGACTGAAGAAGTCGTAGACCAAGAGTATATACACCCATCGCCAAAAAAGTGGTCGCGCTGGGGTGGATTGGCGTTTTTCCTCTTTGTCATTGGTTTTACGGTTTGGTTATTCAGTGCAACAAAAAGCTGGATGACAGATACTAACCGACTGCCCTTGTCACAATTAGTGATTCAAGGACAATTGCATTATCTAACCAAAGACAATGTACGCCAGACGATATTAACAATTGATCATCTTGGTACTTTCATGACCCAAGATGTTAATACTATTCAGGCTCATGTAGAGGCACTGCCGTGGGTTGCTCATGCTGCAGTACGAAAACAATGGCCTGATACGATCAAAGTTTTCATTGTAGAAAACCAACCAGTAGCGCAATGGGATCATAAATATTTGGTTAATAAAGAGGGCCAAGTATTTAAAGCGCCTGCTGAGCAAGTTGCAGATTTAAACCTTACTAACCTCTCTGGCCCTGAGGCTAGCAGTGAAGAAGTATTAGCTGCATTGCGAGAAATGCGTCCCTTACTGAAGAACGCTGGCTTAAGTATCGCGTCGTTATCATTAAATGAACGTCGAGCTTGGCGAATCTTATTAGCCAATGGCATTACGCTTGACTTGGGCCGAGAGGCTCGAATGGAGCGTCTTAAGCGTTTTATCGAAATTTATCCAGAATTAGTAAAACTGAATAAACCGATAAAATATGTGGATTTGCGTTATGATACTGGCGCAGCTGTGGGTTGGAAAACAATACCGGAACATGATGCTCATGTATCGGATACCAAATAAGAGCGTGTGTTAATGACTAAGGCTGCAGATCAAAAACTTATCGTTGGTCTTGATATCGGCACATCCGAAGTTACGGCTTTGGTTGGGGAAGTGCTGCCCGATAACACGGTGAATGTTATCGGAATGGGAAGCAGTCCGTCACGCGGAATGGACAAAGGCGGGGTCAATGACCTTGAATCTGTTGTTAAATCAGTACAACGAGCCGTTGATAAAGCTGAATTAATGGCTGAATGCCAAATCAGTTCCGTGTACTTGTCGTTATCAGGTAAACATATTAGTTGCCAAACAGAAAAAGGCATGGTGCCAATTTCTGAAAAAGAAGTGACACAAGACGACGTCGATAATGTTATTCATACGGCGAAGTCAGTAAAATTAAGCGATGAACAACGAACTTTACATGTAATTCCTCAGGAGTTTGCTATTGATTATCAAGAGGGGATTAAAAACCCTGTTGGTTTATCAGGAGTTCGTATGGAAGCCAGTGTTCATTTGATCACGTGTCACAATGACATGGCGAAAAACATCGTTAAAGCAGTAGAGCGTTGTGACTTGAAAGTTGATCATCTGATTTTTTCAGGATTAGCATCAAGCTATGCTGTACTGACACCGGATGAGCGAGAGCTCGGCGTATGTGTTGTCGATATCGGCGGCGGTACGATGGATCTTGCTATTTGGTCTGGTGGTGCATTACGACATGCGGCAGTAATTCCGTATGCGGGTAATGTAGTAACCAGTGATATTGCTTATGCATTTGGTACACCGCCGGGTGACGCTGAAGATATTAAAGTGAAATACGGCTGTGCGCTGAGTGAATTGGTGAGTAAAGATGCTAAGGTTGATGTCCCAAGTGTTGGAGGTCGACCATCTCGTAGCTTACAAAGCCAAACACTAGCAGAAGTGATAGAGCCTCGTTACAGCGAATTGCTGGGGCTGGTTAATCAAAAGCTGTTAACAGTACAAGAACAGTTGCGTGAAGCGGGTGTTAAACACCACTTAGCTGCGGGCATCGTCCTAACCGGGGGCGCTGCACAAATGGAAGGTTTGACAGAATGTGCAGAACGGGTGTTCCGTCACCAAGTGCGTATTGGCCAACCTTTAGAGTTAAGTGGTTTAACTGACTATGTTCAGGCCCCAACTTATGCAACTGCAGTAGGCTTACTGCATTACGGAAAGGACAGTCAATCATTTGATGAAAATGAATTAGAACCGAAACGTTCAGTTACTGGTTTATTTTCACGAATTAGTGGTTGGTTAAAAAAAGAATTTTAAACCTGATGCGAACAGGATAACGGAGAGAACACATGTTTGAACCGATGATGGAAATGTCTGATGAAGCGGTAATTAAGGTCATTGGCGTTGGCGGCGGCGGCGGTAATGCTGTCGATCACATGGTACGTGAATCTATCGAAGGCGTGCAGTTCATTAGTGTTAACACTGATGCACAAGCACTACGTAAAACAAGCGTAAGTACAGTTATTCAAATCGGTGGTGATATCACTAAAGGTTTGGGTGCGGGTGCTAACCCACAAGTAGGTCGTGATTCTGCACTAGAAGACCGTGAAGCAATCAAAAAAGAGCTAGAAGGCTCTGATATGATCTTCATTGCTGCTGGTATGGGTGGTGGTACTGGTACAGGTGCTGCTCCAATCATTGCTGAAGTGGCAAAAGAGCTAGGTATTCTTACTGTTGCGGTGGTGACTAAACCATTTAGCTTCGAAGGTAAGAAGCGTATGGCTTTTGCTGAGCAAGGTATCGATGAGCTTTCTAAGCATGTTGATTCATTGATTACGATTCCAAACGAAAAGCTACTAAAAGTACTTGGTCGTGGAATCACATTGCTTGACGCTTTTGCTAAAGCAAACGACGTTCTTAAGAACGCTGTTCAAGGTATTGCTGAGCTAATCACACGCCCTGGTATGATCAACGTCGACTTTGCTGACGTACGTACAGTAATGTCTGAAATGGGTCATGCGATGATGGGTAGCGGTGTTGCTTCTGGCGACGACCGTGCTGAAGAAGCGGCTGAAATGGCAATTTCTAGTCCACTACTTGAAGATATCGATCTAGCGGGTGCACGTGGTGTCCTTGTTAACATCACTGCCGGTATGGACATGCGTCTAGACGAATTCGAAACTGTGGGTAACACAGTGAAAGCATTCGCTTCTGATAACGCAACTGTTGTTATCGGTACATCTTTAGACCCAGATATGACTGATGAACTGCGTGTAACAGTTGTTGCTACAGGTATTGGTAAAGAAGTGAAAGCGGATATTACGCTAGTGACTTCATCTAAGCCTGTTCAAGCGACAGTAGCACAAGAAAAAACAGTTGTTGCTGAAGAAAAAACAGTAACTAATAATGATGGTCAAGCGACGGCAGCTAAGCCACAAGCTGATCATGATTACTTAGATATTCCTGCATTTTTGCGTAAACAAGCTGACTAATATCTATAGTTAATAGGTGATGCTGATTGAGTATATAAAAACTCAATGAGACTAAATATATCGGTATTGAAATATTTGGTTTTATCGCAACATAATCAGTAACTTATTAGTGCCTTTAACGATTGGTTTAAAGGCACTCACTTAGCCTATGTCAAATTATTTTGGATATTTAGTAGCTTATGGTATTATTTATGCCCATTTCGCGTAATTGTGCCTGATAATGGGTGTTATTTAGCCTTGTTGCTTGTGACAAAAGTTTGTTTAACAGTTGAGATATGAGCAGATGATCAGACAACGTACACTTAAAAGCATTGTGCAAACGACTGGTGTGGGTCTCCACTCTGGACGTAAAGTGACGCTTATTCTGCGTCCTGCAGCCGCTAATACAGGCGTGATTTATCGTCGTACAGATTTAAATCCTCCTGTGGATTTTCCTGCAAATGCAGATTCTGTGCGTGATACCATGTTATGTACAGCTCTTGTAAATGAAGAGGGCGTGCGTATTTCAACGGTTGAGCACTTGAATGCAGCACTAGCAGGTATGGGTATCGATAACGTGATTATCGAAGTTAACGCACCTGAAATTCCTATTATGGATGGTAGCGCGAGCCCATTTATCTACCTGCTTCAATCTGCAGGCATTGAAACGTTGAATGCGCCTAAGCGTTTTTTACGTATCAAAAAACCTGTTCGCATTGAAGATGGCGACAAATGGGCGGAGCTCGTTCCTTATAACGGTTTCCGTCTGGATTTTGCTATCGAGTTTAACCACCCTGCGATTGAATCAGATCAGCAGCGTCTAGTGTTAGATTTTTCAAGTAAGTCTTTTGTTAAAAATATCAGTCGCGCTCGAACCTTTGGTTTCATGCGTGATATCGAATACTTACAATCACAAAACTTATGTTTAGGTGGTAGTTTCGATAACGCTATTGTACTGGATGATTATCGTATTCTTAATGATGATGGTTTGCGTTTTGACAATGAGTTAGTGACTCATAAAGTATTGGATGCCATTGGTGATCTCTACATGTGTGGTCATAACATTATTGGTGAAATGCGTGCTTATAAATCAGGACATGCATTAAACAACCAGTTATTACGTGCAGTACTTGCTGATCAAGAAGCCTATGAATGGTCCACTTTTGAAGATGAGCAGCAGGTACCGGTTACTTTTGCTCAACCAGGAATGGTTCTTGCTTAATACCAAATGCGAAAAGAATTAAAAAACGCCGAGCAGTTGCTCGGCGTTTTTGTATCTGGTTTTATTTACACTAACGTTTTTGTTTTTGTGCTAATAAAGCAAGGCGTTCTAAGCGTTTTTTTACTTTTTCTGGCGCGGTTGCGGCCGTTGCTAAGAGGTGCTGAGCAGCAACTTCTGTGATGGGCTTTTGTATAATATCGGGTATTTTTTCTTGTTGCTGCTTCTGTACTGCAGCAAGAGAAGGGTTCACTTTTATTTCAATATCTTGCAACTTAGGCAATAGCGTTTCTCGTAACTTCATCATCAAAGTGTGGCGTTCGTAATTAAGACGCATCGACCAAGCTGCAGATTCGGTTTCTACAATTAAAATACCTTGACGATAATTACTCACACGGCAATGTTCAGCACAATTGATATGCTGCTTTACCGCGGTATTTAACTGGCTTAATGCGATAGCTCGTTGTTGAATATTATTAAGCCCAGTTTGCTCTAAAAGATCCCCGGTAGTTTGGGGACGGTGATCTCTCATCGTCTGTGATCCTAAGTAATGATGTTGCTCAAAGTTGAAAAATTGCGGATATGATCCTAATTTTGCGAATATAAAAAGTGTTAAGCCTGCTTTTCTCATAGGCGATGACACTAATATGACTTATTATATCACTCATATAGGTTAATATATCTTGAAAGATGTACCTGCAAATGTTGTTACTGCCAGCGTTGTATTTAAGCGTTAAATTGCCATCTCGTTTTATTTGGTGATGGTTATTGATGAAGCCCCCCTTGAAAAGTGGTTTTCATGACGCAATATTAGTATGACACAGTTTCAGGATTATCCTCTTAGTCACCATTGTGGCGATTCTAGTGGGACAGGGATTGCTTACGGTCCCCCAGAGAATGAAACCAGATTAAGCGATTCAGCAATAGATACGCTGATATAACAAAGAGAAAACGGCATCGCCATGTTATCAAAACTACTGACTAAAGTTATCGGTAGCCGTAACGACCGCACTCTGCGTCGTATGCGCAAAATTGTTGATCAAATCAATAAGCTAGAGCCTCAATTTGAAAGCCTACAAGATCATGAGCTGAAAGCAAAAACAGCTGAATTTCGTGAGCGTTTAGAGCAAGGTGAAACGCTAGATCAACTACTACCAGAAGCCTTCGCGACCGTTCGTGAAGCATCCAAGCGTATTTACGGTATGCGCCACTTCGATGTCCAGCTGCTTGGCGGTATGGTATTGAATGATTGTAAAATTGCAGAAATGCGTACCGGTGAAGGTAAAACTCTGACAGCAACTCTTCCTTCATACTTAAATGCTTTAACAGGTAAAGGCGTTCATATCGTAACCGTGAACGATTACCTAGCAGCACGTGATGCCGAAACTAACCGTGAGTTATTTGAATTCCTCGGCATGACTGTAGGTGTAAATGTTCCTAATATGTCACCACCGGCAAAAAAAGAAGCGTATGCCGCAGATGTCCTTTATGGAACAAATAACGAATTTGGCTTTGACTACTTGCGCGATAATATGGCATTCCGTCCAGAAGATCGTGTTCAACGCGAACGTTTCTTCGCAGTAGTCGATGAAGTTGACTCCATCTTAATCGATGAAGCACGTACTCCGCTTATCATTTCAGGTCCTGCTGAAGACAGCTCTGAAATGTACATTAAGATCAATGAATTAATTCCTTTACTAGTTCGTCAAGATAAAGAAGATAGTGAGGAGTACCGTGGTGAAGGTCACTACACAGTCGATGAAAAATCGAAGCAAGCTTATTTAACTGAAAATGGTCAGGAGTTTGTTGAAGAGCTATTGATTAAAAATGGCTTAATGGCAGAGCACGATACCTTGTACTCTCCAGCAAACATTAGCTTGTTGCACCACGTAAATGCGGGTTTACGTGCACACGTACTCTTTGAAAAAGACGTTGATTACATCGTTCAAGATGACGAAGTGATCATCGTTGATGAACACACTGGTCGTACCATGCCGGGTCGTCGCTGGTCAGAAGGTCTTCACCAAGCCGTTGAAGCGAAAGAAGGCGTGAAGATCCAAAACGAGAACCAAACGTTAGCATCGATTACTTTCCAGAACTACTTCCGTTTATACGATAAGCTTTCTGGTATGACAGGTACGGCTGATACTGAAGCGTTTGAATTCCAGTCTATCTACGGTCTAGATACGGTTGTACTTCCTACTAACCGTCCAATGGCGCGTATCGATAACGGTGACTTGGTTTACATGACAGAAACTGAAAAGTTTGCTGCAATTAGCCAAGATATCAAAGAGCGTGTACAAAACGGTCAGCCTTGTTTGGTGGGTACAGTATCGATTGAAAAATCAGAGTTACTGTCTAATGCGCTTAAGAAAGAAGGCATTAAACATAACGTACTAAACGCAAAATTCCACGAAAAAGAAGCGGATATTATCGCAGAAGCGGGTGCGCCGGGTGCGGTAACTATTGCAACTAACATGGCCGGTCGTGGTACCGATATCATGCTGGGTGGTTCGTGGAAGACTGATGTTGAAAAACTCGATAATCCAACTGATGATCAAATCGCGAAGATCAAAACCAAATGGCAAGAAAAACATGATGCAGTCTTAGCGTCAGGTGGCTTGCACATCATTGGTACTGAGCGTCACGAATCTCGTCGTATCGATAACCAGCTACGTGGTCGTGCGGGTCGTCAGGGGGATGCAGGTTCTTCTCGTTTCTACTTATCTATGGAAGATGGCTTAATGCGTATCTTCGCTTCAGATCGTGTTTCAGGCATGATGAAGAAGTTAGGTATGGAGCAAGGCGAAGCGATTGAGCACCCTTGGGTATCAAAGGCTATCGAGAACGCGCAACGTAAAGTTGAAGGTCGTAACTTTGATATTCGTAAGCAGTTACTTGAATTTGATGATGTTGCTAACGATCAGCGTAAAGTGGTTTACGAATTACGTGATGAATTAATGCATGCTGAAGATATCAGCGAAATGATTGAGCACAACCGTGAAGACGTGCTAAATGCATTAATGGATAGCTATATTCCACCACAATCGCTTGAAGAAATGTGGGATATCAAAGGGCTAGAAACTCGCCTGAAAGATGATTACGATCTTGAGTTACCAATTCAACACTGGCTTGATACCGAAGATAAACTTTACGAAGAAGCACTTCGTGAGCGCATTGTGGAAAAAGCGCTTGAAGTTTACCGTGAGAAAGAATCAGTTGTTGGTGCTGAAGTGCTACGTAACTTCGAGAAAACAGTGATGTTACAGAACCTTGATACGCTATGGAAAGAACACTTAGCGGCAATGGATCACTTGCGTCAAGGTATTCACTTACGTGGTTATGCACAGAAGAACCCTAAGCAGGAATACAAGCGTGAATCGTTTGAACTGTTTGAAGAAATGCTAGATAACTTGAAGAGTGATGTTGTTTCTATCTTAAGTAAGGTACGTGTACAGCAGCAGGAAGAAGTTGATCGCATGGAAGAAGAGCGTCGTCAAATGGCAGAAATGCTAGCACGTCGTCAACAGTTCCAGCATCAAAGTGCAGAAAGCCAAATCACTGATGAGTCATCAGAAGAGCCTGAAGCTCAACAAGGTACTTACGAGCGTGAAGAGCGTAAAGTAGGTCGTAATGAGCCTTGTCCTTGTGGTTCTGGTAAGAAGTACAAGCAATGTCACGGTAAGATCAATTAAGATTGTTCTTATTGTAGATACTAAAAAAGTCGCTCTAGGGCGACTTTTTTATTGGCTGAAAATCAAGGCTAATGATGTAGATTCTAGTGGATCTTCAGCTAATTTATTAAGCGAAAGACTGCTGTATTTTATCGAGTACAGCTTGATTAGCATCAGGGAAAGGGTAATCAGCAAGTGCATTGATAGCGACCCACTCCCCCGGTTGACCTTCTTTACCAAAGGCTTCGCCATCAAATTGATGGATCAGAAAGAAATCAAACTTTAATGATTTATCTGAATAATCATGAGCAAGGCTAATAAAAGGTTCAACGTCAGTGGCATGAATACCGACTTCTTCTTGCAGTTCACGGATAACCGCTTGCTTTGCTGTTTCACCTGTTTCTACTTTTCCGCCAGCAAACTCCCATAAGCCACCTTGATGCGCTTTATCGGCACGGCGGGTAATGAAAATATGCTTTTTCTCTGTATCTAAAATAATGCCTGCCGCAATCCAAACTTGCTTTTTATCCATACTGTTAGTAACCCATATCGTCAGACCAGCCATCTGAATCTGATAGATCAGGTGCGCCTGGAATAGATTTTTCTTCTTCCGCCCATTCGCCAAGATCGATCAATTGACAGCGTTTGCAGCAAAAAGGACGAAATGGACTCTGCTCACCCCAAACCACTTCAGTTTTACAGGTAGGACACTTTACGACAGTAATATTGGTATTGGTTGTTGATTGAGACACAAAAACCTCAGCAAATGGCTAATTTAAATTCAATATCGCTTGCGACAGGATCTCCTTCCACAAAGGGAGAGAAACGAATAGCAAAGCGAGTACGATGTCCCGATATCATAGGATAAACGCCATCTTTAGCGCAAATTTCTAGCCGTAATAAACAGGCATCTTCAGCGTCATACTGGAAGAAGCCATTACGGGCATGATTGGTTTTATATTGTGCGCTTTCTCGGGTTAACTTCAACCAGAGATTGAGTGCTTCATTAAGTTCTGAAAGCTCATGTAACCAGCTTTTCATTGCCTGTTGTTTGTGTTCATCGCTAAGGTGCAGCCAGTGATGTAATGACGGCAGATCAAAACAACAACTACCACCTGGAATCGAGAAACGTTGTTTTATACTGGAAAGAAAACGATCTTCTCGTAGATTCTGTCCTAGGCGAGGAGATGAAATTAACGCTTTATGGGCTTGCTCCATCGAATCGATCATTTGTTGCAGCGCATACTCGTCAACACCATCAATGTTTAACCAATTCATCAGTTGCTGACGTTGTTTCTCTATATCTTTGGCAAGATCGGTTTTAACTTGTACTTGGTCTAAGATCTCAAGCAAATCAAAAAGGGCATGGAAGAAGATTTTATATTGCCAAGGATCATTTTGGTTGCTGCTGTGATGCATTTGTTGCAAGAGATAATCAAGGCGTAAATAAATACGGACTTTTTCTGTCAAAGGGTGTTCATAGCGCGTCATTTGCGTAGCTTGCATAAAGGGAATACCAAACAGGAGCCAAGATCGTAATAAGAATTATCATAGTTAAGACGTCATTTTACTACAGCTCATGATCCATTTTGAGATATTGCCTGTGAAGTTGCGCGATTTGTAATGTTAATGCTGGACTATCACCAAAATTAGTAATGACATCATCTGCGGCATCTAACCGTTGTTGGCGAGTTGCTTGGCTCGCTAAGATATTTTTGATTTGCTCAATCGAGACATTATCACGTTGTTGCGTTCGTTCGATTTGGGTTTGCTCATCGACATCAACAACCAATAAACGATTGGTGAGGGTTTGTAGGTTATTCTCAACCATTAATGGCACAACTAACAAACAATAGGGTGACTTGCTTAGATTAATATCATGCAGCATCTTTTCACGGATCAATGGGTGAAGTAGCTCATTTAACCATTGCTTTAATTCAGGCTGACTAAAAATAGCCTCACGCAGTTTTGCCCGATTTAACGTACCATCTTCAAGTAAAATATCAGCACCAAGTTTTTCGATAATAGTGTTCAAACCGACGGTATTCGGCTCGACGACTTCACGTGCAACAATATCTGCATCAATAATATCAATGCCGTAGTTATCAGCAAATAAGTTAGCAACCGTGGTTTTACCGCTACCAATTCCGCCTGTTAGGCCAATGACAATACTCATTATCTACATTCCTAAGTACGAAGTAACATACCAATTCACAATAGGCTCGCCCCATAACAATGCAATCCAACCCGCAACCGCAAGGTAAGGGCCGAATGAAAACGGGGTTTGATTATCCGCATCTTGCATTTTGAGTAACACAATACCGCACAGCGCGCCGACTAAAGATGAGAGTAACACTACAAACGGTAGTAACTGCCAGCCAAGCCATGCACCTAATGCGGCGAGTAATTTAAAGTCACCATAGCCCATGCCATCTTTTTTAGTCAGTAACTTAAAGACCCAGAATACGCTCCACAGCGATAAGTAACCTGCCATTGCACCAATCACCGAATCGGTCAGAGATACAGGGCTAATACCCATTACAGAGAGTAAAATACCCGCCCACATTAGCGGTAAGGTAATTTGATCGGGCAATAGCATTTTATCGATATCGATAAAGGTAAGCGCAATTAACGCGAAGGTGAAAAAGATCACCGCGATTGCCCACCATGTTGGTGGCAACATCAGTGATACGGTTAAGCTCAATGCTGCGGTCAGTAATTCAATTGCAGGATAGCGTTTACTAATAGGCGCTTTGCATTGTTTGCATTTTCCGCCTAGAGCAAGCCAACTGATCACTGGAATATTTTCCAGTGCGCTAATAGCGTGATTGCAGTGAGGGCAGCGAGAACGTGGCACACTTAAATTAAAGACCGAATCGTCTGGCTTGTTATCTATTTCGGGAAAACATTCTTGGCACTCTTTACGCCATTGACGCTCCATCATGATCGGCAAGCGGTAAATCACCACATTTAAAAAACTGCCGACTAACAGACCAAAAATAACGGCAAAAAGGGGATATAACCAAGGGTAATAGGAAAGTACTGCCATGTGAGGATCTCTTAAAAATTAGGCGGTTATTGTAAGGCAAACGGCTAGGTGTTCCTAGCCGATGATTATGGGAAGTGAATAATGCGATTAACTTGCAGATGGCTGCTAAAAATAGTCTTAACCGATAACACTCATCATTGTGAAGATTGGCATATACATAGCAACCAGTAAGCCACCAATTAAGCCACCCAAAATAATAATAATGAAAGGCTCTAAAATTTGTCCGAGGTTATCAACGGTATTATCAACATCGGCTTCATAGATTTGCGCCATTTTATTCAGCATGTCATCGAGTGAACCTGATTCTTCACCTATCATCACCATTTGCAGCATGAGTTCAGGAAAGACCCCTGATTGACGTAGAGCTAAATACAGTGGCATACCGCCAGCGGTACTTTCGTACACTTCTTCAATGGCCTTTTCAATATATAAGTTACCACAGGTTCTGCCTGCTGATTGAATACCCGATAGTAGTGGAATACCCGCCATAAAAGTAGTAGCTAAGGTGCGGGCAAAACGGGCAATAGTCGCTTTTAATAATACATCGCCAAAGATCGGCAGTTTTAAAGCAAATTTATTGGCTTTATAGCGAAAGTCATCAGATTTTTTATAAAAATAACGATATAGGAATACCGCAGTCCCAACACCAGCCCCAAGATAGACGCCATAAGCGATGAGAAAATCTGAAGCATGAACAACTATCTGGGTAAATAGCGGCAATTCAGCACCAAAGCTAGAAAAAATCTGGGCAAACTGCGGAATAACAAATACCAACATTAATACAGTAACAAGAACAGCTGTTAATGTGACCATGGCAGGATAAATCATCGCCTTGATAACTTTCTTACGCATCGCTTCATTTTTTTCACGATAAACAGCAATGCGCGCAAAGACTTGTCCTAGGTGACCGGTTTGTTCACCAGTTGCCACCAAATCACAGAAGAATTTATCAAATAGAGGCGAGCTTGATCGCATCGCACTAGAAAGCGAAGCACCAGATTCGACTTGGGTAGTAATTTGGAGCAAGGTAGCTCGCATTTCGGCTTTGTTATAACTGCTTGCCATTAGTTGTAGAGCTTGCACTACAGGCACGCCAGATTCGATCATGGTGGCAAGTTGACGAGTTACCGCAGTGACATCTTCCCCTTTCATTTGATCGCGCATTTTGGTCAAAAAAGAGGGTGAGGTTTTCTTTATTTTTTTGACGACAATTTTTTGTTCAACCAGTTGGTGACGCACTTCTTGTTCTTGAAAGCCTAAAGTGGTGCCAGAGACTTTACGTCCTGCTTGGTTGGTTCCCCGCCAGTTGTAATAACGAATTTTAGTGGCTGCTGTACTCATAAGCGAAATTCTCTATCAAACAATTAATACAAAGTTGGGGGAGGTTATAACTGTAATACCCGCTGTAATTCGGCAAGGCTGGTAATGCCGTCAGTTAGCTTTTCAATGCCGGATTCTTTAAGTCGTTTCATCCCTTGTTGGGCGGCAATATCTTCTAATTGCAGTGCAGTGGCATTGGTCATTAAGGCTTCGGCAATTTCGCGGCTAAATACCATAACTTCGTAAATACCAACGCGGCCTGCGTAGCCTTTATTGCAATCATCGCACCCTGCGTTATTAGCTTTATACACACTGGAATTTTGCGGCAGGTTTAATCGCTGACAGGTAATTGGATCAAGCGGATGTGGCTGTTTACAGCTTTTACATAAGCGACGGGCAAGGCGCTGGGCGATGATTAAGCTCAGTGATGAAGCGAGGTTAAAATCTTCCACTCCCATATTGGTTAAACGGGTAATGGTTTCAGCGGCAGAGTTGGTATGTAGCGTAGATAATACCAAGTGCCCGGTCTGGGCGGCTTTTACTGCAATGGAGGCGGTTTCTAAATCACGAATTTCCCCTACCATTACAATGTCGGGATCTTGACGCAAAAATGAACGCAGGGCATCGGCAAAACTTAAACCGACTTGTTGATTAATTTGTACCTGGTTAATACCGGGTAAGTTAATTTCTACTGGATCTTCGGCAGTCGAAATATTGCGCTCTTCGGTATTTAAAATATTGAGCCCAGTATATAGCGAGACGGTTTTACCGCTGCCGGTAGGGCCGGTGATTAATATCATTCCTTGCGGGCGTTCAAGGGCGGTTAAATAATCGGATTTTTGTTTATCGTTATAACCTAAAATATCGATATTAAGATTCGCTGCGGAACTATCTAATATCCGTAGTACGACTTTTTCACCCCATAGCGTCGGTAGGGTCGAAACACGTAAATCAATGGCTAAGTTATCAGAGAGCTTTAGTTTTATTCGTCCATCTTGTGGCTGGCGGCGCTCGGCAATGTTGAGTTTCGACATCACCTTTAAACGGGTCGATAAACGTCGCGATAAACTGGCTGGGGGAGTTAAGTGCTGATGCAAAATACCATCACAGCGAAAGCGAATCCGGTAGTTATGTTCATAAGGTTCAAAATGAATATCAGAGGCTTTACGGCGTACTGCATCTAATAGCACTTGGTTGATATAACGGGTAACAGGGGCGCTGTCTTGGCTTAAATCGGTAGCATCATCGAGTTCAGCATCGCTGATATCAACCAGTTCACCTAAATCAGCATCACTGACTTGTTTGCTATGGTTGGTTTCACCAATATCGCTGCCGTAAACACGGCGAATGGCAGATTCTAACTGTTTGTTTTCTAAAACTAGAAAATCAACGGTTTTTCCGACTGCAAAACGAAATTCGTCTTGCGCATCCACATTAGTTGGATCGCTGATACCTAAAAATAGGCTATTAGCATCTTGGGTTAATGGTAGGGCTCGGTGGCGTAGGACTAATTCACGTTGGTAAACGCTTTGACAGCAACCATCATAGTCATAATGGTGAACATCGACTTTTTGTAGGCCAAATAAATTAGCGAGATTATCGGCTAAATCGATATCGCTTAATATACCTAAACGGGTTAAGGCGGTCGGGACGTTAATCCCTTCCGCCGTCACAAACTCGACCACTTGTTGTTCTTGCTCTGGGCTAATTAAATTAGCTTGAGCTAAGATGGATGCGAGATTGGTTTGCATTTATAAAGAAGCATCTGTCGTACAAGATTTTGGTAATATTTGGGTTGCAGTCGGTGTCGCTTTACATACCCACGTTCCGGCATTTCTTTCAAGTGCGATTTTTGCATTGTTAACGTCTGGGCTATTACCTGACGAATTAAAGGTTAATAGTATTTTGGAACCAGTAAAGCTAATTGAACCATTATTAGGATTAATAGCACCAAGATCTGCTGGAGTTTCGCCTGAAGTTGTACCGTCAGGGAATGTACCTTCTGAAACTACGTATGCTTCTACATTTGTTTTTAAAGAAGATATGGTTGCAAGCCCTGCTCCTAATTCGGATTTAGCTACATAATCTTGATATTTTGGAATAGCAATTGCGGCTAGCACACCGATAACCGCCACCACGATCATCAATTCAATAAGTGTAAAACCCTGTTGTTTTTTCATTTCTCTGTCCTTAAGTAACAAAATAATAAATGCGTTAACTTCATAAATTCGCGAATGGAATTATGTTCAGAATAGAGGCTTTATTGTTAGAGTGAATAACGAAAAAGGGATAGCTCGGCACGGGTGGTAAAAATAAATTGTGTGTTACAGAAGTTGCAAAGCTCAAAGCGAGTAACCGCTCGTAATTAGATTTGATTTTTATAAAATTCAGTAAGATGTGAAGTAGAAAGAGAAAAATTAGTGGTTATTTTTCTCTTTCTTTATAAATTAAGGTACCAGTTCAATATTTGTGTCACAAAAAATTGATAGTGAATAGGTGTTATTTAAAGCGCATCGATAAGTCCATCGCTTTAACGTGCTTAGTCAGTGCACCTACCGAAATATAATCCACGCCAGTTTCAGCACATTCGCGGATATTGCTAAGGGTAATATCCCCTGAGTTTTCTAATGCCACACGTCCAGCGTTAAACGCGACGGCTTCACGCATCATGGTTAAGGTAAAGTTATCCAGCATCACAATATCAGCGCCGGCTTCAATGGCTTGTTTTAGCTCTGCAAGACTTTCGGTTTCCACTTCGACAGGTTTATTGGGGTTAAGCTGTTTCGCTGTAGTGATGGCTTGCTCAATACCACCACAAGCAATGATGTGGTTCTCTTTTATAAGGTAAGCATCAAACACGCCAATACGGTGGTTAAAGCCACCGCCACAAGTCACGGCATATTTTAATGCGCTACGCAGACAAGGAACAGTTTTACGGGTATCGAGTAGGCGAGTGTTGGTGCCTTCTAACTGTTTGACATATTCAGCGGTTAATGTCGCGCAACCGGATAGGGTTTGGATAAAGTTCATCGCGTTACGCTCGCCGGTAAGCAGCGCTCGTGACGGGCCTGATAGGGTACACAAGGTTTGATTAGGCTCAACCACATCACCATCTTCTACGTGCCAATCAATGGTGACTTCGCCACCGAGTTGCTTAAATACTTCATCAGCCCACATTTTTCCGCAAAATACGCCATGTTCGCGAGTAATAATAGTGGCAACGCCTTGGCTATCGGCAGGAATTAGATTGGCTGTAATATCGAGATTGGCATTAATCTCACCACCTAAATCTTCGCGAAGTGTATCGGCAACAGTACGGCTGATCTCGATTGGGAGAAGTTGTTTAAGGTAAGCGAGGCGGGCACTGCTATCGTGTTTGTGTTCCATATCTGTCTTCTTGTATCCATTGCGCGTTTAGCAGCAAAAGTGCTGCGAATGATGGCGCAAATCATACCGTGAGAAAGCAGTAGGATAAAGTGAATACGGGTTAATCGAATGTTAATCACCAAATATTTGGTTGTTTCTATCTATTACTGCGATAGGCAAAAGCGATGAGAGGAAATTGGCTTTTCAATATAAGCTAATGATACTTTACCTGCTAATTTGGTTTTAGTAACACGTAAATAGAAGATGGATTATGACGTTATTGATTAACGATGATAATTGGTTACAGACAGCAAGGCGTGTGCCATCCCCTTTTTGTGATAATAGACCTCATGACGAGATGTCATTGCTGGTGGTACATAATATAAGCTTACCACCGGGTAAATTTGGTGGTCCTTATATTGAGCAGCTGTTTACTGGGCAATTAAACCCTGCAGATGATCCGTATTTTGAAATTATTCATCAGTTTCGTGTTTCTGCTCACTGTTTGATACGCCGAGATGGTGAAATAGTGCAGTTTGTGCCTTTTAATCAGCGTGCTTGGCATGCGGGGGTATCAAAGTTTGACGATCGGGATAAGTGTAATGACTTTTCAATTGGCATCGAATTAGAAGGCACAGATCACCTGCCGTATACTTCTGAACAATATCAAATGCTGACAAAATTGACTCAATCTTTGATGAGCCGTTATCCCGCTATCACCCGAGAGCGTGTAACAGGGCATGAATTTATTGCCCCTGGACGAAAAACAGATCCTGGTTTATCGTTTGATTGGCGACGGTTTAAAAAACAGCTTTAAAAGGGCAGTTATTAGACTAAAGTTTTATTTACGAATGGAAATTGGTCAAATTGGTCTGACCAATTTTCATAATCACTCTGCTTTTTATTCCTTCCTATCACCTTTTTCGTTGCTTGGCTGTTTCTAGCTCTGAATATGTAATGTTTTATTAATAAGTCAAAAGTTTAATTTTTTGTTAAAACCAACTTCGTTCTATGATTTCAATCAAGTTGTGTGTGGACATCTTTATTTATTTCTGTAAACTTTCACTCGGTAAAACAATTGGTAATACCAATTATCCGATGATTCGGTCTTTATGAAACGGGATTAATATAAGAAGCGTCGATAAAAATGACTTATAAACGCATTAAACAACCAAAGCTTTCTGATGCTATTGAGCAGGAATTGGAGCGCTTGATTTTAGAGGGAATTTTGTCCCCAGGTCAGCAATTACCTCCAGAGCGAGAGTTGGCAAAACAATTCGATGTTTCTCGTCCTTCCGTTCGTGAGGCGATCCAACGTTTAGAAGCAAAGCATTTGCTTACTCGTCGCCAAGGCGGCGGAACATTCGTAAAAGAAAAGTTATGGCAAAGTTTTTCTGAACCCTTATTGGATCTATTAGCGACTCATCCGGAAACACAATTAGATTTATTGGAAGCTCGCCATGCACTAGAAGGCTTAGCCTCTTATTTTGCGGCATTGCGCGGTAACGAAGAAGATTTTGTTCGCATTCGCGATTGTCATCAGCGTATTCAAGACGCGCAGCAACAAGGGGATTTACCCTTAGAAGCTAGCGCGGTGATGCAATATCTTATTGCGGTAACAGAATCGGCTCACAATGTGGTGTTACTGCATATTATTCGTAGTTTAGCGCCGCTACTTGAGCAAAACGTATTACAAAATTTCGAACTCCTAAACCGCCGACCTGAGGTGGTGGAGAAAGTAAGAAAGCACCGAGCTAATATTGTGCAGGCGATTGTTTCTGGTGAGCCTGAAAAGGCCCGTGAAGCATCGCACGCACATTTGGCTTACATCGAGGAAACCTTGTTGGATTTATCGCGTGAAGATAGCAGGCGTGAACGCTCTCTTCGTCGGATTCAACAGCGCAAGGACGGGTTAGAGTCTTAACTTCATACCTAAAAACGAAGTTAGACCTAGTCGCGACATTGTTAGTAGATTATCAACGAAAGGATAGATCGCATGTCTGAAGTCATGAAAAGTGACGTGGATGTACTGGAAACTCAAGATTGGTTAGAAGCACTTGAATCAGTAGTCCGTGAAGAAGGTGTAGAACGCGCACAGTTCTTACTTGAGCAAGTATTAGAAAAAGCTCGTTTAGATGGTGTAGATATGCCGACTGGCGTAAACACAAACTACATCAACACAATTCCAGCAGCACAAGAACCCGCGTATCCAGGTGATGTAACATTAGAGCGTCGTATCCGTTCTATCATCCGTTGGAACGCAATCATGATCGTTCTACGTGCATCTAAGAAAGATTTAGACTTAGGCGGCCACATGGCTTCTTACCAGTCTGCTTCTGCTTTTTACGAAGTATGTTTCAACCACTTCTTCCGTGCGCCTAACGATGTTGATGGCGGTGATTTGGTTTACTACCAAGGTCACATTTCTCCAGGAATTTACTCTCGTGCGTTTGTTGAAGGTCGTCTAACTGAAGAGCAGCTAGATAACTTCCGTCAAGAAGTTGATGGTAAAGGTATTCCTTCATACCCACACCCTAAACTAATGCCTGAATTCTGGCAGTTCCCAACGGTTTCTATGGGTCTAGGTCCAATTTCTGCGATCTACCAAGCGCGTTTCCTTAAGTACCTAGAAGGTCGTGGCCTTAAAGATACTTCAGCTCAGCGCGTATACGCGTTCTTGGGCGATGGTGAGATGGATGAGCCAGAATCACGTGGTGCTATTTCTTTCGCTGCGCGTGAGAAACTAGACAACCTATGTTTCCTAATCAACTGTAACCTACAGCGTCTAGACGGCCCAGTAATGGGTAACGGTAAGATCATTCAAGAGCTTGAAGGTCTATTTAAAGGTGCTGGTTGGAACGTTGTTAAAGTTATCTGGGGCAACAACTGGGATGCACTATTAGCGAAAGATACGTCTGGTAAGCTACTACAGCTTATGAACGAAACTATCGATGGTGATTACCAAACATTCAAATCTAAAGATGGCGCTTATGTACGTGAGCACTTCTTTGGTAAGTACCCTGAAACAGCGGCACTTGTTTCTGACATGACTGATGAGCAAATCTTCGAATTGAAGCGTGGTGGTCACGATTCTTCGAAACTATTTGCTGCATTTAACAATGCAAAAGAAACAAGCGGTAAGCCAACGGTGATCCTAGCTAAGACTGTTAAAGGTTACGGTATGGGTGAAGCGGCTGAAGGTAAGAACATCGCTCACGGTGTTAAGAAGATGGACATGACTCACGTTCAATACTTACGTGATCGTCTAGGTCTACAAGATCTTATCTCTGAAGAAGATCTTAAGGCTCTGCCTTACCTAAAACTGGAAGAAGGCTCTGCTGAGTACAACTACTTACACGCTCGTCGTGATGCGCTACACGGTTACACACCTAAGCGTAGCCCTAAGTTTACTCAAGAATTTAAAGTGCCTGAGCTTGATGCATTTGCGCCATTACTAAGTGAGCAGAAGCGTGAAATTTCAACCACTATGGCTTATGTTCGTGCGCTAAATATTCTTCTTAAAGATAAAGCGATCGGTAAGAACATCGTGCCAATTATCTGTGATGAAGCGCGTACGTTCGGTATGGAAGGTCTGTTCCGTCAGGTTGGTATCTACAACCCAGATGGCCAAACTTACACACCAGAAGATAAAGGCATCGTTTCTTTCTACAAAGAAGCGACATCTGGTCAGGTACTTCAAGAAGGTATCAACGAACTAGGTTCAATGGCATCTTGGGTTGCTGCTGCAACATCTTACAGCACCAACGATCTTCCAATGATCCCATTCTACATCTACTACTCAATGTTCGGTTTCCAACGTATTGGTGACATGGCATGGCTAGCAGGTGACCAACAAGCACGTGGCTTCCTACTAGGCGCTACTGCTGGTCGTACAACACTGAACGGTGAAGGTCTACAGCACGAAGATGGCCACAGTCATATTCTTGCAAATACAGTACCTAACTGTATCTCTTACGATCCAACGTTTGCTTACGAGCTAGCGGTTATCATGCAAGACGGTATTCGTCGCATGTACGGTGAAAATCAAGAGAACATTTACTACTACCTAACAGTAATGAACGAAAACTACGCAATGCCAGCAATGCCAGAAGGCGCTGAAGCAGGCATTCGTAAGGGTATTTACAAGCTTGAGTCTCACGCTGGTGATAAGTCTAAAGTTCAGTTAATGAGCTCTGGTACTATCATGAACGAAGTACGTAAAGCGGCACAGATCCTAAGTGAAGAGTACGGTGTAGCGTCTGATGTTTACTCTGTAACATCATTCAACGAACTAACTCGTGATGGTCAAGATTGTGAGCGTTACAACATGCTTCACCCAACTGCAGAGAAGAAGGTTCCTTACCTAACAACTGCAATGGGTTCTGAGCCTGCAATCGCTGCAACGGACTACATGAAGAACTACGCAGAACAAGTACGTGCATTCATGCCATCTGAGTCTTACAAGGTTCTTGGTACTGATGGTTTCGGTCGTTCTGATAGCCGTGCAAACCTACGTCGTCACTTCGAAGTGAATGCTGGCTACGTTGTTGTTGCTGCACTTTCTGAACTCGCTAAACGTGGCGATATTGATAACGCTGTAGTTGTAGATGCAATTGCTAAGTTCGATATCGACGCTGACAAGATCAACCCGCTATACGCATAAGAGGCAAATTAAAAATGGCAATCGAAATTAATGTACCAGACATCGGTGCGGATGAGGTTGAAGTAACTGAGATTCTTGTTAGCGTTGGCGACAAGGTTGAAGAAGAGCAATCACTGATCACTGTTGAAGGCGATAAAGCTTCAATGGAAGTTCCTGCTTCTCAAGCGGGTATCGTTAAAGAAATCAAAGTTGCTGAAGGCGACACGGTTTCTACTGGTTCTCTAATCATGATTTTCGAAGCCGAGGGTGCAGCTGAAGCTGCACCTGCTCCTGTGGCTGAAGCAGCGCCTGCTGCTCCAGCTCCAGCAGCAGCGGCTGAACTGAAAGAAGTTCATGTTCCAGATATCGGTGGTGATGAAGTTGAATGTACTGAAATCATGGTATCTGTTGGCGATACAGTAGAAGAAGAGCAATCTCTAATTACTGTTGAAGGTGACAAGGCTTCTATGGAAGTGCCTGCACCATTCGCTGGTACAGTTAAAGAAATCAAAATTGTAGAAGGCGATAAGGTTTCTACTGGTTCTTTAATCATGGTATTTGAAGTGGCCGGCACTCCGGTGGCTGGCTCTGCACCTGTTGCTCAAGCAGCAGCGCCTGCTCCAGCAGCACCTGCAGCATCTGCAGCGAAAGAAGTTAACGTTCCTGATATCGGTGGTGACGAAGTAGAAGTTACTGAAATCATGGTATCTGTTGGCGATACAGTGGAAGAAGAGCAATCGCTAATCACTGTTGAAGGTGACAAGGCTTCTATGGAAGTGCCTGCACCATTCGCTGGTACAGTTAAAGAAATCAAGATCGCAGAAGGCGATAAGGTTTCTACTGGCTCACTAATCATGGTATTTGAAGTGGCCGGCACTCCGGTTGCTGGTGCAGCACCTGCAGCGGCTCCTGTAGCTCAAGCGGCAGCGTCTGCTCCTGCTGCAGCACCTGCGGCGGCTCCAGCAAAAGCTGAAGCGCCTGCAGCAACAGGTGATTTCGTTGAAAACAACGAATACGCACACGCATCACCAGTTGTTCGTCGTCTAGCTCGTGAGTTCGGTGTTAACCTTGCGAAAGTTAAAGGTACTGGCCGTAAGAACCGCGTTCTTAAAGAAGACGTACAAAACTTCGTTAAAGATGCACTTAAGCGTCTTGAGTCTGGTGCAGCAGCTTCTGCGTCAGGTAAAGGCGATGGCGCAGCGCTTGGTCTACTACCTTGGCCGAAAGTTGATTTCAGCAAGTTTGGTGAGACTGAAGTTAAGCCACTATCTCGCATTAAGAAGATCTCTGGCGCTAACCTACACCGTAACTGGGTAATGATCCCTCACGTTACACAGTGGGATAACGCAGATATCACTGCGCTTGAAGCATTCCGTAAAGAGCAAAACGCGATTGAAGCGAAGAAAGACTCTGGCATGAAGATCACACCACTTGTGTTCATCATGAAAGCGGCTGCTAAAGCACTTGAAGCATTCCCTTCATTCAACTCTTCTCTATCTGACGATGGCGAGAGCTTGATCCTGAAGAAATACGTCAACATCGGTATCGCAGTAGATACGCCAAACGGCCTAGTTGTTCCTGTATTTAAAGATGTGAACAAGAAAGGTATCTACGAGCTATCTGAAGAGCTAATGGCTATTTCTAAGAAAGCGCGTGCTGGTAAGCTAACTGCATCTGATATGCAAGGCGGCTGTTTCACTATCTCAAGCCTTGGTGGCTTAGGTGGTACTGCATTCACACCAATCGTGAACGCACCAGAAGTAGGTATCCTAGGTGTATCTAAGTCTGAAATGAAACCAGTATGGAACGGTAAAGAGTTCGAACCGCGTCTACAACTTCCATTATCACTATCATACGATCACCGTGTGATTGATGGTGCTGAAGGTGCGCGCTTCATCACTTACCTAAATGGCTGTCTATCAGACATCCGTCGTTTAGTACTTTAAGGTTTCACATCCACAACGCCATGCCTACAATGCGTAGGCATGGAATTGTTGTGTAGCTCACAGGCTGCAGTAATTTATTTTTCACTCTGTTAACAGGTCTGTAGACTTGTTGTCCATCTGAAAGATAAACGTATACAAATACGTAAAAGTTACCTGATAGCTTGTTAGGGATATAAGACTTACAACGAGGTCATAATGAGTAAAGAAATTAAAGCCCAGGTAGTGGTGTTGGGTTCAGGCCCTGCTGGTTACTCTGCTGCATTCCGTTGCGCTGACTTAGGTCTAGATACGGTTCTAATTGAAAAATTCAACACACTAGGTGGTGTATGTCTTAACGTGGGTTGTATCCCATCAAAAGCATTACTTCACGTAGCGAAAGTTATCGAAGAAGCAAAAGCAATGGCTGAGCACGGCGTTGTTTTTGGTGAACCACAAACAGACATCGATAAGATCCGTCTGTGGAAAGATAAGGTAATTACTCAGCTAACTGGCGGTCTTGGCGGTATGGCTAAGATGCGTAAAGTTAATGTTGTGAACGGTTACGGTAAATTTACTGGCCCTAACAGCATTGTTGTTGAAGGTGCTGATGGCCCAACAACGGTTAACTTTGATAACGCGATTATCGCGGCGGGCTCTCGCCCAATCGAACTACCATTCATTCCGCATGAAGACCCACGTATTTGGGATTCAACAGATGCGCTTGAGCTTAAAGAAGTACCTGAGAAGTTACTTGTTATGGGCGGCGGTATCATCGGTCTTGAAATGGGTACGGTTTACCACGCGCTAGGTTCTCAAATCGACGTTGTTGAGATGTTCGATCAAGTGATCCCTGCTGCGGATAAAGATATCGTTAAAGTATTTACTAAGCGTATCGCGAAGAAATTCAACCTGATGCTTGAAACGAAAGTAACAGCTGTTGAAGCAAAAGAAGACGGTATTTATGTAACGATGGAAGGCAAAAAAGCACCTGCTGAGCCTGTTCGTTACGATGCTGTTCTTGTTGCTATCGGTCGTGTACCAAACGGTAAACTGATTGACGCTGAAAAAGCGGGTATCAATGTTGATGAGCGTGGCTTTATTAACGTTGATAAGCAAATGCGTACTAACGTTGCTCACATTCACGCAATTGGTGATGTTGTTGGTCAACCAATGTTGGCTCACAAAGGTGTGCATGAAGGTCACGTAGCGGCTGAAGTTATTTCTGGTAAGAAGCACTACTTCGATCCTAAAGTTATTCCTTCAATTGCTTACACTGAGCCAGAAGTTGCGTGGGTTGGTAAGACTGAGAAAGAAGCGAAAGCGGAAGGCATCAACTACGAAGTTGCTACATTCCCATGGGCGGCATCAGGCCGTGCTATCGCATCTGATTGTGCTGACGGTATGACGAAGATGATCTTCGACAAAGACACGCACCGTGTGATCGGTGGTGCTATCGTAGGTACTAACGGTGGTGAACTACTTGGTGAAATCGGTCTAGCGATCGAGATGGGTTGTGATGCTGAAGATATCGCATTAACTATCCACGCTCACCCAACACTACACGAATCAGTAGGTCTTGCTGCTGAAGTATTTGAAGGCTCTATCACTGACCTTCCAAATGCAAAAGCGGTAAAGCGTAAGAAGTAATTACTACTTGTTATGATAATAAAAAAGCGCCTAAGGGCGCTTTTTTGTTGTCTGCTGTTTAGCATTGCTAACATTTAATTTCAGGTTACAACTTAAACGTACCGACCATGTCATCAGGACGTTGTGATAGTTGACGTAATGCTTGGCTTGAATCAGCTAATTGCGCGGCTGTTTCTGCGGTTAGCTGAGTGGTTTCATTTATCTCTTCAATATTACAATTAATGTCTTGTACCACGGTTGACTGCTCTTCTGTCGCGCTAGCCACTTGGGTATTCATATCGGCAATTAAACTAATACGCTCAGAAATCGACACTAAAGCAACAGATGCTTGATCGGAAGCTGATCCCCCATTTTCAGACAGCTGACGGCTTTGTTCCGTCGCAACCACTGCATTGGATGCTTCTTGCTGAAGGCGGTTGATCATCGTTTGGATCTCGTCGGTAGAATCGGCAGTACGACTAGCAAGATTACGCACTTCATCGGCCACGACCGCAAACCCTCGTCCTTGTTCACCAGCACGTGCTGCTTCAATAGCGGCATTGAGGGCAAGTAGGTTAGTTTGTTCTGAGATCCCACGGATCACATCTAAAATACTACCAATCGACTGGGTATTACTTGCCAGTGAGTCAATAACATCGCTGACTTGGCTAATATCCGATGACAGTTGATTTATGGTATTACGTGCTTCGCCAACAACGGTTTGACCATCATGGGTTTGATACTTAAATGTTTGTAATTCATAAAACGGCTTATATTTATGAGCAAGTGAACAGACCATGCACAACGTGACAACGCAATACTGATCAATGAAATGAAAATACGCCGTTATGTATCTGCAAATTTGTTACAAAACTTTAGTGATTTACGTCACTAAATATGACCTGTAGCTAAAAAAGAGAAAATAAAACTAATATGAAACAAGCGTCTTTTATTTTATGCGTTATAAATATTGAGGATCGCTTTACACATTATGAACAAAGAATTTTCCTAAAATGTGAATGTTGTAAAAAAGCAGTAGTTTTTAAGTTTACGTTAAAAATGGTATAATACTGCACAGTTTTGGTCTCTCCTAAAGGGTTTTGGCTCTGACAATGTTCAGCAAAACATGATTATAAGAATCTAGAGATCACTCACTTCCAAGGATGTTTGGCCTATGGTGCCAGACCGTAATATGAGGAATATGTCGTGCTTGAAGCCTACCGTAAACACGTCGAAGAGCGTGCTGCTGAAGGGGTTGTTGCTAAACCATTGGATGCTGAACAGGTTGCCGCTCTTGTTGAGTTACTAAAAAATCCGCCAGCAGGCGAAGAAAGTGTTCTGCTGGATCTACTAGAAAATCGTATTCCCCCGGGCGTTGATGAAGCGGCATACGTAAAAGCGGGTTTCCTTGCAGCGATCACTAAAGGTGACGCGCAATCACCTATCGTAAGTAAAGAAAAAGCCGCAGAGTTACTCGGCACAATGCAAGGTGGTTACAATATCGAACCACTTATTTCTTTGCTTGATGATGACACGCTAGCTCCGATTTCAGTTAAAGCGTTATCTCATACATTATTGATGTTTGATGCGTTCTACGATGTAGAAGAAAAAGCAAAAGCAGGCAATGTATTTGCTCAGCAAGTTCTCCAATCATGGGCTGATGCTGAGTGGTTCCTATCTAAACCAGCATTGGCTGAAAAAATCACCCTGACTGTATTTAAAGTTACAGGTGAGACCAACACCGATGACTTATCACCAGCACCTGATGCATGGTCTCGTCCAGATATCCCACTTCACGCGCTTGCGATGCTGAAAAATGAACGTGAAGGTATCGTGCCTGATCAACAAGGCTCTGTGGGTCCGATCAAGCAAATCGAAGCGTTAAAAGAAAAAGGTCATCAGCTTGTTTATGTTGGTGATGTTGTAGGTACAGGCTCTTCTCGTAAGTCTGCGACTAACTCTGTGCTTTGGTTCATGGGCGATGATATCCCTTATGTACCGAACAAGCGTGCGGGTGGTTATGTTTTAGGTGGCAAGATCGCTCCTATCTTCTTTAATACGATGGAAGATGCAGGCGCACTACCGATTGAAGTTGATGTAACTCAACTCGCGATGGGTGATGTGATTGATGTGTACCCATTTAAAGGTGAAGTTCGTCGTCACGAAAGTGATGAGCTAGTGTCTACTTTTGGGCTAAAAACGGATGTGCTGATTGATGAAGTACGTGCGGGTGGTCGTATTCCATTGATCATTGGTCGTGGCCTAACCGATCGTGCGCGCCAATCATTGGGTTTACCATCATCGGATATTTTCCGTCGTCCTGTTGCGGTTGAAGATAGCGGTAAGGGTTATACTTTAGCGCAGAAGATGGTAGGTAAAGCATGTGGTGTTGAAGGCGTTCGCCCAGGCACTTACTGTGAGCCTAAGATGACAACGGTAGGTTCGCAAGATACCACAGGTCCTATGACTCGTGATGAATTAAAAGACTTAGCATGTCTTGGTTTCTCTGCTGAACTTACGATGCAGTCGTTCTGTCATACCTCGGCTTATCCGAAACCGATTGATGTTAATACTCACCACACATTACCTGATTTTATTATGAATCGTGGTGGTGTATCACTTCGTCCGGGTGATGGTGTTATTCACTCATGGCTAAACCGTATGCTACTGCCTGATACCGTTGGTACAGGTGGTGACTCACATACCCGTTTCCCATTAGGTATTTCATTCCCAGCTGGTTCTGGCCTTGTCGCTTTTGCTGCGGCAACAGGTGTTATGCCGTTAGATATGCCTGAATCTATTCTGGTTCGCTTTAAAGGTGAGATGCAAGAAGGTATCACGCTACGTGATCTGGTTCATGCGATCCCATACTACGCGATTCAGCAGGGTCTACTGACCGTTGAGAAAGCAGGTAAGATCAACGAATTCTCTGGTCGAGTACTGGAGATCGAAGGTGTTGAGCACCTAACGGTTGAGCAAGCATTTGAGCTATCAGACGCATCGGCAGAGCGTAGTGCGGCAGGTTGTACGGTTAAGCTTTCTGAAGAATCGATTGCAGAATACTTAAATTCAAACATCGTGATGCTGAAGTGGATGATTTCTGAAGGTTATGGCGATCGTCGTACCATTGAGCGTCGTATTACTGCGATGGAAGAGTGGTTAGCCAATCCTGAGCTAATGACCGCAGATAGCGATGCTGAATACGCACACGTGATTGAAATTGACTTGGCAGATATCAATCAGCCAATTCTATGTGCGCCAAATGATCCTGATGATGCGCGTTTATTGTCTGACGTTCAAGGTACACAAATTGATGAAGTGTTTATCGGTTCATGTATGACGAACATTGGCCACTTCCGTGCAGCAGGTAAACTGCTAGAGAAATTTGGTGGTCAGCTAGATACACGTTTGTGGGTCGCACCACCAACGAAGATGGATAAAGATCAGCTAACGGAAGAAGGCTACTACGGTATCTTTGGTCGTGCTGGGGTTCGTATTGAAACGCCGGGATGTTCACTGTGTATGGGTAACCAAGCACGTGTTGCAGATAAGGCGACAG
Organism: Photobacterium sp. GB-36; assembly: GCF_003026135.1. Classification (NCBI taxonomy): domain Bacteria; kingdom Pseudomonadati; phylum Pseudomonadota; class Gammaproteobacteria; order Vibrionales; family Vibrionaceae; genus Photobacterium; species Photobacterium sp. GB-36. The sequence continues at coordinate 107,884 of NZ_PYNY01000005.1, read as the reverse complement.
TGATGTCGACATCAACCCGTAACTTCCCTAACCGTTTAGGTACAGGTGCCAATGTTTACCTATCTTCAGCTGAGCTTGCTGCAGTTGGTGCTATTTTAGGTCGTATTCCAACGAAGGAAGAATACCTAGAATACGCGAAACAAATTGATGCAACAGCGGCGGATACTTACCGTTACTTAAACTTCCACCGTATGGAAGATTACACTAAGAAAGCGGATGAAGTGATCATTCAACAACCAGCTTAGTCATTGTGCTTAGTTGTTGATTAAATAATAAAAAACGCCTCGAATATTCGAGGCGTTTTTTGTTGGTATGGAAAAAGTTTTTATTAGCGACCTAAGGTGTAAATCGCTGCGACATTACGTGCTGTGAGCTCAACGTTAATTGCAGCTTCTGCAAGTGCTTCAGCTAAACTTACCGAGCGTGGTACGACACTGAATACCGCATCAATACCGTGCTCATAAACAACATCACAGTCATAAGATAAACATCCTGCAATACCAATGACAGGTTTGTTAAAACGCTTGGCCGTACGTGCCACACCAATCGGGGTTTTACCGTGAATCGTTTGGCTATCAATGCGGCCTTCACCAGTGATCACTAAATCAGCGTCTTTTAATACATCTGCTAAATTGACCGCATCCATAACGATTTCTATCCCTGGGCGTAACTGTGCGTTAAATAGTCCAAGTAAAGCAGCTCCCATACCGCCAGCAGCCCCTGCACCTGCCATGTCTTTTACATCAGTACCTAAATCGCGTTTAATGATTTCTGCATAATGGGCGAGGTTGGTATCGAGTTGCACTACCATCTCAGGTGTTGCACCTTTCTGTGGGCCAAATACCTGAGATGCCCCTTTTTCACCACACAGTGGATTATCGACATCACAGGCAACTTCTAATTTGACCTGAGCAAGACGAGGGTCGATATTACTAATATCAATATGGTGTAAGCGAGCTAACGCACCGCCGCCGAAGCAAATTGGGTTGTTGTTTTCATCCTGTAGACGTACCCCCAACGCTTGTGCCATCCCGATACCACCATCGTTAGTTGCGCTACCACCGATACCGACGATGATGTGTTCAACTCCTTTATCTAATGCTGCGAGAATTAATTCACCAGTCCCAAAGCTGTTGGTTAACATGGGGTTTCGCTGCTCAGGGCTAACAAGATGTAAACCGGAAGCTGCAGCCATTTCAATAATCGCGGTTTTTCCATCCCCCATTAAGCCGAAGAAGCCATTCACTTGTTCGCCTAACGGTCCTGTTACTGTGCACTCAATAATGCGACCGTTGCTAGCATCCACCAATGATTGAACTGTGCCTTCACCACCATCAGCCATGGGAAGCTTTATGTATTCAGCGTTTGGTAATACTTGGCGGAAACCGTTTTCAATCGCGGTAGCCACTTCCATTGCCGTTAAGCTTTCTTTGTAAGAATCAGGAGCAATAATAATTTTCATAATAATGAGCTCTAAACGAAGAGAAGGAATACGAGCATTTTTGTTATGGTTACGTCATTGTGTAGCACGATTTGCGTCTACTTGTGGTATTGAGTTGCATTTCTTGAGTAGATCCTGACAATGGGCGGCAGCATATAGGCTGTATTTTATCAGCTTATTAAAGCAAGAAGATCATCTATGAGGAACGAAAGGTATGGACTACGAATTTAAAAAAAATACCTTGGACGGTACTTATCACGCTATTTTCTCTATGGGTCATGAAGTATTGGGTCGTTGGATCATTGAAGAAATAGGTAAGGATACCGAGAAGCTCGATCTCATCATGGATCAACTTAGTGCAATGAAAAACAGTAGCCAAGAATGGCGTTTAGTGGGGGAGGAATTAACCCTATTATTGCAAGATAATGAAGCCTTGGTTCAAGCTAACTGTTTGTTTTCAGAAGAAGAGGAAGACTTTGAAGAGGATTTTCATTTCTATGATGAAGAAAGTCTTTCTGTTTGTGGTTTTGAAGATCTTGAGCAAGTGTTAGAAGGTTGGCGTACTTTTATTGCGCGTTTTTAATTTTCTTATCGAGCTTTAAAAATAGAATTGATTTGAGGCGTTTTTATGCTTCATATTAGTGAGGAGGCTGCACTGTGATGGTGCAGCCTTTTTTCGTTAATTTTCTTTAAATATCTTAAGCTATTGAATTTTAATGTAAATGAAAGTTGGCACAATGCTTGTTTGTTAAATAACTGTAAACATCAAGGATTGGGTATTTGAGGAGCAAGCAATGAAGATAATTAACGCCATTATTAAGCCATTTAAATTAGACGACGTACGTGAAGCATTAGCCGATGTCGGTGTAGAAGGTATGACCGTCTCGGAAGTCAAAGGATTTGGCCGACAGAAAGGGCATACAGAGCTTTACCGTGGTGCTGAATATCAGGTTGATTTTTTACCTAAGGTGAAAATTGAAATTGCAACGCAAGCTCAGAATTTAGATGCCATTGTTGAAGCTATCAGCAATGCCGCACAAACCGGGAAAATCGGTGACGGCAAAATTTTTGTTTACGATCTTGAGCACGCGGTACGTATTCGTACCGGTGAAGTGGACACAGAAGCACTGTAGTTCACAACAATAAAAGAATTGATGAATTGGGTTATTAGGGGAAGACGACCATGGAATTATCAACAACAGTAATAGAATTACGTTATGCGTTAGACACATTTTTCTTTTTGCTCTCTGGCGCATTAGTGATGTGGATGGCGGCAGGTTTTGCGATGTTAGAAGCAGGCCTTGTACGTTCGAAAAACACCACTGAAATTTTAACTAAAAATATCTGTTTATACGCTATCGCTTGTACCATGTATCTACTGGTTGGTTACAACATTATGTACGTCGATAATAGTGCGGGTGGTTGGTTACCCTCGTTTGGAGCATTAATTGGTACGCAAGCTGAAGGCGCTGATCACTCTTTAGAATCTGACTTCTTTTTCCAAGTTGTCTTCGTTGCGACTGCGATGTCTGTTGTTTCTGGTGCGGTAGCTGAACGTATGAAGCTATGGTCATTCTTAATCTTTTCTGTAGTGCTAACAGCGGTTATCTATCCTGTAGAAGGTTACTGGACATGGGGTGGTGGTTTCCTATCAGAAGCAGGCTTTAGCGACTTTGCAGGTTCAGGTATTGTACATATGGCAGGAGCTGCAGCAGCACTAGCGGGTGTATTGTTACTGGGAGCACGTAAAGGTAAGTATGGTAAAAATGGCGAGATTTACCCAATTCCGGGTTCAAACATGCCACTTGCGACATTAGGTACATTTATTCTGTGGTTCGGTTGGTTTGGTTTCAACGGCGGTTCACAGTTAATGGTATCTGACTTTGAAAACGCAACGGCTGTTGGTCAAATTTTCCTAAATACGAATGCCGCAGCTGCCGCTGGTGCCATTGCAGCACTAGCAGTATGTAAAACAACATGGGGTAAAGCTGATTTAACTATGGTGTTAAACGGCGCGTTAGCCGGTCTTGTAGCTATCACGGCAGATCCATTATCGCCATCACCTGTTGCTGCGTTAATTATTGGTGTGGTTGCTGGTGCATTAGTTGTGTTTAGTATCATTGCGCTTGATAAAGTGAAGATTGATGATCCAGTAGGTGCGATTTCAGTACACGGTGTATGTGGTTTATTTGGTCTAATGGTCGTGCCATTTAGTAATGCTGATGCAAGCTTTATGACTCAGTTATTTGGTGCTGCGGTTATCTTCGGTTGGGTGTTTGCAGCAAGTTTAGCGGTATGGGGTGTACTAAAAGTCACGGTTGGTATTCGCGTAACAGAAGAGGAAGAACTGGAAGGTATGGATTCACATGATTGTGGTGTTGACGCCTACCCAGAATTTGTTAGCGTGAAATAAAATATAAGTAATTGATTAATTTATAGATAAAAACTCGCCACCTAGAAATGGGTGGCGAGTTTTATTTTTGATTGTAATAAATTGTAACTACTGGATTGCGAAGGTAAGTGTTTTACGTATAATGAATCTTATTGAGAAACGTTATCATTACATTTTGCATTTAAGGGAATAATCAATGAAAAAGCTTTTAGCTTCAGCAATCCTTATGGGTTTAGCCGCTCCTCAAGTTGCCACTGCGGCTGAAGAGGTTAATGTTTATTCATACCGCCAACCTTTCTTAGTTGAGCCTATGTTTAACGAATTCACAAAAGAAACTGGTATTAAAGTTAATGTGAAGTTTGCTAAAAAAGGTCTTGCTGAAAAGCTTGAGCAAGAAGGTGAATACAGCCCTGCTGATGTTGTCCTAACAACCGATATTAGCCGTTTGGTAGAGCTATCTGATAAGAAATTAGTTCAGCCAGTGGATAGCAAGCTGATTGATGGTAATGTTCCTGCACAGTTTCGTGATAACGAAGATGAGTGGTTTGCTCTAACATTGCGTACGCGAAACGTATATTCATCAAAAGATCGTGTAGGTAAGCTACCAGCGTCTTTTGATTATGCTGATTTAGCAAAGCCTGAGTGGAAAGGTAAAATTTGTACACGTTCAGGTAAGCACCCATACAATGTTTCACTCGTTTCATCGATGATTGCACATTACGGCGAAGCAGAAACGAAAAAATGGTTAGAAGGTGTGAAAGCAAACCTTGCTCGTAAACCTCAAGGTAACGACCGCGGACAAGTTAAAGCGGTTAAAGAAGGCCTATGTGATTTAGCGATTGGTAACAGCTACTACCTAGGTAAGATGGTTAACGATGAAAACCAAAAACCATGGGCTGAAGCGGTTTATATTAATTTCCCTGGTCAAGAAGGTAATGGTACGCACGTTAACGTAAGTGGAATGGCAATGGCGAAATACGCGCCAAACCAAGCTAACGCACTTAAGTTAATGGAATTCTTAACGTCTGATAAAGCACAAGAAATGTACGCTGAAGTGAACTATGAATACCCAGTTAAAGAGGGTGTGAAGCGCTCAGAACTTGTGGCATCTTGGGGTGATTTTAAAGCTGATGATGTATCACTAGACAAGATTGCACAGTACCACAATGCAGCAACAAAACTGCTGGATGAAGTGAAGTTTGATCTGTAATTAGTTACAAAATAAATGGGGTGCTAAGCCCCATTTTTGCATCATGCTTGGTAAATTTCACAATAAGTTGTGGTAGTTTCCTCTTCCCATCACTAGGGAATGTCGATACTTAATCTTGCCGTTTTTCTTATGGTTGAGATATTGGAAAATACTAAGTAGTAGTCAATGAAAGAAAAGTTTTTGTTCTGGAAAGCCGGTAGTTGGACCTTTGCTCTGCTACTGGTTTTTCCCATTCTGGCAATATTTTTTACCGCAATGGGTAATTCAGATGAGGTGTTTGGTCACCTAATGAATACGGTGATGCCTACCTATGCCTTTAATACTGTTGCTTTAGTTTTTGGCACGGTACTGTTATCTCTGTGCTTCGGTCTTCCTACTGCTTGGTTAATGGCAATGTGCCGCTTACCAACTGAAAAAACACTTCAATGGGCACTTGTTTTACCTTTAGCTATGCCCGGCTATATTGTTGGTTACCTCTATACTAATTGGTTTGACTACGCGGGCCCAATTCAGATTTTTTTACGTAGTATGTTCGGCTGGCAGCATGTTAGTGACTACTGGTTTCCTGACCTTCGCTCATTAGGCGGGGCATGTTTTGTTTTAGCATTAGTACTGTATCCTTATATTTATCTTCTTGTTCGTGCTGCTTTTATGGAGCAGAGCGTCAGCTTATTGCAATCAGCACGTTTGCTTCGTTGCACACCCTGGGAAAGTTTCCGCCGTATTTCACTGCCGTTAGCACGTCCGGCTATTGCTGTTGGGGTGTCGCTTGTGGCGATGGAAGCATTAGGAGATTTTGGTACGGTTAGTTACTTTGCCGTTAATACACTAACGACAGCGGTTTATGATACGTGGCTAGGTTATTCTAATCTTTATGCTGCCGCGAAAATCTCAGCCATCATGTTGCTTGTTATTTTCTTTTTGATCAGTTGTGAGCGTTTCAGTCGTCGTAAGCAAAAGATGTTTCAACATCAATGCGATAACGATGGGGATGTTAAGTACAACTTAAGAGGATGGAAAAAGTGGCTAGCACTCGTATGGTGTTGGGGGCTTGTTGGCTGTGCTTTTATTTTTCCTCTGTTACAACTGGGTTATTACGCTGTTGAGTATTTTAGCCAAAGTTGGACGCCTGAATTTAAACAGTACAGCTTAAATAGCTTATTTGTCTCGATTACTGCTGCTGTTATAGCGGTAATTTTAGGGCTTTTGGTTAACTTTTATCGACGCCTTGATGGTAACGGTCTTAGCCAAATACCAATCCGTTTATCGTCATTAGGCTACGCAGTACCGGGTACTGTGTTGGCGATAGGGGTGATGATCCCACTAACCAGTGCTGATCATCTGGTTAATGATATTGCGATGAGCTTAGGGCTAGGTCGTCCGGGGTTAATTTTCTCAGGCTCGATATTCGCGATTATTTTTGCCTTTGTGGTCCGTTTTGCTGCCGTTGCGATTGGTAGCATTGAAACAAGTTTAACCAAAGTATCGCCATCATTAGATATGGCGTCGAAAACCATGGGTTATGCCTCAACGGCGATGTTGAGAAAAGTCCATTTGCCGTTAATACGTCGGGGTTGTTTAATTGCGGGGTTACTGGTGTTTATTGAGTCGATGAAAGAGCTCAATGCAGCTTTGTTGCTGCGGCCATTTAATTTTGAAACCTTAGCGACTTACGTATTTAATTTTGCGTCAGATGAACAGCTAGAGCTAGCTGCATTACCGGCTATTTTGCTGGTGGTTGTGGGTTTAATTCCCTTGGTATTGGTTAACCGATCTTTGGAGCAAAAGAACTAATGAAACATGCATTATCTGTCAGCGGCTTAACCTGTAGTTACCATGGTCAGGCTGTGTTGCAAGACTTATCGTTAGCGGTTAACTCAGGTGAGATCGTTTGTCTGCTAGGCGCAAGTGGCTGTGGTAAGACAACGCTGTTAAAAGCGATTGCAGGATTGCTGCCTTTAGAACAAGGCTTAATGTCGATTAATGGGCGGACAATTGTTGATAAGCAGCAATGGGTACCACCAGAAAAACGTAATATTGGGATGATTTTCCAAGACTATGCCTTGTTCCCGCATTTAACCGTGGCGCAAAATATTGCCTTTGGTCTACGCCATTGGGATAAAGCCCGTACAGACGCCAAGATCCAAGAAATGTTAACCTTGGTGCATTTAACAGGGTTAGAGGATCGTTATCCACACCAATTATCAGGAGGACAACAGCAACGTGTCGCGATTGCTCGGGCACTGGCGTGTGAGCCTGATTTGATTTTGTTAGATGAGCCATTTTCTAACATAGATACACAAGTACGACATAGTTTGATTCGTGATATTCGAAAAATCTTTAAAGCGCAGGGAGTGACAGCGATCTTTGTTACCCATAGCCGTGAAGAAGCTTTCGCTTTTGCTGATAAAATGGCAGTAATGAATCATGGTGTGATTGAACAATTTGGTAGTGCTACAGAGTTGTATTATCAGCCAAGTAGTCGATTTGTTGCTGATTTCCTCGGTACCGGGTCTTACCTTCCAGCGACGGTAAAAAATCAAACGCGTTTGCTGACACCATTAGGTGAGTTAGCGTTAGCGTCTAATGAAACGTTACTTGATGAGACGTCAGTTGATTGGCTATTAAGGCCACAAAACTTGCGTGTCATGCTACAAAACGATGGTGATGGTGAAATTATCGAACAACAATTCATGGGAGATAGCTGTCGTTACACGGTTGATTTTTCAGGTTATAAATTGATTGTTAATTCAAATTTATTGATGAATGTTGGCGATCGTGTTGCAGTTGAAGTTGAGCCCCATTTACCAGTGGTGTTTGCGGTTGCGTAGCTGTTTGCAAAGAGATAGTTGAGCTCAATTTTGCTAATAATAAAGCCTGCATGATGCAGGCTTTATTATTTATGCACTTGAATTAGCGATTTAAAGCTAATGCTTCAAGGTAGATTTCAGCTTGTTCTTGGAGTGCAGTTTGATCTGGCAGTAAATTAGCTTGGATATAAATTACGTAACAAATACCGTGTAATAATTTCGCTAAATCATCGGCTTTTTGTGCGGTAGTAATTTCACCGTTATCGATAGCTTGGGCAAACGCATCACGTACTTTATGAAGGTTATTACGGTTGGTTTCAACAAATTGTGGCCATACTTCATCACGTACCGAAGTACTCCATTCAAACCATACTTTAATCCAATCTTGTTGCTCTAAAACTGTATCGATAAGATTGTGGCTAATGCAGGTTAAACGTGCATGCAGTGTCTTGTTTTTATCACCCAAACATTCTTCTAGTAATGCACTAAACTCGTTTTCAACTTCAATGAGTACTTGTTCAACCAGTGACTCACGGGTTGGAAAGTAATTAAACACAGTTGCAACGGAAACGTTTGCCATTTCAGCGATATCAGCATGCCCTGCACGACCGATACCTCTTCTGGCAAAAACTTCTAATGAGTAATCAAGAAGTTGTTGTCTTCTCTTTTCAGGTGAAAGACGAGTACGGGTTTTTTTTGTAATCGTATCCATAATTAATAATCCCTAGCCTAAGAATAAAAACTGTTTATGCATCTGCTTTAATAAAGCTAGGTTACATAATAAACAACTGTTCGGCAAATATAACTAATCTAAAGTGTTTCGGATTATTGACACTATTGATTAAATAACCATTATTTCTGAGGAGTGGTACAATGCGATTCCTTTGAAATAAGTAGCCTGTGATGGCTAGTGCAGTCGCACAAGTGGAGAAGAAAATGAAACATACAATTGAAGTAATGATTTCTGAGCAGGAAGTTCAAGAACGTGTTAAAGAGCTAGGCAAGCAAATTACTGAGTGTTACAAAGATTCAAAAGATCTAGTGATGGTAGGTTTATTGCGTGGTTCTTTTGTGTTCATGGCAGATCTTGCACGTGCGATTGACTTGCCTCATGAAGTCGATTTTATGACTGCATCAAGCTACGGTAATACGATGGAAAGTAGTCGTGATGTGCGGATTTTGAAAGATCTTGATGATGACATCAAAGGCAAAGATGTACTGCTGGTAGAAGATATTATCGATACCGGTAATACATTACATAAAGTGTACGAGATCTTATCGCTGCGTGAACCTAACTCGATTCGTATCTGTACCTTACTTGATAAGCCAGAGCGTCGTGAAGTGGACGTGAAAGTTGATTGGCACGGTTTTGTTATTCCTGATGAATTCGTTGTGGGTGTCGGTATCGACTACGCACAAAAATACCGTCATTTACCTTTCATCGGTAAAGTGGTTCCGGAATAAAAAAAAGCGACCTGATGGTCGCTTTTTTTATCATGATCGATTCTAAAGCTTAGTTAGTTTTTTCAGAAATATGATCATTGATAGACTGTTCTAACGGTGGCAGCAGTGAAGACATTGCCGATTGGTAGCCGACTTCAAGTGTTTCACGACTGGTTGAGGTAACACCAAGATCTTTAAGTACGCCATTGCTTGTACTATAGATCCAACCATGGATCTTCACTTCTTGTCCGCGTTCCCATGCTTGCTGCAGGATCGTAGAGTTACCTAGGTTATAAACCTGAGAAGCCACGTTGATCTCGGACAGTTTATCATCCCACTCTTGGCGAGGAAGGGCACCTAAATCAGTACGGTGCTTTAAGTAAAGGTCGCGAATATGCAGTAGCCAGTTATTGATTAAACCTAGCTGTGGGTTTTCAATGGCTGCGGTAACGCCACCACAGCCATAGTGACCACAGATAATAATATGTTTCACCTTCAGTACATCAACAGCATACTGAACCACGGATAAACAGTTAAGATCGGTGTGGATCACTTGGTTGGCTACATTTCGGTGGACGAATAATTCACCAGAGACAAGTCCCGTTAAACGTTCTGCGGGAACACGACTGTCTGAACAACCGATCCAAAGGTATTGTGGATGTTGTCCTTTTGCCAGTTCGGTAAAGTAGTCAGGATCTTCATTTTTAATGTTCTCTGACCAAGATAGGTTGTTTGCGAAGAGCTGCTTAATATCTGCCATGATGATACCTTATATTGATATGTTCCTTACTATACACAAGCTTCGCTAATAGCAAATCGGATTAGTGATAGATAATTAATAATTCCTTTTAATTTTGTAACAGAAAGATTGCAATTTATGAACGCTTTAGAAATAAAAAATGTAAGAAAAACTTACAAAGGCGGTGTGGAAGCTTTAAAGAATATGAGCTTAACCGTTGATGAAGGGGATTTTTTTGCGTTATTAGGGCCTAATGGTGCGGGAAAATCGACCACTATTGGCATCATTAGCTCACTGGTGAATAAGACCTCGGGCTCGGTAAAAATCTTTGGTTATGATTTAGACTCTGAAAAAGTCGATGCGAAAAACCAGCTAGGGTTAGTGCCACAAGAATTTAATTTCAATCCTTTTGAAACGGTTGAGCAAATCGTGATTAACCAAGCGGGTTATTACGGTGTAGAGCGATCGCTTGCTAAAGAGCGTGCTAAGAAATATTTATCACAGCTTGATTTATGGGGTAAGCGCAGTGAGCGTGCGCGTAATTTATCCGGTGGGATGAAGCGTCGATTAATGATCGCTCGTGCATTAATGCATGAACCTAAGTTGCTGATTTTAGATGAGCCAACCGCGGGTGTCGATATTGAATTACGCCGATCTATGTGGACGTTTTTACGTAAAATAAACCAAGAAGGGGTGACGATTATTCTTACCACTCACTACTTGGAAGAAGCCGAAATGCTGTGTCGTAATATCGGTATTATTAATCATGGTGAATTGATTGAGCATACCTCAATGAAACACTTATTGGGAAAGCTTGAATTAGAAACGTTTATTTTAGATATCAACCCGCAACAGACGCCACCAAACCTGATTGGCTTCAATAGCCTATTGGTTGATAGTGCGACGTTGGAAATTGAACTGAAAAAAGGCGAAAGTTTAAATCCTGTATTTAGTCAATTAACAGAGCAAGGGATTGAGGTTAAATCGATGCGCAATAAGAGTAACCGTTTAGAGGAATTGTTTGTCACTTTGGTACACCAAGCACAGAATAATAAAGGGGTTGAGGCGTGAAGAAACAATATTGGATCGCTTTTAAAAGCTTAATTGCCAAAGAAATCCATCGATTTACACGTATTTGGGTGCAAACGTTAGTCCCACCTGCCATTACCATGACCTTGTATTTCATTATTTTTGGTAACTTAATTGGTAGCCGAATAGGTGATATGGAAGGGTTTAGTTATATGGCCTATATCGTTCCAGGTTTGATCATGATGTCAGTGATCACTAATTCTTATTCTAATGTAGCGTCTTCTTTTTTTAGTGCTAAATTTCAGCACAACATTGAAGAGTTATTGGTTGCGCCAGTTCCTAACTACATCATTATTGCCGGTTATGTCGGTGGTGGTGTACTACGTGGTTTAGCCGTAGGGACATTAGTTACGATTGTATCATTGTTGTTTGTAAAGCTTCACATTGCACATATTGGTGTGATTGTAGCCACCGTGGTAATGACATCTATCGTGTTCTCATTAGGCGGTTTAATTAATGCGGTATTTGCCCGCACGTTTGATGATATCAGTATTATTCCAACGTTCGTGCTAACGCCGTTGACCTATCTTGGTGGGGTGTTTTACTCGATCAATCTACTGCCTGAATTTTGGCAAGGTGTATCGAAGATCAACCCAATCGTTTATATGGTGAATGCCTTCCGTTACGGCTTTCTTGGCGTCTCTGATGTGGGAATTGGTACATCGTTTGCTGTATTGAGTGTTTTTGTTATTGCGTTGTATAGCGTGGCATACTATCTAATATCACGCGGTATTGGATTACGTTCATAACGTGATATTTGAGATAAAAAAATACCGCTTAATGAGCGGTATTTTTTTATTAATCGTTATTACTAACGTTTATTCAGCGACATCTTCATCTGATGTTTGAGTCGGTCCCAAGTCAACAACTTGGTTATCAATCAGGCGGACTTTACCTAATTGAGATGACATCAAGATCACTGCTTGCTGAGTTCCTTCGGTTACAGGCAGTAAGGTGACTGCATCACGAATGAAACATTTATCAGGCTGTAAACCTGCCGCACGTAATTGATCATTGGCATCGATTACAAGCTCGTCATAGTCAGTGCGACCACCACGCATTTGGCTACTGACCCAACGCATAGTACGGGCAAGTACTGGCGCTCGTTGACGTTCATCAACGGTTAGTTTGCCATTGCGCGAGCTCATGGCTAAACCGTCCATTTCACGTACTGTAGGTACACCAACAATTTTGATATCAAGCTCAAGGTCGATAACCATTTGACGAATAAGCGCCAATTGTTGGAAGTCTTTTTCACCAAAGCAGGCTACATCTGGCTGAACAATATTAAAAAGTTTATTAACTATGGTTGCTACACCACGAAAATGACCAGGACGTAATTCGCCTTCTAAGATGCTAGATAGGACTGGCACTTCAACAAATGTTTGATTGTCTAAGCCGGCAGGGTACATCACCTCTGGCGTTGGTGTGAATACCACATCAACCATATTTTGTTGACTTAGTTTTGCAATATCTTGCTCTAACGTACGTGGGTACGTTTGTAGATCTTCTGCCTTATCAAACTGCATTGGATTAACAAAGATACTAGCAACAACAACATCGGCATGTTTACGTGCTTTACGCATTAGCGTTAAGTGGCCTTCATGCAAATTACCCATTGTTGGAACAAAAGCGATACGGCGACCCTCACGGCGCCAGGTACGAATTTGCTCTCTTAGTGGGGCAATCTCGGCGAATGTTTGCATCTTTTATTCCTTATTCAAAGGTATGTTGAGAGCCTGGAAATTCACCTGTCTCAACATCTTTAATATATTTAGTGACAGCCGCACGCATGTCGCCAGTTTCTGCGAGGAAGTTTTTCGAGAACTTCGGCATATAATTGGCAGAAATACCGAACATATCGTGCATAACTAGAATTTGACCATCGGTACTGTTACCTGCACCAATACCAATCACAGGGATCTCTACTGCTTTGGTAATGCGCTCAGCAAGGCTAGCTGGTACACATTCAAGAACAATGATCTGTGCGCCTGCATTTTTTAATAGGATAGCGTCTTTAACCATTTCATCGGCTTTGTCGAGATCACGGCCTTGTACTTTGTATCCACCAAAAATATTGACTGATTGTGGTGTTAAACCGAGGTGAGCACAAACAGGGACGGCACGTTCAGCTAGCATAGAAATGGTATCTGCTAACCATGCACCGCCTTCTAGTTTGACCATATTAGCGCCAGCACGCATTAGCTTTGCTGCATTTTCACAAGCTTGTTCTGGCGTTGCATAACTCATAAATGGCATATCAGCCATCAGTAATGCATTGGGGCTACCCGCACGAACACTACGCGTGTGGTAAGCGATTTCTTCTACAGTAACAGGAAGCGTATCTTCACGGCCTTGTAAAACCATGCCAAGAGAATCACCAACCAGTAATACTGGCATTTCCTGCTGCTCAAATAATTGAGCAAAACTTGCATCGTATGCAGTGACTGATGCGAACTTACGACCTTCTTGCTTCCATTTCATGAGATCGTTGATAGTAATTTTCTTCATAGCTTTTCCTCGCCCTGATAGATTTTTATTTTTGCCAGATAGCTAAGCCATTTAGGTCTACCTGATCCAATAGAGTGGATAAAGGGGTGTTGTCAGGTAGGGTTAACTTAGGGCTTATCTCAGCTAACGGGTAGAGTACAAATTCTCGTACTTTCATACCGTAATGTGGAACGGTTAAACGTTCGCAGTGGTGCATAAGATCACCGTATAACAGAATGTCGAGATCCAAGGTTCTTGGCCCCCAACGTTCATTTTTACGTACTCGACCATGTTCAAGTTCAATGGCTTGGGTTTGATCAAGTAATGCGAGTGGCGCTAAATCGGTATCGATTGCTACCACGGCATTGATATAATCGGGTTGGTTCTGCGGTCCCATCGGTGTACTGCTATATAGGGATGACACTGCAACGACCGTCATATCGGGATGTGCGTGTAACGCATCAATGGCGCTATTAGCTTGGGCGATAGGATCGCCCAAGTTACTGCCTATTGCGATATAAGCTCGGATCATGATGATTTCGGCTGTGGCTTTTTACGGCGTTGCTGCGGACGGCGACGACGTGGGCGACGACTGCCACTTTCATTCAGGTTTAGCACCATTTTACCGCGTTGGTTGCGATCCACGTTTTGGAATTCACTCCACCATTGCGCTAACTCTTTAACATCATGACCTTCAAATAGGGCACGCATTTCTAAGAAGTCGTAAGCGGCACGGAATTTAGGATGTTCCATGGTTTTAAACGCACGCTTGCCACTGCGACGAGCAAAACGTAATTGCTGTTGCCAAATATCGCGAACTGTCGTGGTATGGCGGCGTGGGATCGCAATCGTACGAACTTGATCATCAAGAATATCGTTACTAGCCATCATAAAGGCGTCGTAGAACGATAAACCACTGGCAAAAGACACTTCTTCTGCTCGGATCATCATTGGATACCAGAGCATTGCCGCATAGATAAAGGCAGGGTTTACGCGTTTATCTTCTGCAATACGCTTATCGGTAGATGCCAAGATGTGCTCAATCATCTTCTCTGTTTGGCTGCTATTATCTTCAGTAAAGTGCTCGGCCAAAATAGGGAAAAGTTGTTGGAACAGGTTGTATTCGCGTAGCATACGGTAGGTTTCTAAACCTTGCCCTGATTGCAGCAGTTTGAGGCTTTCTTCGAACAAACGTGCCGATGGAATATCTAGCATGAGTGGCGCAAGATCTTTGATCGGTGCTGCCGTTGCAGGATCTATTTCCATGTCTAGTTTCACCGCGAAACGTACTGCGCGTAGCATACGTACAGGATCTTCACGGTAACGGGTTTCAGGATCACCCATTAAGCGAACAATACGATTGTTAAGATCGTGAACACCGTTGGCGTAATCGGTCACCGTAAAATCTTTCACACTGTAATAAAGTGCGTTGATGGTGAAATCACGACGCTCTGCATCTTCTTCGATCGTGCCGTAGACGTTGTCACGAAGTAACATACCTTCTTGGCTACGCGACGAGATTTGCGGTTTTTGTTTGCTATCTTTTGGTGTCGTCGTTTGTACTGGCGCGTCGGAATGGTGTCCGCGGAATGTTGCCACTTCAATAATGTCACGACCAAATAGGATATGGGCAAGACGAAAACGACGACCAATTAAGCGACAGTTACGAAATAGCTTTTTAATGTCTTCTGGTGTTGCATTGGTTGCAATATCGAAGTCTTTAGGTTGTTTGTCTAGTAGTAAATCACGTACGCCGCCACCTACTAAGTAAGCGTCGTAACCGGCTTTGTTTAGACGATATAGTACTTTCAGCGCATTTTCGCTGATATCTTTACGTGAAATGCTGTGCTCTTGGCGTTGGTAAACTTGCAAAGTTTGTTCCTCTGGAACGCGAGTACTACTGTCGCGATTCAATACTTTACGGCAAAAGCTGGCTACTCGATTAAAGATAATACACCCCATTATGTGCATCTGGTTCAACAAACAGCCGTATATAATATATCACGGCAGACTATTTTAGAATGCTAGTGTGATAGCGGTGGTTTTTGGTAGCTTATCGAGCTGCCAATGTTCAACGCCCCACAATAAAATTTCTTCTACAGTTAGTTCAGCAAGTTCTGCTGGCGGCGCAAGGCCTAAAAACTGTAGCGCTGCAACTAAAGCCGGGCGAGGATTGTTTTTATCAATCGCTGGCGCATGGTTTTGTTTTGACAATTTATTGCCATTTTCCGTTACAGCGAGCGGTAAGTGTAAATAGCTTACAGGGGCATGACCAAGTTGTTGGTATAAGCCGATTTGACGTCCCGTAGGTTCAATTAAATCAGCACCACGAACAACTTCAGTGATCCCTTGTTCGATATCATCAAGCACAACCGCAAGATTATAAGCAAATAACCCGTCTCGACGTCGAATGATAAAATCCTCTCCCGCAACAGTCGTTGGTAGGGCGATTTGACCATGTAATTGATCATCGAAAAGAGTGATAGGTTTGTCCACTTTTAAACGAACAGCACTGTCTTTAGGCTGTTGATTGAGGTTACGACAGGTACCTGGGTAAAAACCGCCAGCTTCTTTGATTGCTTTACGACTACATTGACAATAATAAGCATCGCCTTGGGCTAACCATTGGTCGATTTGACTTTGGTATGCATCATGACGTTGGCTTTGATACATAATTCCACCGTCCCACGTAAAGCCATAAGCTTCAAGAGTACGAAGAATATCATCTGCAGCACCTGGCATTTCTCGTGGTGGGTCGAGATCTTCCATTCTGACAATCCAGCGCCCTTGGTGTGACTTGGCTTGCAAGTAGCTACCGAGTGCGGCTATCAATGATCCGAAATGAAGTGGCCCTGATGGTGATGGCGCAAAGCGTCCTATATATTGTGTCGTCTGTGTCATAAATTATGAACAATAAAGCAGCCTAGACCTGATTAGGTGACTAGGCTCGGCGTTAAAATATGTTGACCAGAGCTAGGGGATACTGCTGCAAGGCAACCCTCCAAACTGAATAAGATTCTTTACGCAGAACCTTATTCAGTTTGGTGCGAGCTAATCTTAAGCTCAATTGAGCGTGATTAGAGCGCAAGCAATGATCAACATGGATAAGTCGCGCTAATAATAGCGCGACACAAATTAAATCGCACGCTAGTGTAAACGAAAGAGGGAGCTTTCGCTCCCTCTAAAATTAGGCATTAACGCAGGCGACGTAATTAGCCAGCCATTTGCTTTTCTTTGATTTCTGCAAGTGTCTTACAGTCAATGCAAAGTTCTGCTGTTGGGCGAGCTTCTAAACGACGAATACCGATCTCGATACCGCAAGAGTCACAGAAGCCGAAATCATCTTCTTCAATGCGCTTTAGGGTTTTTTCGATTTTTTTAATCAGTTTACGTTCACGGTCACGGTTACGTAATTCAAGGCTGAATTCTTCTTCCTGAGCTGCACGATCGACAGGATCTGGGAAGTTAGCGGCCTCGTCTTGCATATGGTTTACTGTACGATCAACTTCTTCACGAAGCTGATTACGCCATGCTGAAAGAATCTTATGGAAGTGATCGCGTTGAGCTTCACCCATATACTCTTCACCAGCTTTTTCCTGGTAAGGTTCAACCCCAGCAATAGCCAGGATGCCTAGTGATTTTTTAACGTTGCTCTCTGGCATATAGCATCTCCTAATGTACCTAATAACCGTCACTGGTTAATTTTGGGCGGTATCTATAGCAGAAAGGGTTGGCTGTGGCAATTAATGTCTTTCTTCAATTCTATACCAATGTGAAGAAACCATCATTTTTTAGTTTGAATGACGAAATTCTATACAATTAGTCAGCTTGATTTGCTCTTTATTGAGCTCTGCTTTGTAGCAAAGAACCTCAACACCAGCCTTCACTGCTTGCGTTAATAGCTGAGCGTATATTGGATCAATATGATCAGCTACTGATACGTTATCAATTCCCGAATGTAATACTGCAAATAAAAGCACCGCTCTGTTGCCTTGATCAACCATCTCCATTAACTCTCTAAGGTGTTTTTGGCCTCGAGTGGTTACGGCATCAGGAAAATAACCTTGTCTATCTTTCCCTAATAAGGTGACGCTTTTTACTTCAATATAGCAGGGTGGTCGACTTTCTGACTCAAGTAATAAATCAATGCGACTATTTTCAGTGCCATATTTAACTTCAGCTCGCAGTGATGTGTAACCTGTTAGTTCATCAATTACGTCATTTTTAATGGCTTCTTCCACTAATCGATTGGCTTGAGCTGTGTTTACACAAATCCAATCATTACTCAGTGTTTGAGTGAGCTCCCAACTATTGGGGTATTTACGTTTTGGATTATCAGAGGTGGAATACCAAACGGTACTGCCAGGCTCGGCACAACCGGTCATGGCACCTGTATTAGCGCAATGGATAGTGCAAATGTCATTATTATCAAGTTCAATATCGGCTAAAAAACGCTTATAACGTTTGATCAGTTTGGCCGCTTGTAAAGGTTGCGCAAATTTCATAGTTCTCTCAGTGGCTGATTATTGTTTTTCGTTGTAGGTTACCTTTTCGCTACAATGGCAATTAAAGGCATGGCATTAGCCGATAAATTCGATCATGACATAAGGTACTTAGCTTGTCACAACTCCCAATAGTAGACGTATTACCCAATTTATTATCAGCACTGACATCTTCATCTCAACTGATTTTAAAAGCGCCACCGGGGGCAGGTAAGTCGACATTTCTACCGCTTTCATTATTACAACAAAATATGTTTACCGGACGTATTGTCATGTTAGAGCCAAGACGATTAGCTGCAAGAAATATTGCGGGATATTTAGCTCGTCAGTTAGGTGAGAAAGTTGGGGAAACGGTCGGCTTACGTGTACGAGGTGAAACCAAAGTCAGTGCAAAGACCAAGCTTGAGATTGTCACCGAGGGGGTGATGACACGGATGCTGCAACAGGATCCTGAGCTGACTGGTATTGATTTACTGATCTTCGATGAATTTCATGAGCGTTCTATTCACGCCGATACCGCATTAGCGTTAGCACTCGAAGTACAGCAAGCGCTTCGCGATGATTTAAAGATTTTGGTGATGTCAGCAACCTTATCTCAGCAAGCATTGATAGCGCTATTGCCTGAGGCAAGTTATATCGAATCACAAGGACGCTGCTTCCCTGTTGAATATCGCTACGCTGGGCAAACTGAGCCGAGAGATCTTATTGAAAAAATGGCACAAGCAATATGCCAATTACTCAACACTGAATCAGGATCTATGCTGGTATTTTTACCGGGTGTCGGCGAAATTAAACGGTTAGAGCAAGCGTTACAGGATCGTATCGACAATAAAACTATGATTTGTCCGCTCTATGGTCAATTGAGTATTGAACAGCAGCAACAAGCGATCAGTACGCCAATCAATGGGCAACGTAAAGTGGTGTTGGCGACGAATATTGCTGAAACCAGTTTAACCATTGAAGGTATTCGATTAGTGGTTGATAGCGGGTTAGAGCGCATCGCACAGTGGGATCCAAAATCAGGTATTAGCCGCTTACAGCAAGTACGTATTGCACAATCATCGGCAGAGCAACGAGCAGGACGAGCTGGACGTTTATCGGCGGGTATTTGTCTGCGAATGTACAGTGAAGAGCAACTAAAGCGTCAACCAGCAACCCCGCAGCCTGAAATTTTACGTAGCGATTTAACCTCATTGGCAATGGAATTAGTGCAGTGGGGTTGTCACGATCCCGCTGAATTACAATGGCTTGATATTCCTCCCGCAATCGCATTGCAACAATCTCGTGAATTATTGGTACAACTCGGCGCCATAGATACGCGAGGCCAACAAACTGAGCGAGGAAAATTGATTCAAGCTTTAGGTGCCGACCCTCGTCATGCCGCGATTCTGGCCTTTGCCCTTGAACGCTACCGAGCGCAACAGGATGAGACAATATTGTCGACAGCAGCCATGCTTGTGGCGTTATTAGAAGATCCGCCGCGAGGGATGGACAATCCGGATCTCGGTTTTCAATTACATTTATTGGAAAGTCAAAAGCTTGTCAAATCGGGGCATTATTGCCAGCGGGCGAAACAAACCCGACAAAAACTTTATCAACACCTTGATGACAAACCTAAGAGCACGTCATTAATAGTGAATAACCTATGGTTAGGTGCATTGTTAGCAGCAGGTTTTCCTGATCGTATTGCGATGACACGTAACTATGATGGACGTTATCAGTTGGCAAACGGCCAAGGTGTGATACTCGATGTTGATCAAAATTTAGCATCTGAACATACCTTGGTGGTGGCGGATGTGGTGAAAACACGGCAAGGTGACAGTCGAGTATTTTCTGCTGTGTCTGCTGATTTAGCCCAATTACAACTGATGCACCCTCAGTTATTTACCAAGAAAGACTGGCTGGATTGGGATGATAAAAAAGGGCGCTTAAGTGCTGAGCATCGGATCTATTGTGGCAAACTCATCGTTAGTCGAGATATTGCTGCCGATCCTGATCCCGCGCTTACCAGTGAAGCGTTGGTTAATGCAATAAAACGCAAAGGGTTATCGGTATTAACGTGGACAGATAAAGCCACTTCGTTGCTGACACGTGCACGTTGTGCTGCTCGCTGGTTACCTGAACTTGAACTTCCTGCATTAGATGAAACAGATTTACTTGAAGCGGCTGATCGTTGGTTACTGCCTTATATGAATGGGATCAAAACCATGAAAGGTGTCGCTAAGTTAGATGTAGTTAGCGCATTAGAAGCGTATTTAGGTTGGGATAAAAAGCAACAAGTCGATTTGCTACTGCCTACGCATTATCAAGTACCAACAGGGACGACGATAAAGATCCGATATCATGAGCAACAGCAACCCGTGCTTGCGGTGAAGTTACAAGAAATGTTTGGTGAAAAAGTGTCGCCTTGTATTGCTAATGGCAAAGTGGCATTGGTATTGGAATTATTGTCTCCCGCACAAAGGCCACTGCAAATTACCCAAGACTTAGCTGCTTTTTGGCAGGGCTCTTATAAGGAAGTACAAAAGGAAATGAAAGGTCGATACCCTAAACACCCATGGCCGGACGATCCTGCTAATCATGTACCTACACGTAAAACCAAAAAGTATATCTAGCAATAGACCTGTATATATAATCAGGTATAGTGTTCATTATTAGCCATAATCACGTTTTTAGGAGCAATGGTTGTTGCTCCTATTTTAAGATAGGAATGACCTTAGTTGATGCATTATGATTAAGTTGCCTCTTCATTTTCAGTCAAGAAAGCATGTTGCACCGCCCAAAGACAGTGGTGGAAAAAAGCCGACGACACCACGAAAGAAAACCCCAGTAAAACCTACAGCAAAAAAGCCCACTAAACGTACTCCTGCTGCGAGTGCGACTAAAAAGGCGCCAGCTAAAAGAACAGCCAAGAAAAAAACAAAAAAATCGGTTAAAACAGATCGTCCCTGGTTACGTAAACTGGGGTGGCTGAGCTTTAAAATCGGCTTAGTGGTTGTTGCCGCAATGCTGGTGATAGGGATTTACCTTGATACGATTGTACGTAATAAAATGGATGGTCAAATATGGGATTTACCGTCTGTTGTTTATGGTCGAGTATTAACACTTCGCCCAGATCAACATATCAGTATTATGGATGTGCGCCGTGAATTGGATTTATTGAAATACCACAAAGTGCACACGCCAACCCGTATTGGGGAATACTCTGCTTCATCAACTCGCATTGAATTGATCCGACGTCCTTTTGATTTTCCTGAAGGAGCTGAGAAAAAACAGCATGTGTTACTGACGTTTTCGGGCACTACGTTAACAAGTATTAAAGATCTCATCACCAAGCGTTCGTTAGGCTATTTCAACATTGAACCTAAAATGTTAGGCATGTTGGGCCTTTCAGGCAATGAGCAGCGTATTTTTATGAAGCGCGATGAGTTTCCACCACTCTTAATTGATGCATTGCTCGCAACAGAAGATAGAGATTTCTATCAGCATGATGGTGTATCACCATTGGCGATCATTCGTGCCATGTTCGTGAACTTACGTGCAGGTCGAACGGTACAAGGAGGCAGTACCTTAACTCAGCAGCTCGCGAAGAACTTATTTCTAAGTCGTGAACGTAGCCTATGGCGTAAAGTTCGTGAGGCCTATATTGCGGTTATTATTGATTATCGCTATAGCAAAGATCGGATATTAGAAGCTTACCTTAACGAGATCTATCTTGGTCAAAATGGCGGTAAAGAAGTTCATGGTTTCCCATTAGCAGCAAGATTGTATTTTGGTCGTCCATTAGAAGAGCTCACATCAGCACAGTTAGCCATGCTGGTGGGCATGGTGAAAGGGCCTTCTCAGTTTAACCCTTGGCGACATCCAGAGCGTACGCTAGAACGCCGTGATTTAGTCCTTAGCTTATTGCTGAAAAATAACACCCTTACTGGAGCTGAATATGAAGCTGCGGCTTCAAGCCCATTAGGGGTACAAAAGACACCGAAGATCGCGAGTCGACAACCTGCTTATTTCCAGCAGCTACAACGTGAATTAGAGCGTGATGTCGGTGATATTTACAAGTCAGGTAAAGGGCTACGTATCTTTAGTACCTTAGACCCATTATCACAGCAATCAGCAGAGCAAAGTGTTGCCGCAATGGTGCCAAAGCTGAATAAAAAAGCAGGGCTTAAAGTCGAAACAGCAATGGTGGTTGTTGATCGCCTAAGCGGAGAAGTACGTGCTATTGTCGGTGGTAGTCGCCCAGGTTATGCAGGCTTTAACCGTGCGTTAGATGCGAGCCGTCAAATAGGTTCATTAGCCAAGCCTGCGGTGTATTTAACGGCATTGAGCGAGCCTAATAAGTTCAATCTAGCAACCAGCTTGGATGATAAGTCGATTGTATTACGTGGTAGCAAAGGTACTACATGGCGACCACGAAATTACGATCGTAAGTTTAGAGGGCAAGTACCACTTTATTATGCGTTAGCGAACTCATTGAATGTGCCTACCGTTAATCTGGGTTTAAAAGTTGGGCTGGGAAGTGTGATTAATACTATGAGCAAACTTGGTGTCGATCGCGATGAAATTCCTAAACTGCCATCAATTCTGCTAGGTTCATTTACCTTATCACCTTATGAGGTGGCACAAATGTTCCAGACCATCACAAGTGGTGGTCGCAGAGCAGATTTAACGGCATTGCGCGCGGTTGTTGATCAGAAAGGTAGGATTCTTTATCAAAACTACCCTAAAGCCTCTCAAGTGGTGCCAGAGCAGGCAGCATGGCTAACAACCTATGATATGAAGCGAGTCGTGAGTCAAGGTACCGCACGTTACTTACAGAGTAAATTTAGTGCCGCGAAATTGGCAGGTAAAACGGGGACCACGGATAAAAACCGTGATAGCTGGTTTGCAGGTGCTGATGGGCATGAAGTGGCGGTAGTATGGGTTGGACGTGATGACAATACGCCAGTGCGTTTAACGGGCTCTAGCGGTGCATTAAGAATTTATGCTGATTACTTAACCCGTCGTAAGCCTGCACCATTAACGCTGCCATGGCCTAAGCAGATCACCACCATGAAGTATGATAAGCAAGCCAATGGCACATTAATACCAAACTGTAACGGAAGTGTCTCCTTGCCGGTTTGGGATAAAAATGGGCAATTAAAAGCGCAGTGTTCAAGCAATAAACCTGCCGCTTGGATCACTAATATGTTCACTGGTGGTTAACCGCGTGTATTCATCATTATAGGTAAAGCCTCGCTCATGTAGCGGGGCTTTTTTTGTCTCAAAGGGGGGATGTGATTAGAAAGAGGAGATTTTCTCAAGACGAAAAAAAACCTCATCAAAGATGAGGCTTCAAAAGATGGTGCCGACTACCGGAGTCGAACTGGTGACCTACTGATTACAAGTCAGTTGCTCTACCTACTGAGCTAAGTCGGCACGTTTTGTTCTTTTTGTCATAACGTCAATAACGTTACTTTTTAATATGGTGCCTCGAGGCGGAATCGAACCACCGACACGAGGATTTTCAATCCTCTGCTCTACCGACTGAGCTATCGAGGCAGAAGTAGTGATGGTTAAGTCTCTACTTTTGCATTCTTACGTGAGTAAGAAAATAAATGGTGCCGACTACCGGAGTCGAACTGGTGACCTACTGATTACAAGTCAGTTGCTCTACCTACTGAGCTAAGTCGGCACACTTTATTTTGGCTCCTCTTGCTGGACTTGAACCAGCGACATACGGATTAACAGTCCGCCGTTCTACCAACTGAACTAAAGAGGAATTGTCTCTTTTATCTGACTTGACGTATCAAGTGAGATGAATATGGTGCCTCGAGGCGGAATCGAACCACCGACACGAGGATTTTCAATCCTCTGCTCTACCGACTGAGCTATCGAGGCAAACACAGCAATTACATTGCTATTTTTGCATTTCTTACGTGAGTAAGAGAATAAATGGTGCCGACTACCGGAGTCGAACTGGTGACCTACTGATTACAAGTCAGTTGCTCTACCTACTGAGCTAAGTCGGCACACTATATTCTTTTAATTTCCCCGCTCTGTTGAGCCAAGAAATAAATAGTGGCTCCTCCTGCTGGACTTGAACCAGCGACATACGGATTAACAGTCCGCCGTTCTACCGACTGAACTAAGGAGGAACAGATTGTGGTTGCTTTGCACCATACTTCGAAAGGGAAGTATGGTGCCTCGAGGCGGAATCGAACCACCGACACGAGGATTTTCAATCCTCTGCTCTACCGACTGAGCTATCGAGGCAACGGAGCGCATTAAAAAGGTTTTCGGTCTTTGCGTCAATGCTTTTTTTCTAAATAATTATCAACTTTGTCTTTTTTGTTCCGTTTGTTTGAAAAGTAAGCTTTTATTAGGGGGGAATACCTATTTGAACATTAGTTTGTGAAGCAAGTAATAGAAATAATTAAAGATTATTTTGTGAAATATCGAAAGAAAAGGAGTCATTATTAAGTCTTTAACTGAAAAGATCGCATTGCAGGTAAGGCGATTAAAAAGATCGTGGAGTAGTGATTTTGAGAGGAATTATTTTATCTAAAAATAGTATTGGAGAAGGGAAGGTGAGAAAAGTTAGCAAATTTAAGACGAAAAAAAACCTTGTCTTGCGACAAGGTTTCTTAACTGGCTCCTCCTGCTGGACTTGAACCAGCGACATACGGATTAACAGTCCGCCGTTCTACCAACTGAACTAAGGAGGAATTATCTTTTTTATCTTACCTGACGTATCAAGTGAGATGAATATGGTGCCTCGAGGCGGAATCGAACCACCGACACGAGGATTTTCAATCCTCTGCTCTACCGACTGAGCTATCGAGGCAAACACAGCAATTAAATTGCTATTTTTGCATTTCTTACGTGAGTAAGAGAATAAATGGTGCCGACTACCGGAGTCGAACTGGTGACCTACTGATTACAAGTCAGTTGCTCTACCTACTGAGCTAAGTCGGCACACTTTATTTTGGCTCCTCTTGCTGGACTTGAACCAGCGACATACGGATTAACAGTCCGCCGTTCTACCAACTGAACTAAAGAGGAATTGTCTCTTTTATCTGACTTGACGTATCAAGCGAGATGAATATGGTGCCTCGAGGCGGAATCGAACCACCGACACGAGGATTTTCAATCCTCTGCTCTACCGACTGAGCTATCGAGGCAAACACAGCAATTACATTGCTATTTTTGCATTTCTTACGTGAGTAAGAGAATAAATGGTGCCGACTACCGGAGTCGAACTGGTGACCTACTGATTACAAGTCAGTTGCTCTACCTACTGAGCTAAGTCGGCACACTATATTCTTTTAATTTCCCCGCTCTGTTGAGCCAAGAAATAAATAGTGGCTCCTCCTGCTGGACTTGAACCAGCGACATACGGATTAACAGTCCGCCGTTCTACCGACTGAACTAAGGAGGAACAGATTGTGGTTGCTTTGCACCATACTTCGAAAGGGAAGTATGGTGCCTCGAGGCGGAATCGAACCACCGACACGAGGATTTTCAATCCTCTGCTCTACCGACTGAGCTATCGAGGCAACGGAGCGCTATTAAAAGGGTTTTCAGCCTTTTCGTCAACACTTTTTTTCATAAAAAAAGATAAACAGTGTCGTTTGTTGGCTTTTTGTTCGTTGTGGTGTGATTTTGATATTCATTATTGAGATTTCATCAAGTTAAGCAAATTAAGAGATGAAATCTCAATTATAAATTTTATTTTTCTGGCGGCGTGTAACCGTCGATAATCACATCTTGACCTTCAAACAAAAACTTCACCATTTCAGTTTCTAATAACTGGCGATGTTCAGGGTTCATCATGTTGAGCTTTTTTTCGTTGATCAACATGGTTTGCTTACCTTGCCATTCAGCCCATGCTTGCTTAGAAATATTATCAAAAATACGTTGGCCTAGTTCACCTGGGTAAAGTTGAAAGTCTAAACCTTCAGCGTCTTGTTGTAGTCGAGTACAAAAAACAGTACGACTCATGAAATATTCCTTACTGTAACTCGCTGATATACAGGCTCAGCGAAAATGAGTGATTAGTTGATAGTTATACCAGAGTCAGTGACTGGCATCTAGCATCACTGAGCGGAAATAAAAGCGGTAAAAACCGTCTTATTTTTGATGGTTTAACGAGTATGCCAAACTGTCCAAAATTTTCTGTACTGGTGCTGCTAATCCGATTTTTGGTGGATTATTAAGATCATACCATTGACCTGAAGCTTCATTGATTTCTGTAGGTTGTGATTTAAGTTCGTATAAAATCGGCACGATATCAAGATGATAATGGCTAAACGTATGACGAAAAGCAGTTAATTGACTTTGCTGTTCGATAAGTGACAGTTGTTGACCTAATTGTTTGTCTAATAGCGACGTTAAATCAGCATTGTCATGTTGAGGGAAGCACCAAAGACCACCCCAAATACCGACCTGTGGGCGTTGTTCTAACCAAACTTTATCGTCGCATTGTAAAATAGCGAACCATGTTTGTTTTTCAGGCAAGGTTTTTTTGGGTTTTTTACCCGGAAAATCGGTTTGTCGTAATTCTTTGAGTGCAATGCATTGTGTGCTTACGGGACATAATTCACATTTAGGTTTACTACGGGTACAAATCATTGCTCCCATATCCATCATGGCTTGGTTGTAGCGCTCAACGCCCTTTTCGGGCGTATTTGTTTCTGCTATTTGCCATAACGTGTTTTCAACGGTTTTCTTACCAGGCCAGCCTTCAATCGCGTAACAACGGGCAAGTGTACGTTTCACATTGCCATCTAAAATAGGGTGATGTTGAGCGAGTGAGAGTGACAGAACCGCACCAGCCGTTGAACGACCAATACCCGGTAATGCTTGGACTTGATCGATATCTGTTGGGAAAATGCCGTTATGTTCACTAACAATTAACTGCGCTGCTTTATGGAGGTTACGTGCGCGAGCGTAATAGCCGAGCCCAGTCCATAAGTGTAAGACTTCATCTTGCTCGGCAGCCGCTAAGTCTTGCACGGTAGGGAAGCGCTCCATAAAACGTTCAAAGTAGGGGATCACGGTTGCTACTTGGGTTTGTTGTAGCATGATCTCTGAAAGCCATACTTTATATGGGGTTTTGTTTTGTTGCCAAGGTAGAGTTTTGCGGCCGAATTTGTCATACCACGCTAAAATGGCATCGGAAAATGTCGTACTCAATGTTGTGCTCACTTTACAGTTTATAGCTACTTATCTTTTATACTGCGCAAAAGGATATGGCATTTGCCAATGAAGAATAGCTATCGAGTTATTTTTGCTACACAGTGAAAATTGGTGTCCGCTAGTGCAATCACTTATACTGCAAACAGAAGTGCAACGTTATTTATTGTCTATTATGGGCAAGATTGCACCATAAACTGGCCATTGTCGCAATTGATAGACTTGAATTGAGTCGATAACTTTGGATAATGCCGATCCGTTTCTTTTTTGTTTGGATAGTTATTAGCATGAGCGAAGTTTCAAAGAAGTCAGGTGAAGTGACCCTGACCGAATTTACCGAAGATGGCAAACTGGTTCGTAAGATCCGTAGCTTTGTCCGTCGTGAAGGCCGTTTAACTAAGGGCCAAGAACATGCGATGGAAAACAATTGGCCAACTATGGGTATTGATTTCGCCAAGCAAATGCTGGACTGGAAAGAAGTATATAACCGTGAAGCGCCAGTCGTGTTGGAAATTGGTTTTGGTATGGGGGCATCATTAGTTGAAATGGCTAAAAATGCCCCTGAGAAAAACTTTATTGGGATCGAAGTACATAGCCCAGGTGTGGGTGCGTGTCTAATGGGTGCGGAAGATGCGGGTTTAACTAACCTTCGTGTAATGTGTCACGATGGCGTTGAAGTGTTTGAATACATGATCCCTGATGGTAGTTTAGATACCGTACAGCTATTCTTCCCAGACCCATGGCATAAAGCACGTCACCATAAGCGTCGTATCGTTCAGCCTGAATTTGCTGAAATGCTGCGTAAAAAGCTTAAAATTGGCGGTATTTTCCACATGGCAACTGACTGGGAAAACTACGCTGAGCATATGGTTGAAGTGATGGATGCAGCGCCTGGTTACCGCAATACGGCAACAAACGGTGCTTATATTGATCGTCCAGAAGATCGCCCATTAACCAAATTCGAAGCTCGTGGTCACCGCTTAGGTCACGGCGTTTGGGATATGAAGTACGAGCGTACTGAATAATTTCTCTTTGGTATTATATGCTGAAGAAATAAGACATTATTGATTTAATGACGCTTGGTTAAATCAATGAAAAAGCCAACCTTGTGTTGGCTTTTTTCCCCTTGGAGAAAGAGATATGAAGCCAACAGCTACACTGCTAAATGAAATATTAGATGAAGTAAGGCCATTGATAGGTCAAGGAAAAGTGGCTGACTATATTCCGGCTTTAGCTAATGTACCTGCGAGTAAATTAGGTATAGCAGTGTGCTATAACGACGGAGAAATTATTCAGGCGGGTGATAGCCAAGAAGGTTTTTCTATTCAATCTATCTCTAAGGTGTTGTCGTTAACACTTGCAATGACCTTATATGAATCGGAAGAGTTGTGGTCTCGAGTTGGAAAAGAGCCATCAGGTCAAGCATTTAACTCCATGATCCAGCTTGAGCTAGAAAAAGGCATCCCACGTAATCCGTTTATTAACCCTGGTGCGATTGTGGTGTCGGATTTACTGCATAGTCGTTTATGTGCACCGCAATACCGGATGTTGGAATTGGTACGAGAGCTTTCTTGTAATCCGAATATTGTCTACGACAAAGTCGTCGCTAGCTCTGAAATGCAACATAGTGATCGTAATGCTTCCATTGCTTATTTAATGCGTTCATTCGGTAACTTTGATAATGAAGTGATGCCAGTGCTCACTAATTATTTTAGTTATTGTGCGCTCAAGATGAGTTGTGTCGATCTCGCCAGAACATTTAGCTATTTAGCAAATAAAGGGCTTCCTTTAGGCGCGAAAAAAAGAATTATCAGCCAAACTCAAAGTAAGCATATAAATGCATTGCTTGCGACTTGTGGTTTGTATGATGGCGCAGGTGAATTTGCCTATCGTGTTGGTATGCCAGGAAAGTCTGGCGTAGGTGGTGGTATTGTTGCGATTGTACCGGGTGAGATGACGATTGCAGTATGGTCGCCAGAACTTGATCAATCCGGTAATTCTGTTGCAGGGACTGCAGCGTTAGAGAAATTATCTGAGCGTATTGGACGTTCTATTTTTTAGTGAGCCCGTATACATAAACCGCGAGGCTCACATTAGGGGGAGAATCGTATGTTAATGAATAAGGGGTTTCACGAATTAAAAACATCGATATTAGGCGCAATAGTAGCGATGTTCAGTTTCTTTACGGTATCGGCTCATGCGGTTGAATGTGAGCCACTATGGCATAACTCACTGAGTTTAAATGAAGGACGGTTAACCTTAGTACAAGGTAAGCAAGAATTTATTGTGGATGCTAAAGGGCGGATGTTTTTCGATGTACATAAGGTCGCACTGAATCCTAAACAAACACAATTATTATCGGACTATTACGAGCTTTTAGATAATGACTTGCCCTATTTGTTGTCGCATTCTCAGCGTATTGATAAGCAAGTGTGTGAATTTGTTTCGCTACGAATAGAACAAGAACAACGGTTGCAAGATGCGATTCCTGCATTAAAAAACTGGCGCAGCGTAACATTAAATTAGTTAGTATCTAACCAGAGAAAAACGAGCACTGTGAATAACATAGTGCTCGTTTTTTTATTAGATATTATTCGTTATCATCGTCAACGAAGGCGGCTAGGAGATCATTTAAGAACAATTTACCGTGCTCGGTGATTTGCCAATGATCGCCCGTATCTTGGAGATAGTTTTGCGCTATCGCCCAATCAATTGTCGGCTCTATGGTTGTTAACGCTAAACCTGTTCTTGCGACAAAATCTTGCTTTGGACAGGATTCTAATAAACGAAAACGATTCATAAAGAACTCGAATGGACGTTCACCATCAGCAACCTTATTCTCTTGCGTTAAATACGGCTTATCCGCTTGTAAATATCCACGAGGGTGTTTGACTTTAACGGTACGGATGATTTGCCCATCAGCAAAACTGATTTTGCCATGTGCGCCACAACCAATGCCAAGGTAATCACCAAAACGCCAGTAGTTAAGGTTATGCTGACATTGTTTTCCCGGCTTGCTATAGCCTGATATTTCATATTGCTGATAACCGGCTTCTGTTAAAAGCTGATGACCTTGCTCAAAAATATCCCACAAGTCGTCATCATCAGGCAATGTCGGTGGTTTTGAGTAATACAGGGTATTGGGTTCAATTGTCAGCTGGTACCAAGACAAATGCGGTGGATCGAGCGCGATCGCTTGTTTTAAATCACTGATCGCATCATTCACGCTTTGATCTGGTAAGCCATGCATAAGATCGACATTAAAGCTGTTTAATCCCGCTTTCTTTGCAAGCCCTGCTGCACGAATCGCTTCATCTGCGCCATGAATACGGCCAAGACGTTCGAGTTTTTCATTTTGAAAGCTTTGAATACCAATAGAAATACGGTTTACACCAGCTTGGCGATAAGCTTCAAAACGACCCGCCTCTACCGTGCCAGGGTTGGCTTCCATAGTAATTTCAATATCATCACTAAATGGAATGCGTTGCTCAATGGCTTTTAATAAACGACCTATCTCACTTGGAGAGATCAAGCTAGGCGTCCCTCCACCAATAAAAATTGAATGGAGAGGTCGTGCTCCATTGATTAACTGATAAGCGCTAAGATCGGTTTCTAAGTCGTCAATTAAGGCATCAATATAATCAAGCTCAGGAAGATCTGTCTTTAAGGCGTGAGAGTTGAAATCACAATAAGGACATTTTTGTACACACCAAGGGATGTGGACATATAAACTCAGTGGTGGAGGTACAAGCATTTAATCGGCCTTTAATGCGCTAAACAATTGCTGTAGTGCTTTACCACGGTGTGATAGTTGCTTTTTACGAGCAGGTGGAAGT
Source organism: Photobacterium sp. GB-36 (assembly GCF_003026135.1). Lineage (NCBI taxonomy): Bacteria > Pseudomonadati > Pseudomonadota > Gammaproteobacteria > Vibrionales > Vibrionaceae > Photobacterium > Photobacterium sp. GB-36. Next base: position 76,752 of record NZ_PYNY01000005.1, on the reverse strand, counting down.
TGAGCTGAAGCACATTGATCTTCAGGTACCCAAAATACCGGATCGTAACCAAAACCATTTTCGCCATGACGTTCAGTTAAGATGCTGCCTTCCCAAGAGCCATGACAAACCAGTGGAGTAGGATCGTTTTCATGACGCATCATCACAAGCACACAATGGAAACGTGCAGTACGTTGCTCGGCAGGGACATCTTTCATTTCTGCAAGTAGTTTATTAATGTTGTCAGCATCTGATGCGTTTTCACCGGCAAAACGTGCAGAATAAATACCAGGAGCGCCGTTGAGGTAATCAACTTCTAAGCCAGAGTCATCGGCAATAGCTGGAAGGCCGGTTTCCTTTGCTGCATGGCGTGCTTTAATGATCGCATTTTCAATAAATGTGGTGCCCGTTTCAGCAACGGATGAAACGTTATAATCACTTTGCGCGACTACATCAAAACCAAAATCAGCCAGTAAATCGGCCATTTCTTTCACTTTGCCTTGGTTGCCTGTTGCTAGTACAAGTTTACTCATTTTGATGCCTTTTGAACGTCAAGCTATGTAATATTGGCGGCTATAATAACGGTTGTTATCGTAATAAAAAAGGCGCGAGTGCGCCTAGTGATTGTAGAAGAGATTGATGCTCAAGTGGTTACTTGTCAACGAAGAAGGTCTGCTTAAAGATCAGTGTTTCTTTTTTACCGTTAGAGAAAATAGTGATCGTAAAATTAAACGTTTCATCATTAGTGTGTTTAAATTCAGCAAGGTAATAAATTGATTTACCTTCTTTTATTTCTCTAAAATTTAACTTCTTTTGCTGCCCTAATACATTACGAGCAATACCGGTTAATTGTGCTTTAACCGCTGTTTTTTCTTCTTTACTGGTATCAAGAATTGCAATATTGACCAAGGCACTGTAACGGCTACGCTGAATTTTATAGTGGCTGGCAATCTCTGGGGTTAAAAATGTTGAGGCAAAACTAGAATAATGTACTTCTAAGTCGCCAAATTTTTTGAATTGTCCGGCATGGCTAGGTAGCGTGAAAACGAGCAGTAGCAGGCTGAGTAATATTTTCATGAACGATCCTTATCTTTCAGTGAGTCACTGAAGTATTTCCTTTCTGTCTCGATGTGTTGCTTGACTTGATGATTGTAGCTAAGAGTAAGGGGATAAAAAAAGCGAATATCGGTGATTGATATTCGCTTTATTGAACCAATCAAATTACATGATGGTGGCGATCTCTGAGGGAATAACTTTCGGAGCTTCAATCCGAATTTGTTTGTGCCGACCTTGTAAGCCTTTTTCTACATGAATTAGCCCCTTAGCGACCTTAAATTGTTTTGCAAGGTACTTTACTAAATGGGCATTGGCTTTTCCGTCTACCGGTGGTGCGGTAATGGCAATTTTTACTTCGTTGCCATGCAAGCCAACGATCTGATCGCGGCTTGCTTTCGGTTGGATATAAAGTCGAATAATGAGATCGTCATCATCACGAAAGATGGTCTTTTCTGTCACAGCATGTACCACACGTTACCAACTAAAGAGCCCATCGCGTAGTTAGCAAATTGTAGTGCAATAAAGATCACTAGAACACTCAGATCTAAACCGCCCATTGCAGGAAGAACGCGGCGAACAGGTGCCATTAGTGGTTCTGTTAATTGGTGCATGACATATTCGATAGGGCTTCGACCTTGGCTAACCCAGCTTAAGATTGCACGGATCAATAGTACCCAGAACAATAAACTACCAGCTGCTTTTAATAATGCTAATAGCCCTAAGAACAGGAAGCTTGGTTCAAAGGAAAAACCACCACTGCTGATTGAAATAATGATGATAAATTTAGCGACACACAGTACATAAGCAAACAGTACCGTTGCCATATCTAGCGAACCAATTGATGGAATCACGCGGCGTAATGGCGCAACGATCGGTTGAGTCGCTTTAACAATAAATTGTGAGAAGGGATTATAAAAGTCTGCACGAGACCATTGTAACCAAACTCGTAATAATACGACCATGATGTAAAGATCAAAGCCGGTTTGAACTAGATAAACGAAAGGATTCATAGATAAACCTTAAAACAATTGTTCCATTTCTTTAGCTCGAGATACGGCTGCTTGCATCGCTTTAGCAACAATATCTGAGAATTGATGTTGATTAAATGTATTAATAGCTTCAGCTGTCGTGCCACCTTTTGAAGTGACTTGATCACGTAGTGTCGACAATGAAGTATCTGGATTCGCTTTTACTAATTCAGCGGCACCTAAAGCGGCTTGCTGAACCAGTAAGCGCGCAGTATCGGCATCAAACCCTTGGTTCATCGCTTCTTGCTGCATTGCTTCCATAAACAAAAAGAAGTAGGCGGGAGCACTGCCTGCTGCGGCAATAATACCATTGATACCTGATTCTTCTTGTACCCAACAAATTTCGCCTACGGCTTGTAATAGTTGAGTGGCAAATAATCGATCGGTTTCTGTGAGTTGTGGGTTTGCATATAAGCCGCTCATCCCCTTACCAATTAAAGAGGGAGTATTTGGCATTACACGAACCAATTCAACTTGCTGGCCTAACATTTCACATAAGCGCTCGCAATTAATGCCAGCGGCAATAGAAATCACTAATTTTCCCGCAAAGTTAATGTCTTGCAGTGGTTTACACACTTCTTCCATAAGTTGTGGTTTAACCGCAAGAACAACAACATCAGCATCTTGAGCAGCATTTAGGTTATCGCTAGTGGTATGAATACCAAAGTCACGCGCTAAAGGTTCACGGCGAGCATCGCTAGGGGCGGTGGCCGTAATCTTTTTTGCATCGTAACCGCTAGCAACTAATCCTGCGATAATTGAGCGAGCCATATTACCTGCCCCAATAAAAGCAATTGAGCGTTGTTCCATGTAAAATCCTTATAAATAGGTACAAACTTAATGTTTTTTACCTTAATTGAGCTGTTGTTATCATGAACAGTACGAATATTAGTAATTATTCTTTGTTACCGTAATCACGAGCACCAAAAATCGCGGTGCCAATACGAACAATTGTACTACCTGCTGCAATTGCCGCTTCCATATCACCACTCATTCCCATTGATAATGTATCAACATTGGGATAAGTCAATTTCAACTGTTCTAGTGTATCAGCCAACGCTTTAAAAGTGGCAAATTGGCTGTCGTAATCTGTGGCCGGTTGTGGAATCGACATTAAACCGCGCAGTTCAATATTTGGCATTGCAGCTATTTCTGCGGCCAGTGCAGGCACTTCAGCCAAGGTTATTCCCGATTTTGTTGCCTCAGCGCTGCTATTAACTTGCAGTAAAACTTGCAGCGGTGCCATTGACGTTGGACGTTGATCGCTTAAACGTTTTGCTGTTTTTATACGATCAATAGAGTGCACCCAATCAAAATGCTCTGCGACAAGGCGAGTTTTATTAGATTGGATCGGCCCAATAAAATGCCATACAAGCAAGTTTTTCTCCGGATGGCTCGCAAAGTGATTAACCTTATCAACACCTTCCTGTACGTAGTTTTCGCCAAAGGCATACTGGCCTGCAGTAATGGCTTCTTCGATCGCTTCCACTGGCTTGGTTTTACTTACTGCCAATAGTTGCACGGAATCTGCAGCCCTGCCGCATTTTTCAGTTGCTAAGGTGATCTGGTTGATGACCTCAGCAATATTTTGTTTGATACTAGTCATAATTGATTCTTGGGGAAAATTTATGGATATCACCGAATTACTGGATTTTAGTGTAAAGCATAACGCATCGGATCTACATCTTTCTGCAGGTGTTCCACCGATAATTCGTGTTGATGGCGATGTTAGAAAGCTCAGTATGCCAGCACTTGATCACAGTGAAGTACACCGTTTAGTGTTTGACATTATGAACGATGCCCAGCGCCGTGAGTATGAAGAAAACTTAGAAGTCGATTTTTCATTTGAAATTCCCGACATCGGTCGCTTCAGGGTTAATGCTTTTCATCAGTCTCGTGGTTGTTCGGCGGTGTTTCGAACCATTCCTATTCATATTCCAACATTGGAATCGTTAAACGTTCCTGATGTTTTTTATGATATTGCCCAGCTTTCACGTGGCTTGGTATTAGTAACAGGTGCGACTGGCTCGGGTAAATCGACCACGATTGCTGCGTTAGTTGATTATATCAATACCAACTATAACCGTCATATTCTGACGATTGAAGATCCGATTGAATTTGTTCACAGCAGTAAACGTTGTTTGATCAACCAGCGAGAAGTGCACCGTGACACATTGGGCTTCCAAAACGCACTGCGTTCAGCACTGCGTGAAGATCCCGATGTGATTTTAGTGGGTGAGCTTCGTGATCAGGAAACCATCAGTTTAGCGTTAACCGCTGCTGAAACGGGGCACTTAGTTTTAGGTACCTTGCATACCAGTTCTGCGGCAAAGACGGTCGATCGTATCATTGATGTTTTCCCTGGTAGTGATAAATCCATGGTTCGTTCTATGTTATCGGAGTCGTTACGCGCAGTGATATCACAAAGCTTATTAAAGTGTGTGAGCGGTGGTCGTGTAGCCAGCCATGAAATTATGATGGCAACACCTGCGATTCGTAACTTGATCCGTGAAGATAAAGTCGCACAAATGTTTTCAATGATCCAAACCGGCTCATCGATGGGAATGCAAACCATGGAGCAAAGCGTGAAGATGCTGGTGGCAAAAGGCTTAGTTGAAGCTGAAGAAGGTCGTCGTATTGTTGATACCAGTCAGCGCGGTTTCTAATAACACCTCAGGTTTAACGAGGTAGGAAAAGAGATGAATTTAGATAGTATATTAGCGCAAATGGTTGAGCGTAAAGCGTCGGATTTATATATCACCGTCGGCTCAGCATGCTTACTGAAAGTTGATGGCAACTTACATCATCTTGGCGAATTACTTGATCGCGCAGCAGTGGATTCGTTGTTCCACGAAGCGATGGACGATGAGCAATATAAAGAATTTGTTGCGACCCGTGAGGCCAATTTTGCCATTGTCCGTAATGGTTGTCGTTTTCGATTAAGTGCATTTTGGCAACGTGAATTACCGGGTATTGTGGTCCGTCGAATCGAAACCAAGATACCGAATATTCATGAGCTTAACCTACCGCTGGATATGGAAAGATTAGCACTGGCTAAACGTGGTTTAGTACTGGTGGTTGGGGCGACAGGCTCAGGTAAATCGACATCCATGGCGGCCATGACGGGGTTTAGAAATCAAAACCGCAGTGGACATATTTTAACGGTTGAAGATCCAATTGAGTTTATCCATGAACATAATAAATGCATCATAACTCAGCGTGAGGTTGGGCTTGATACTGCCAGTTATGAAGTGGCATTGAAAAACTCACTGCGTCAAGCTCCAGATATGATCTTGATCGGCGAGATCCGAAGTCGTGAGACGATGGAATATGCGATGACGTTTGCCGAAACAGGGCACTTGTGTATGGCAACACTACACGCGAATAACGCCAACCAAGCACTTGAACGTATTCTTCATCTTGTACCAAAAGAGCGACGTGAGCAGTTTTTGTTTGATCTGTCGTTAAACCTGAAATGTATTTTAGCGCAACAGTTGATCCCTGATGCCAATGGTGTCGGACGACATGGTGTTTATGAACTGTTGCTCAATACGCCACGTGTCGCTGATTTGATCCGTCGCGGTGAGTTACATGAAATTAAAGATGTGATGGCAAAATCAAATCAGGCTGGAATGGTGACGTTTGATCAATCGTTATATGCATTATTTCGAGATGGGAAAATCACCGAGCAAGATGCACTGCACCACGCTGATTCACCGAATGATCTTCGCTTAATGATTAAAGTGGGTGATCCTAATAATAAAACGTCAAACAGTACCAGTACGCTATCTGGGGTGAAATTAGATCTTCAGTAATATGCTTGTGATGATCCTAACGCATTAGGATCATCATAAACTAGTTACTTATATTTAATGCTTTATTTGAGTTTAATTTTAACCTATTGAATTTTATTGAAAATCATTTAAATTATTTTAGTGATAATTGTCGGAGCAGCTTTTGAGTTCAAGAGGTACAAAAGCTGTACAAGCTGTACAAACAAGAAACAGCAAGGCCTTGAAGGAGGATCTTAGTACAGGTTTTGATCGTGTTTAGCTTTATGATGATCAATAAGAAAAAAGCTGTACAAGGTTCGACAATTGTTAGGTTTTAGATAATAAAAAAGACAAGTACCTCAACAGCACTTGTCTTTTTTGTTTCAGAAACTTGTAATATTAAGCGCTGTATTGACGTTCAAACCAGCTTTCTAAAATAACGACAGCAGATTGTGAGTCGATATTACCTTTACTTAATGAGCGATAACCACCACGCTCAAACAGTTCTGCTTTTGCTTCAACAGTACTTAAACGTTCATCGTGTAGTTCAACTTGGCAACCAAAACGACCATGTAAGCGATTAGCAAATTTTTTCGCCCGTGGTGTAATGCTTTCAAGCTCTTTACCTTCAAGGTCTAAAGGTAATCCTACAACGACTAAATCAGGTAGCCATTCTTTTAAAATCTTTTCAATATCATCCCAATTGGGGATGCCATCTTTGGCTTTTAAAGCGGCAAGGGGAGTAGCGGTTCCTGTCAGCTCTTGACCAATAGCAACACCAATACTTTTGGTGCCGTAATCAAAACCTAATACACTGCGAGATTGACTCATGCGTGACCTATGTCTAAAGAAAGGTTTGCTGGTGTAAAGCCAAGTTTTTCAATTGCTTTATGCCAACGTTCGTCGATAGGAGTGGAAAAAATAATGGTGTCATCTGCTTCAATGGTGAGCCAATTGTTATCAACCAGTTCTTGCTCTAATTGCCCCGCATCCCATCCGGCATAACCTAGCGCGACCAGAAATTGGTTTGGCGCTTGTGCAGTACCCAGCTCAGATAAAATATCCAGTGAGGTGGTCACGGCTAATTCGTTATTCACAGGTAAACTTGAGCTATATTCACCTTTCGTGGTGTGAAGTACAAAACCACGATCTTCAGAAACGGGTCCACCATTAAGTACCAGTGATTCTAAGCTAATAGGATCGGCAACAGGTAGCTTTCTCTCAACTTCTATTTGCTCCAACATATCAGCAATAGAAATATCGATAGGTTGGTTAATAATGATCCCCATTGCGCCTTCATTATTATGCTCACAAAGATAAATAACACTTTGCTTAAATTGAGGATCTTGCATAGTGGGCATCGCCACTAAAAAGTGGTTGGTCAAATTCATCTACAACACCAGAGTTTGATACAAATCAGCGAGCGTTCACTCGTTACTGATAGGTAAAAAAGCAGCGACATTGCCGCTGCATTCTTAATTTGAGTATGGTTGATGATTGTCAGTAAAGCGATATTACTTCGCGTTTACTCGACGTTCGATAGCATCCATTAATTTACCTGTAATTGAGATATCAAAAGCCGCTTCAATCTCGCGGATACAGGTTGGGCTAGTCACATTAATTTCCGTTAGCTTGTCACCAATCACATCAAGTCCAACAAAAATGAGGCCTTTTTCTTTTAGAACTGGCGCAACGGTTTCTGCGATCTTACGATCAGTTTCACTGATTGGACGCGCTTCACCACGTCCGCCAGCAGCTAAGTTACCGCGAGTTTCCCCTTTAGCAGGAATACGTGCTAGGCAGTAAGGCATAGGCTCGCCATCAACCACTAAGATACGCTTATCACCATTACTAATATCAGGAACAAAGGTTTGTGCCATGCAGTAGTTTTGGCCCATATTAGTTAGCGTTTCAATGATAACCGATACGTTAGGATCGCCTTTCATTACACGGAAAATTGACGAACCACCCATACCATCAAGTGGCTTTAAGATCACATCTCCGTGCTCTTGGTGGAAGGCTTTTAGTTTCTCGGCGCGACGAGTAACAATAGTGGTTGGTGTTAGCTCAGGGAACCATGCCGTAAACAGCTTTTCATTACAGTCACGTAGGCTTTGTGGCTTGTTTACAATCAGAGCGCCATTATCTTCGGCACGCTCAAGGATGTAAGTCGCGTAAATGTATTCAGTATCGAAAGGAGGATCTTTTCGCATTAGTACAGCATCAAGATCTGATAATTCAATTTCTTGCTCGCTGTGAAAATCAAACCAGTGATCAGGATCTTGTTGTACTGTGACGACACGCGTACGGGCAATCGCTTTACCTTGCTCTAAAGATAGATCATTCATTTCCATGTAATGAATTTCCCAGCCGCGACGCTGAGCTTCTAACATCATAGCAAAGCTAGAATCTTTCTTGATATTGATAGACTCGATAGGGTCCATCACGATACCCAGTTTGATCATTGTGTTCTCCTAATCTCTAATTTAGCCTAAATCACCGAAGCGTACTTGCAGTGCGGTGATGGCTGTCATTGCGGTGGTTTCGGTACGAAGTACGCGAGGCCCCAGCAAAATTTCATCAAATTTATATTGTTCTGTCATGCTGATTTCATCAGCAGATAAACCGCCTTCAGGGCCAATCAATAAACGAACATTAGTGACTGGTGTTGGAAGCGTGTTTATCGAATAATTAGCGCGAGGGTGTAAGTTGAGCTTTAGACCATCATATTCTTCAGCACACCATTGTTCCAGTTTCATCACTGGGCGAATAGTAGGGACAACATTACGACCACATTGCTCACAAGCTGCAATGGCGATTTTTTGCCACTGTTCGAGTTTTTTTTCAAAACGTTCAGCATTTAATTTAACGCCACATCGTTCTGAAATTAGCGGTGTAATGGTATTCACCCCTAACTCGACAGATTTTTGAATGGTGAATTCCATTTTATCACCACGTGAAATCACCTGACCTAAATGGATATCTAGTGGGGATTCAATACTGTGTTCAACCCGAGATTGGATTTCTACTTCAACGCTTTTTTTACTTGCGTTGGTGATAACGGCGGGAAACTCTGCATTACTGCCGTCAAACATTAATAGCTCTTGGCCTACTTGCATACGCATAACGCGACCAACATGGTTAGCAGCATCGTCACTGAGCATTACCTTGCCGTGAGAAGGTAAAGATTCTGGATGATAAATACGTGGAATTCTCATAATGCGGTCATCTATGCAATAAAAAAAGAGTAATGACGAATCTTAACATGGATGAGCAATTCGCCAATTATTCAGGCTTAAATAAAACATGTTATTTCTATCGCAACATGTTTGTTATGGTTAGAGAGAGCCATAAAAATGTTATGTATGCTCTCTCATACATAACAAGTTACGGTGCTGAAACGTTTTAGGCGCATCGACTCGCGAGGATTGGATTAACATTGCCTTGGATCTTTTCAATCTTAGCTGCACGTTCACATTCCCACTTAGATACAGGGTACTGTTTATCCCAACTATTCATTAATTGGCGTTGTTGACGACTCATTTTATATTTTGGATATACGGCTTCAAAATACATATAGGTACGAGCAATCACCCCGCGAGCACGCTCGGGCGGTTGAGCATCATGATCCTTTTTATCAATGATCATGTCGCAACTACCAAATGAACGATAATTCTTGCTGTTGGTTTTAGGCAGCATTACATAATTATAGTTTTGCCTTGCAGCATTAACGGCGCCAATGGCAGGGTATAAATTATAAAGGTCGGATTGCATTAAGCGGTATTCGTTATTGGCTTTTTCTGCACATTTACGGCCTTTAAAGGCTTTTCCTTTACTATCAACACAAACGGCAGCACCTTCACGCCATTCACTAAAAGCACGACCAAAGTTCTCGGCTGGAACGACATGCTCCGCTTCCCAGCGTTTAACGCGTTTTTTATACACTTCAGTAGAAAAACCGGAGGGTAATGTCACGTATTTTTTATTGTTGAAATCAGCACCACAGTAAATGGTTTTCATGTCTTGAGGAGAAATATAAATTTCCGTTTGCATGATTTTTTTTGCTTTGCTGAAAGAGGGATTAGTCGTGTTGCCAAGTTCGCTTGGCTTATAAGAGGTCGCAAATGCGGTAACAGGTAATAGTAGGGCAATAGCAAAACAGCTTGAGATACGTGTCATGAATGTAGTTCATTAATTATTTATCGTATCACTAGCTTACTGATATTTTTCTCTTTGAGAAGCGTGTCGCAATTATTTGTAACTGTGCTTTTTGATTATTTTCATACAGAATCGTACGCTACTGAGGCGAATACACCAAAACTTCACGGCATCGGCGACAATGGTAGTTGGCTTGTCCACGTAAGATACGGTTGTGCCGGCGAATAGTTAACGGATATTCGCTACAGCTACATTTATAGAGATAAGTGTCACCTGAGACTGAGCTGACATCAAAGCGATGTGTTGTTCTTGGTGCTACTTGAAACACTTCTCGCATGATCAATTGCCACTCTCTACCATGCGGTTTTACCCGGCCAAACAGTTTAAACACAATTAAATGTGCCACCTCGTGTGGAACAACTTCGTTTAGAAAAGCGTCTGCGTTTTCATTGAGTAAAACTGGGTTAAAACGGACTTCCCAGCTTTGTAAGCGTGCACTTCCCGCAATTTTCCCTCGTTGGGTAAAAGTCACCGTCGGCATTTTTAAACGTTTATTAAGGCGTTGATTGGCGGTTTTGATGGCGTGTTCGACACGTTTGATAACTTGTTGTTGCAGTGAATTCATTGTTACTCGTTCTTGGTTATTGAGATCGGCACTATACACCGAAGATAACGCGCTGGCGAGAGTAGGGAAGCAAGGTGTTTTTATTGCACATAGATAAACGGCAAGTAATAAAAAAGGACGCCTAAGCGTCCTTTTTTGTGCACGATTAAGTGTATTACTTAATGTTTGCGAAATCGCGAAGTGCAGCCACTTTATCTGTTTTTTCCCAAGGGAACTCTTCACGACCAAAGTGACCGTAAGCTGCAGTCTTCTTATAGATTGGTTGTAGAAGATCTAGCATTTCTTGTAGGCCATATGGGCGTAGGTCGAAGTGCTGGCGTACAGCTTCAATGATGATCTCATGTGCTACTTTTTCAGTACCAAATGTTTCCACCATGATAGATGTAGGATCGGCTATACCAATAGCGTAAGAAAGTTGGATTTCACAACGATCTGCCATGCCAGCTGCGACGATATTTTTTGCTACATAACGTGCTGCATATGCTGCAGAGCGGTCAACTTTTGATGGATCTTTACCAGAGAAAGCACCACCACCGTGACGTGCAGCACCGCCGTAGGTATCGACGATGATCTTACGACCAGTCAAACCACAGTCACCCATTGGGCCACCGATAACGAAACGACCGGTTGGGTTGATAAAGAATTTTGTCTCTTTATTTAACCATTCCGCAGGCAGTACTGGTTTGATGATTTCTTCCATTACTGCTTCACGTAGATCAGACGTTGAAATTGAATCACTGTGCTGAGTTGATAGAACAACCGCATCAATACCAACAATTTTACCTTGATCGTAAGCGAACGTTACCTGAGATTTTGCATCAGGACGTAACCAAGGAAGCGTGCCGTTCTTACGTACTTCAGCTTGACGCTGAACTAAGCGGTGAGAGTAAGTGATTGGCGCAGGCATGAAGACTTCAGTTTCATTGGTTGCGTAACCAAACATGATACCTTGGTCACCAGCACCTTGTTCTTTTGGATCGGTTTTATCAACACCTTGGTTGATATCAGGAGACTGTTTACCGATGGTGTTCATTACTGCACAAGAGTTTGCATCAAAGCCCATATCTGAATGGACATAACCGATTTCACGTACGGTTTCACGTGTTAGCTCTTCAATATCAACCCAAGCAGATGTGGTGATCTCACCACCAACCATTACCATGCCGGTTTTTACGTAAGTTTCACAAGCTACACGCGCTTTAGGATCTTGTTCAATAATTGCATCCAATACAGCATCTGAAATTTGATCTGCAATTTTATCTGGATGACCTTCTGATACCGACTCAGAAGTGAATAAATGTTTTGCCATCGGTAGTCTCACTTTCTTTTGAATTTAGTCGCACGGTAGCGTTTATAACGCTGTTATATAGCTATATGTACGTTTGTATGTATAGAGCTACTTCCGTCTAGACGTCTATAATACATCGAGAACAGATAAAATCAACAATATGAAAACTAGGGTTTCTTATTGTATAAAAAAATTGAATAGCTCTATTGTGGTGGTTGATAGACATAGTTTTCATCTAACGTACTGATAAATAATTATATTTATCTTAAATGTTTACACTGTGGCCTTTTTTAACTCAAAAATGTAATCACAAATTGACTATATAAAGTTTCTTTTATTAAAAATAACGATAAACAGACTTTATATACCTGAGTACAAGCAATATTTTATAGGCTATAAAGTCCGCTTCGTATGCTGGTGGATTTAGTTATAGATTGCGGTATCTATAATATGACAAGAATTTATTATCTTTTTTCTAGCAGATTGATGAGATCAACGGTACCTGCTTGAGCGCGAGACACGTAATTTGCCATGATCAAAGAGTGGTTAGGCAATAAACCAAATCCCATACCATTTAAAATCATTGGACTCCAAATCGTTTCTTGGGTTGCTTCAAGCTCACGAATTATCTGATTAATCATGACCGTTGCTTTTTCTTCTTCTAGCAGTGGTTCAAAATCATGTTTCATTGCTTTCATTAGCAGCAATATGGCCCAAGTAGAGCCTCGTGATTCGTAAAAAACATTATCAATTTTGAACCAGCTTGTTTTCGGCGCATTGAGTGAAACTTCCTTACCTTCTGTTTTGCTATCCATTATTAACTGTGGCTCACCCACAGATGAGCCAAGGTCTTGTGAAATAGTGCCTAAGCGTTTTTGTACTACTTCAAGCCAAGCCACTAAATTATCATCCCGTGAATAAAATTGTGCTGGATGGCGAGATGCCGAAAGGCGGTCACGGTATCGAGTAAGGGCGTCAATTGCATTTTGATATTCAGACTCGGCACTTGGAAAGTTCCAGCTATGGCTATTGATATTGAGCGCGGGTTGGGCTTCTTTTAAATCTGAATCGACATGGCTTTCATTTTGAGGACGGCTAAGATTATCTTTTAGTACCAGTGCCATATCTCGTACTTGCGTTAATACCCCCGTTTCCCATGCTGGCATGTTATCCATTAATAAGCTGGGTGGTAATTTATCGTTAGTAAGGAACCCACCTTGCTTATTAATCAGTAATTCTGAAATATGAATCAGCGTTGTGGTGGTCTCATACCCAGTCGTTAAAGTTTGTTGATTGAGCTTGGCTTGCTCTGCCGCATAACTGTCTGGATTAAATGTATCTGGTTCAAATGACCAATAAATAGACAAAAAGTAAAGTACGACGGTGAAAAATACTGCGCCAATAATGACTTTTACTTTCGACATAACCACCTCTTTGGAATTGCTTAATATGAACTTTTTTTCATTTATCTATTAGCTATATGTAAAAAAGTGAAGGTTTGTTAATGCCAATCCTAATCTTAAACGCCGTTTATTAATGCGTAGAAAAAGACGCTGAATGAACAAATAGTGACTTTTTAATACGTGATTTTTCGCTGTTTTATGCCTATAAATCAGTGATATTTTAAGGTTAAAGTAGAGGATATACGCGAAAATATTGATGAGTGGTGAGACTATCTATTTGGTTCTATTAGAGATTAAGTCTGCTTGGTGAGAGATGTCACAATTATGGTGATTCTGTATCTAGCTTGGTATACACTAACGCAGCTTAGTATTTTTGTAGCACGGATATGACACTAAAAGTCGCAATAAATGGATTCGGTCGCATTGGTCGCAGTGTGCTTCGCGCATTGTATGAAAGCGACAAACATCATCAGATTAACGTCGTGGCTGTTAACGAATTAGCAGAGCTGGAAGCAATGGCTCATCTACTTCAATACGATTCTAGCCATGGGCGTTTCAAAAATCCTGTCAGTCATGATCAGGAGCATCTTCTTATTGCCCATGAAAATGGTCGCCAAGATCAAATTCGTATCCTCCACCAACCTGATCTAAAATTATTGCCTTGGCATGATCTTGATGTCGATATTGTTTTAGATTGTACCGGTAAGTTTGGTTCTCGTGATGACGGTTTAGCGCATATCGCATCAGGCGCTAAAAAAGTATTATTTTCTCATCCTGCTAGCAAAGATATTGATTGCACCGTTATCTATGGTGTTAATCATCAACAATTAACATCTCAGCACCGCATTGTTTCCAATGGTTCATGTACGACCAACTGTATTGTCCCCATTATTAAAATCTTAGATGATCAGTTTGGTATTGAATCAGGCACTATTACGACCATTCATTCCGCTATGAATGATCAACAAGTCATTGATGCTTATCATCCCGATTTACGCCGAACGCGCGCAGCAAGTCAGTCAATTATTCCTGTTGATACTAAGCTACACCTTGGAATTGGTCGTATATTTCCGAAGTTTTCCGACAAATTTGAAGCGATTTCTGTGAGAGTGCCCACAATAAATGTCACTGCTATGGATTTGAGTGTCACAGTTAAAACAAATGTGAAAGTTAATGACGTAAATCAATCATTAAAAAATACGTCTCGTTGTACATTAAGTGGTATTGTGGATTACACAGAAGCGCCTTTAGTGTCGATTGACTTTAATCACGATCCCCATAGTGCAATCGTTGATGGCAGCCAAACTAGGGTAAGCAACCAGCATTTAATTAAATTGTTGGTGTGGTGTGACAATGAATGGGGCTTTGCTAATCGTATGTTGGATACAGCGTTAGCAATGCATGCAACCGAAAATACGGATGCTGAAAAGTAAAATAGTAAGAATTACTGGGCTTGGCGTTGGAACATTAATGACGACAGGCTGTCAATTTTATGAACTTTTATTTTTAATAATGTTTGAGAGGACAAAACATGTCTGTAATCAAGATGACTGATCTGGATCTAGCTGGTAAGCGTGTATTTATTCGTGCTGACCTAAATGTGCCAGTAAAAGACGGTAAAGTAACTTCAGATGCACGTATCATTGCATCTCTACCTACAATTAAGCGTTGCCTAGAAGCAGGCGCTAAAGTAATGGTTACTTCTCACCTAGGTCGTCCAACGGAAGGCGAATACGCAGAAGAATTCTCTCTACAGCCTGTAGTTAACTACTTAAACGACGCACTAGATTGTGACGTTAAATTAGCAAAAGATTACCTAAATGGTCTTGAGCTAAATGCAGGCGAGCTTGTTGTTCTTGAGAACGTACGTTTCAACAAGGGCGAGAAGAAAAACGAAGACGAACTATCTAAGCAATACGCTGCACTTTGTGACGTATTCGTGATGGATGCATTTGGTACCGCTCACCGTGCACAAGCATCAACTTACGGTGTGGGTATGTTTGCACCAGTTGCATGTGCTGGCCCTTTACTAGCAGGCGAGCTAGAAGCATTAGGCAAAGCAATGGACAACCCAGCGCGTCCAATGGTTGCTATTGTTGGTGGTTCAAAAGTATCAACTAAGCTAACTGTACTTGAGTCACTATCTAAAATTGCTGACCAAATTGTTGTTGGTGGTGGTATTGCTAACACATTCATCGCGGCTGAAGGCAACGATGTAGGTAAGTCTCTATACGAAGCTGACCTAATCCCAACGGCTAAAGCGCTAATGGCAAGCACTGACATCCCAGTAGCAACGGATGTTGTATGTGCTAAAGAGTTCTCTGACACCGCTGAAGCAACAGTTAAATCAGCATCAGACATCGCAGCTGACGACATGGTTCTTGACCTAGGTCCTGATTCAGCACAAGCGCTTGCTGACATCATCATGAATGCGAAAACGATTCTTTGGAATGGCCCTGTAGGCGTATTCGAAATCGAGCAATTTGGTAAAGGTACCGAAGTTGTTGCGAATGCAATCGCAGAGTCTGCAGGTTTCTCTGTAGCGGGTGGTGGTGACACACTAGCGGCTATCGATAAGTACGGCATCAAAGATAAAGTATCTTACATCTCAACAGGTGGCGGTGCGTTCCTTGAGTTCGTTGAAGGTAAGAAATTACCAGCAGTTGAAATGCTAGAGTCTCGCGCTAAAGCATAATTATTTTGGGCGTGGGAGCCGAATTTACGCTAAATATGAGTGTTGCTTCCACGTTTAAATGTTTGTGATAGCTATCAACTTTCAGTAGAATAGCAAGCAATCGCAAACGTTTGCACAAGAATTTTTCCACAGACAACAAAGTAAATAATAGGACTATTGTTATGTCTAAGATCTTTGATTTTGTAAAACCTGGTGTTATTTCTGGCGACGACGTTCAGAAAGTATTCGCAGTAGCTAAAGAAAACAACTTCGCACTTCCAGCTGTTAACTGTATCGGTACAGATTCTGTTAACGCTGTACTAGAAGCGGCAGCTAAAGTTAAGTCTCCAGTTATCGTTCAGTTCTCTAACGGCGGTGCTGCATTCTTTGGCGGTAAAGGTCTTAAACTAGAAGGTCAAGGTCCACAAATCCTTGGCGCTATCGCTGGTGCTAAATATGTTCACGCTGTTGCTGAGTCTTACGGTGTTCCTGTAATTCTTCACACTGACCACGCTGCTAAGAAACTGCTTCCTTGGATCGACGGTCTACTAGACGCGGGTGAAGAGTTCTTCGCTCAAACTGGTAAGCCTCTATTCTCTTCTCACATGATCGACCTTTCTGAAGAGTCGCTAGAAGAGAACATCGAAATCTCAGCTAAGTACCTTGCGCGTATGGCTAAGATGGACATGACACTAGAAATCGAACTAGGTTGTACTGGTGGTGAAGAAGACGGCGTTGATAACTCTCACATGGACGCATCTGAGCTTTACACTTCTCCAGAAGACGTTGCATATGCATACGAGAAACTAAGCGCTGTTAGCCCACGTTTCACTATCGCTGCTTCTTTCGGTAACGTACACGGTGTTTACCAAGCAGGTAATGTTGTATTAACTCCAACTATCCTACGTGATTCTCAAGCATACGTTTCAGAGAAGTTTGGTCTTCCAACTAACTCTCTAGATTTCGTATTCCACGGTGGTTCAGGTTCTTCTGAAGCTGAAATCCAAGAGTCTATCGGTTACGGTGTTATCAAAATGAACATCGATACAGATACACAGTGGGCTTGTTGGGATGGTATTCGTCGCTACGAAGCTGAAAACCACGATTACCTACAAGGTCAAATCGGTAACCCAACTGGTGAATCAGCGCCTAACAAGAAATACTACGATCCACGCGTATGGCTACGTGCAGGTCAAGTATCAATGGTTGAGCGTCTAGAAAAAGCTTTCGCTGATCTAAACGCAGTTGATGTTCTTTAATC
The DNA here is from genome assembly GCF_003026135.1 of Photobacterium sp. GB-36. Taxonomy (NCBI): domain Bacteria; kingdom Pseudomonadati; phylum Pseudomonadota; class Gammaproteobacteria; order Vibrionales; family Vibrionaceae; genus Photobacterium; species Photobacterium sp. GB-36. The sequence goes on along the minus strand of NZ_PYNY01000005.1, from coordinate 59,507 downwards.
GAACTTCAGCTATATAAAAAGTGAAAAGCCCGCTTTTGGCGGGCTTTTTTTTTGTATTTCATAATGGATTGTACTTAAATTGTTGTTTAGTGATATTTAAGTTAATTTATGTAAACATCATTTTTTTTAGTAGCTATTTACTAATAAAAACAGGAATAATTGGTATCAATATTCCGTAGTGTGTTTTTTCGCGATGAGATAGACAAACGGAAAGACAGTTCTAATGGCGTAACTCCTAGAATAATCACGCTATCTACGACTTACGCTATAGATTTATTTTAAGTAAACATAAGAGAGAGCACTTCAAATGACTGAGAGCGTTACAGACAAGGTTGTCGAAAAAATTTCTGATAACACATTAACTAATGGTGTGTTACACGCTGGAAACTGGCTGAGTAATAACCAGGATCTTTTGATCCAATACGCAGTAAATCTTGTATCAGCACTGCTAATCCTGTTTGTCGGCAATATGATCGTAAAAGCCGTTGCTGGCGCAGTTGCTAAAGTATTACGTAAAAAAGATATGGATAACGCGGTTGTTGAATTTATTCACGGCTTAGTTCGTTATCTACTATTTGTTATCGTATTAATTGCTGCACTAAGCCGTATTGGCGTTCAAACTGCTTCAGTGGTAGCAGTGATCGGTGCCGCGGGTCTTGCGGTTGGTCTTGCTCTTCAAGGCTCTCTATCGAACTTTGCTGCAGGTGTTCTGATTGTTGCTTTCCGTCCATTCAAATCTGGCGACTTCGTAGAAGTAGCCGGTGTGTCTGGTGCTGTAGAATCTATCCAGATTTTCTCTACTGAGCTACGTACGCCTGACAACAAAACAGTAGTCGTACCAAACTCATCTATCATTGGTAACCCAATTACAAACTATTCTCGTAATGCGACACGTCGTATTGATCTTGTCATTGGTGTTTCTTACAGCGCTGATCTTCAAAAAACCAAAGAAGTACTTAAGCGTGTTGTAACTGCTGATGAGCGTGTTCTTAAAGATCCAGAGCCAACAATTGGTGTTGTTGCACTTGCTGACTCTTCAGTGAACTTTGTGGTACGTCCATGGGTTAATACGCCTGATTACTGGGCGGTATACTTCGATCTTAACCAAGCAATTAAAGAAGAGCTTGATAAAGAAGGTATCGAAATCCCATTCCCACAAATGGATGTTCACCTAAATAAAGTTGATGCTTAATTTATTTAAAGCATAACGAATAGAAATGGAGCCTAATTGGCTCCATTTTTTTATCTACAGAAAATAGAAATAGTCATTAATTAATCATAAAGGAACGATGTTCAAAATAAATAATCTAATAAGGGATAGATTTCATTTTTTTGGGGTCAAAGTTGATAGATTATTTATCTTATGACTACGATAAATAAAAATAACTCTTTGTTAGCGAGGATTGATAATGAAAAAACACCTATTAGCTATATTATTAAGTACCAGTGCACTTATCTCTACAGGCGCTGTTGCCGCTGATCTATCATTTCCTCATTTAGAAACAACAGGGCGCGGTGAAGTCGTGGTGAAGCCTGATATGGCAGTATTCTCTGTGGATGTGGTTGCGACACAACCAACAGCTTCAGGTGCAAAGCAAGCTGCAGATCAGGCTGTGACTAAGTTTATTGAGCGTTTAACCAAAGCGGGTGTTGAACGTAAAAATATTAATAGTGCCAATATTTCTCTTTCTGCACAGTACCGTTATCCGAAAGATCAAGCACCAGAGTTCACAGGCTTTAAAGCAACCCGTAATGTGGTTGTAACGGTATACAAATTAGAGAATCTTAATACTTACCTTGATGGTGCATTAGGTGATGGTATTAATCAGATCAACAACATTACGTTGAAAGTAAAAGATCAGAAGAAATACCAAGAAGAAGCACGCCAAGCTGCGATTACCAATGCCAAAGAAGTGGCTGCATCTTTAGCGAAAGGCTTTGGTGATAAAGTTGAAGGTGTATGGCAGATTGATTACAACACGGCTTCTCGTCCAATGCCGTATCGAATGGCTAATTATGTCGGTAGTGCGATGCAAGACTCCGCAGCGGTTAACCAAAGCTACAGTGAGAATAACATTGTTATCTCTGATAGTGTGAACGTGATTTTCAAGTTAGCCAAATAATCGTAATTGCTGTTAGTTGATGGAATAAAAAAGGAGAGCTGATGCTCTCCTTTTTACTATTTATTCACGCTGTAATTAGTGAAGAATACGCGCACGAATAGTACCTTCGATTGTTTTCAGTTTTGCTAGTGCTTCTTTTGAACGTTCAGTTTCAACATCAATGACGACATAACCAATTTCAGCGCCTGTTTGTAAGAACTGAGCAGCGATATTGATACCTTCTGAAGCAAAAATTGTTGTGATTTGGTTTAAAATACCTGGGCGGTTTTCGTGAATATGGAGTAGACGAGAACAACCACGGTGCTCAGGGAGTGATACCTCAGGGAAGCCAACAGCAGATAACGTTGAACCATTATCTGAGTATTTCACTAGTTTACCTGCCACTTCAATACCAATGTTTTCTTGTGCTTCTTGGGTTGAGCCTCCGATGTGAGGCGTCAAAATAACGTTATCAAATTGCAGTAGAGGGGATTCAAATGGGTCGTTATTGGTTTTCGGTTCAACAGGGAATACATCGATAGCTGCGCCTGCAATATGTTTGCTTTCTAACGCACTACAAAGCGCATCAATATCCACGACGGTACCACGTGCTGCGTTAATAAAGATAGAACCTGGCTTCATGCGTGCAAATTCTTCAGCACCCATAATGTTTTGTGTCTCTGGTGTTTCTGGTACGTGCAGTGAAATCACATCGGATTTATTTAAAAGCTCACTTAACGATGCGACTTGTGTTGCATTACCTAAGGTTAATTTACTTTCAATATCGTAAAAACAAACGCGCATTCCGAGGTTTTCAGCCAAGATACCAAGTTGAGTACCAATATGACCGTAGCCGATAATACCTAGGGTTTTACCACGCGCTTCAAATGAGTTGTCTGCAGATTTTATCCATTCGCCACGATGCGCTTTAGCGTTCTTTTCTGGAATGCCACGTAAAAGAAGAAGAAGTTCACCTAAAACAAGCTCAGCAACACTACGGGTATTTGAAAATGGTGCGTTGAAAACGGGGATACCGCGACGCATAGCTTCATCTAAATCAACTTGGTTAGTACCAATACAGAAACAACCAACAGCGGTAAGTTTTTTCGCTGCAGCAAAAACTTCAGGTGTTAATTGTGTACGAGAGCGAATACCAATGAAGTGGGCATCTTTTACCGCTTCTAGTAGCTCTTCACCAGCAAGTGATCCTTTGTGGTACTCAATGTTGGTGTAACCTGCTTGTTTTAGCACTTCTAGAGATGAAGGGTGTAGTCCTTCTAATAATAGAATTTTAATTTTATCTTTATTGAGTGAAACTTTGGCCATGGTTCTCATCCTTAAAAACGCAGCTAACTGAATGTAAAACAAAGAAATGTCAGGTGGTGAAATGTCTTCTTTACAGCCACAGTAGCGAAATGGTTAAACGTTTGCTAATAGCTTATTAATAAAGTATCAAAAAATAGCCACTATGGGTAAGAATATTACAAAAAAGATAATAAAAAACGGCATAAGCTAGAATTAGAATCAATAAGCTATGCCGTTTTGAAAGGAAATAACATTTATAATGGGATCAATAGCGTTTGATCATTTCGAATAAAACGCGATCATTGTATGTTATTTCTCGAATTTTTTTACACCGTCAGGTGAGCCAACCAATAATACATCTGCGCCACGGTGAGCAAATAGACCAACAGTTACAACACCGGGTAGGGCGTTGATCTTATCTTCCATTGCTTTAGGATCGGTGATCTTCATGTTATAGACATCAAGGATCATATTACCGTTATCAGTCACAACGCCTTCACGGTAAGCTGGATCGCCACCAAGTTTTACTAACTCACGGCCAATGAAAGAGCGCCCCATAGGGATCACTTCAACTGGAAGCGGGAATTGACCCAATACGTCAACTTGCTTGGTATCATCAACGATACAGATAAATTTTTTCGCAATTGCAGCCACGATTTTTTCACGAGTAAGCGCTGCACCGCCGCCTTTAATCATGTCGTAGTCTGCGTTAATTTCATCAGCACCATCGACATAAATATCAAGTGAAGCAACTTCATTTGCATCAAATACAGTAATGCCTAGTTGTTCAAGACGTTCAGTTGAAGCGACTGAACTTGAAACAGCACCTTTAATTTCTTCTTTGCGAGTTGCTAAGGCATCGATGAAGTGATTAACCGTAGAGCCAGTACCTACACCTACAATTGTTCCTTTCTGTACGTATTCAAGTGCTGCCCAACCTGCTGCTTTTTTCATTTCATCTTGTGTCATGCCATTCTCCTCGTTATGACTAATACGCCGAGTAAGCGTTGATGCTAATTATAACGAATTGGAAATCGTTCGTCAGTGCGATTATGAACAATCACAATGCAAAATAAGAAATAAAAACATAAGGTTATTTATAACAATTAGTTAGATTATCCATTTTCATTGAAACTAAAGTAAACGATTGCTTCAATAGGGGGATTTGATGCTCGCATTTGTATTGTTACCAACAATAGATCTTTGACGGGGTAATGATTTTAGGTAACGGCACATCCCATTGTTCACTTGGTAATTGTTCTACATGTTGGCAATCATGGGCTAGCCCTAGCGGGTAAGGGCCTTGTTTATGCTGATGCCACTGACTAAGAGTGCGATCATAGTAGCCCCCTCCCATACCTAAGCGTTGCCCGGAGTTATCAAAAGCCACCAATGGGGTGCAAATAATATCTAATTCATTCACAGGTTTGACTGCTCGCACATCGAGAACGGGCTCTGAAATTTGATAGCGATTTTTACGCATAGGGGTGTTAGAGGTGTAGTGAAGAAATAACAAGTGTCCTTTGCTAAAAGGATGCAACACTGGTAGATAAACAGATTTTCCGTTTTGCCATAACCAGTCGATAATGGGGTGAGTGCTGATTTCACCGTCATTGGTCAAATAAAGCGCAATATGTTGACTCGTCAGAAATTGTTGGCATTGCTTAATTTGTTTAAGTAATTGTAGGCTAGCGTGCCTTTGTTGTTCTGGAAGAAGTTGTTGTCGCTGTATGCGGATCTGTTGTCTGATTTTTTGTCGTGGGGTTACAAGCTGTGGTGTCATTTGGCTCAATCCTTGAGTTGGGATTTTGCTAAATTGTATGAATATGTTAATGAAATGGGAAGTAAAACAGAGGAGTTCCCCAAGGTGCCGTTGCGAAATAATGCCCTTGAACCAGACGTTCAAGGTGGATCGGCAACATTAACCGTAGGCTTCTCAGTCGAGCTGAGCATGCTCAATAGCTAATAAAAGCAGATCCTGGGTATTTGCTTATCGGCTCGGGGACGTTCATTCACTGACGCACACCCCAGGGTTAATTCATTATCAACGCTTTGGATAATTTTGCAATGCTTTATCTAATTTTTCTTCTAGTGCACTGATCTTATTGGATAAAACGCCAGCGCTTCCGTTATGTTCTAGTCGCTCTGCATGTAACTCGTTGCAGATGTTAAGCCCTGTAAAGAGTAACAGTTGCTCTACATTGGATACTTTAGTGCGCTCTGACATATCTTTCAAGCGTTGGTCAAAATCAGAAGCGGCAGCACGAAGTGCATCCTCTTGACCAGTTGGGCAATTAACTTTGATGTTTCTGCCGAATACTTGAATTTCTACAGCCTGAGTACTCATAAATCTTCGGTTTGCTCCATGCCTAATGGGTATTCATTCCGCTTTTGCTTGTCGCCAAATCATAGGAAAAGCGGTTACAACATGCAAGCGGCTATACTTCACTTTGTGCTCAATAGCTTCTAACTAAACAGATATTAATCACACCAAATTGATGGGTGGTTAACTATTGAACGTTATGCTCGGCGTTATGATTTGCCGAACAGAGCTTAAGTGTTAGCATAACACAGGCGGTTACTGACCCATTGTTATTTCTGCTTTAGAAATTCAGTAAAAATGTAATTATTGGTGTTTGCTTGATTTGAATTATTTAAATCAAGTGGATATAGCAATGTGAAAGTAACAATAGAGCGCTTTGTTCGTTGTTTGATCTAAAAATAAAGGTAATAAACCATGAGTGAAATAACCCTACCTACATACCAAGCTGTTGAATCTGCCTTAAAAGAGCAAGGGCTTGCAGCGGCACCTGCTGAATTACATGGTTTATTAAGTGGCATGATTTGCGGTGGTTTAGCGATTGATGATGAAAGCTGGGTTGGACCTGTTAGTGATTATGCCAACGAAGGTGAGCCATTAACCGACGGCGCTAAAATAATGATCCGCTCTTTGTTTACGACAACAGCTAATGAGCTGTTTAGTGGTGGCTTTGAGTTTTCATTACTGATGCCAGATGATGATGAGCCATTAATGATGCGGGCAGATGCATTAACGGAATGGGTTACTAGCTTTATTTCTGGTTTAGGACTGATGGATCTCCAAAAGAACCAATTATCTGAAGCTGTCACTGAAGCTTTAGCTGATCTTCAAGAGATCGCTCAGTTAGGTATTGATGAAGATGACGATATAGAAGAACAAGCAGCCTTATTTGAACAAGTTGTTGAGCATGTTCGTATGTGTGTATTGAGTTGTCACTCTGAATTAGGTCAGCGTCCGGTTGCTGAAGATACAGAGGAAAAACCAACGTTACACTAAACGTTGTTTTGTGAAGGGATAAATAGTGAAGCACTATGATGTTGTAATTGCTGGTGGTGCAATGGCAGGAGCGAGTCTTGCTATCGCATTAGATGTATTGAGTCGTCACTCATTACGTGTTGCAGTGGTTGAAGCTGTGATGCCTGAGTTTGATACTCATCCGGGTTATGATGCAAGAAGTATCGCGTTATCGTATGGCACGACCCGTTTACTGGATAACATTGGTATGTGGTCAGCCTTGCGTGATGTTGCAACACCGATAAACGATATTCATGTTTCAGATCGTGGTCATGCAGGCATGGTCCGAATTTCATCACAAGAGCAGGCGGTTGATGCGCTAGGTTATGTGATTGAACTTGCAGATGCTGGTGAAGTTTTTCATCATAAACTGCAGCAGCTAGAAAATGTTGATCTATATTGTCCTGCCAGTGTTAAGCAAATTGAGCGCAGCGTAGATAACGCAACTATTGAGCTTGATAACGGTGAACGCATACAGGCGTCATTGCTGGTGGCTGCTGATGGGGCTATTTCTCATTGCTGTCAGTTGGTGAAGCTTGGTCGCTCAGACTATGATTTTGAACAAACTGCTATTATTGCCAATATTACAACCTCTGAGCCTCATTATAATCAAGCATTTGAACGCTTTACAGAACATGGTCCGGTTGCCTTACTGCCAATGTCTCAAGGGCGAAGCTCTTTAGTATGGTGTGTACCACCAGAGCAACAACAAGTGATCATGGATTTATCTGACGCAGAATTTCTTGCCAAGTTGCAACACGCGTTTGGGTGGCGTTTAGGTGCGTTAGTCCAAACGGGTAAACGCTCATGCTATCCATTGTTACTTCGTCAATCAAACTCGCTTGTATCGCATCGTTTTGCTGTGATTGGTAATGCGGCACAAACATTACATCCTATCGCAGGACAAGGATTTAACCTCGGTATTCGAGATGTAGTGACACTTGCAGAAGAGATCGTTTCAGGTCGTCAACAGGGTAACGATATAGGTTTACCTGAGGTGTTAGGGCGTTATCGTGAACGCCGTATGCCTGATCGTCAAAATACCATTATGATGACAACAGGATTGGTAAACTTATTTGCTAATGATAATCCATTGCTGACAGCTGGACGAAATATCGGTTTGGTTACAATGAATTTTTCAAACACATTAAAAGCACCGCTATTGCGTCGTGCTATGGGACAGGTAGAACGATAGCTATGATGCAAAGTGTTGATGTCGCGATTATTGGCGGCGGAATGGTGGGGTTAACGTTAGCGGCAGCATTGGCTGAAACTGAACTTCGAGTTGCCGTTATTGAAGGACATTTACCCGATCCTCAATTGCAGTCATTACCTGATTTACGTGTATCGGCATTAAGCCGTGCCAGTGAACGTATTTTCCGTCGCTTAGGCGTATGGGAAGGGATTGCAAGTCGTCGTATGAGCCCATATTCGGAAATGACGGTATGGGAGCAAGATAGCTTTGCTCAAATCCATTTTGATGCACAGCGATTAGCGCAGCCTGATCTGGGGCATATTGTTGAAAATCGAGTTATTCAGCTCGCCTTATTAGATCGTGTAAAGCAGCTCAGTAATGTGACCTTATTAGCGCCAGAGCGCTGTGAAAACATCGCGTTTGGTGAATCAGAAGCCTGGCTAACATTAGCCTCTGGTAAACATCTGACGGCGAAATTGGTTGTTGGTGCTGATGGGGCAAACTCTTGGGTACGTCAGCAACTCGATATTCCATTAACCCATTGGGACTATGGTCATAGTGCCATTGTGGCCAATATTCGTAGCCAAGAGCCACACATGAAAGTGGCACGACAAATTTTTCGGCCACAAGGGCCGTTAGCCTTTTTACCGTTATCTGAACCTGATTTATGCTCTATTGTGTGGTCTGTACCGCCAGAAGAAGCTAAACAATTATGTGATATGTCGGATGAGTTGTTTAATCAGCATCTAACGACTGCATTTGATAATCGCTTAGGTTTATGTCGCGTAGAAGGTGAGCGTCAAGCATTTCCACTGCGTATGCGTTATGCGCGTGATTTCGTTCGTGAACGGGTCGCGTTAGTCGGTGATGCTGCACATACTATTCACCCCTTGGCTGGACAGGGAGTAAACCTTGGTTTGCTTGATGCAGCGGCTTTGGCACAAGAGCTAAAAGCATTATGGCTAGCAGATAAAGACATTGGTAAACAGGCGCATTTACGTCAATATGAACGTTGGCGTAAGGCTGAAGCGGCGAAGATGATCACTGCGATGCAAGGGTTTAAAGATCTGTTTTCAGGTTCAAATCCAGCGAAAAAACTATTCCGTGACATCGGCATGTTAGTAGCAGATAAAGCACCAGGTGTGAAAGACGAGTTTATGCGTAAAGCGTTAGGTTTGAGTGGTGAATTACCAGAGCTTGCTCGCTACGAAAAATAACATGCTTGTTATTGAATGTTGAAAAAGTCACCTGATGGTGACTTTTTTGTTTTTCGTGACTAACAAAATGGATTTTTTCACCTACAGTAAATATCAGAGATAAATAATGTGCGTTAATTTATATAGATCTGACATGGTGACAGTAGTGTTTTAACGATTCCCGCTACTTTTATAAGGATGTGAAAATGAGTTACGTTCCTCTTGAATTACAATATACCCATAGCCATGAATGGATTCGTTCTGAAGGTGATGGGATTTATACTATTGGTATTACCGACCATGCTCAATCATTGCTTGGGGATATGGTTTATATTGAATTACCTGACATTGAATCGTCCACAGATGTGGGGGAAGAGTGTGCGATGGCTGAATCGGTAAAAGCGTCCTCAGATATTTATGCCCCCTTGTCTGGTGTTGTGATTGCTATTAACGATGAATTAGATTCGGCGCCAGAGCTCGTCAATAGTGATCCTTATGGGGACGGTTGGTTATTTCAGATTAGGGTGAATGATGATAACGAACTGAATGATTTATTAATGGCGGAAGACTACGCCATCATTATTGTTGAAGATGAAGAGCTGTAAGATCAAAAAAGCCCATTTTGATATGGGCTTTATCGTTAGCAATAGTGTTTAAGCTTCATAGGTTTCACGTAAGCGTCTTACTTCTAAATTCACCTCATTCACGGTATCGTAATGACGTTTCTTTGCTTTGATAGGAACCAGTAGTAAACCATTTTCAAAATGGTACCCACCGCGTCCGTCAATGTAGAGGCGACCACTAAATAAGCGACTGATATGTTTGGCGATTAATTTTGGTAAGTAGCGTTTAAACATCCGCATAATACTGCTAACTCCAACCTTCCTGGCTATTGACGGCGCTAAGTATAGCAGTTTGTGCATGACACTTCTGTGACATAATCAGCATATGCTGTTTCCTATATGTAACTATCTAACTTATTAATTAGAAAAGAAATAAAAATCCAGACAATTATTCTGATTTTAAGTTTTTTGGTATTGTCGAATAAAATAAACAGATTCTATTTTTTAAGGTAGTTCGCGTCATCTTCACGCCTGTTATCTTCTCTTCGCTACAATATCCGCGCATGGTACTTTCATCTTCATTATTTTTTAAAGCCGTTATAATGGGATTTTATTTTGTGAATTTATAAATCATCAATGTGTTTAGATAAGAAAAATTTTTATTGCTTGTTACGTATCTAGATCAAAGTAATGTTTTTGGCATACGCCAATAATTCACCATGGTTAGATGGATAAGGTGAACCATGGCTAGGCCTAAGATTGAACGTCGAATAGGATGTCGTCCTGCGTACAGTTGCTTTAAGCCCAATGGCGTACCGATGAAAGAACTCGTGTCATTACGTTTAGATAGCGATGAATTAGAAGCACTTCGGTTAGTTGATATGCAAGGTTTGCAACAGCTAGAAGCGGCAAAGCAACTCGGTGTCTCTCGTCAAACATTAGGCAATATAGTGGCATCGGGACGAAAAAAAGTGGCGCAAGCGTTAGTTCAAGGGTTGGCGTTAGAACTTGACGGTTATATCCCAACACCATGAACGCTTTTATTTTGATAAGTGATAAAAAGCGATCATATTCGTTGTGAGCGCTCGGTTAAGTGAGTGAGGAAAAATTATGTCAATGGCAATTGCATTAACGCCACGTGAGCAGGTTGCAGGGCACTTTGGTAAAGCGGCTGTTTTTGTTATTTACGATCAGCAAGGACAGCAAGTTGCTAGAATTGAAAATACAGGTAGTCGCGAACTAGGCTGTAAGCATAAAAAAATAATCCAAAGTCAACTGGTTGAGTATGGCGTGTCTGAAATTGTCTTAGGTAATATTGGTCAGCGTTCACTGGCTCGATTATTACATGCAGGCTTTCATGTTAGTCGAGTTGCACCACGCACAACATTGGCTGATGTGTTATCAGGTAGCGCAGTAAAAGAAGCGTTAACATCGGCAGAGCAAGGTCGAGATTGTAAGCGTGAAAAAGGCGCATGTGGCTGCGGTTGCGGCACTAAAAAGAAAGCGCCTGTTGCTAAAGTAGGGATGTCATCATTATCGCCTGTTAGCGGTTTAACAAAAATTGGCGGTTTTAAGTTGTGACCACATTTCTGTTAACACTAGGTATTTTTCTGCTTGTTATTTTTGCTATGGCGATAGGTTGGTTTTTAAAACAACGTACCATCAAAGGCAGTTGTGGTGGTTTAGCCAACGTGGGTGTTGATAAAGAATGTAACTGCGATGAACCTTGTGACGAACACAAGTTATACCAAATTCAAGAACCTCAATCGGGTAAGTAGTCGTAGAAAGCAGAGTATGCATGACTCTGCTTTTTTGTTATCCGTTATTATTGCTGGAGTTGTTTTACCTGTTCGATAACCGTACTGGCAACTCGTTGACGTAGCCACTCATTACGAGGGTGAGTGCCATTGCGATGTAGCCATAATAAACGAATATCAAAATCAGCAATATCGACAGGGGTTGGGCATTGGGTCAAATCATCATGAAACAGATCTAATTGTGCCATTAAGCGAGAAACCACACACAGTAAATCCCTTCCTTTGAGTAAATGGCGGATGGTCAAAAAGTTACGTGAACCTACCGCGACTTGACGTTGTAAGGCATGATTTTTTAGTTGCTCATCAACTTGGGTGGTGAGTTGTCCATCTGGTGAAACTAAGGCATGCGGATGCGCACTATATTGTTCTATGGTGATAGGGGCATTGAGTCCTGTTGCTTTGCTATCGAATAAACAAACATGATCTTCGGTATATAAATATTGGCTACTAATGTCTTTGCCCATATTTGTCATTGAGCCAATCACCAAGTCTAATCGTTGATCATTAAAAACGGTTTGATAGTTATGCCGATCAACATTAAAGAAGCTGAGATGACTATGTGGTGAGCAAGTATGAATGGCATCAAAAATGGCGGGGGCGAAAAGTAACTCTGCGTAGTCGGTTAGGCCTATTTTAAACGTTCCAGTGAACAGCTCTGGCTCAAATGTGCTCGGTTGTAATAACTCTCTAGTGATTAAGTTTAGAATTTTTTCGACAGTGACCGAGAGCTCTAACGCTTTTTGTGTTGGGATCATATTATGTCCTTGACGTTCAAATAAAGGATCGTCAAGGAGCTGCCTTAAACGCGACAAATTATGACTCATGGCAGATTGTCCAATCGCAAGTTTGTTTGCTGCCTTCGTAACACTTTGTGTTTCCAATAGAGCGGAAAAGGAGATCAGTAGGTTGAGATCAACCCCACGCCAGTTGATATCTTTTTTATGTGAAGGAGAAACAGACATAGTGTGGAATACCTAGTAAGAAATAACATTAATAAGCGAAATTGGCACAATAAAAGAGCGAGTATCAAAGAGTGCTAATTGCAAGAGTAAAATATGAAACAAATTGCAATTGATAAAAAACAGCTTGTGAGTTCGCCTTGTTTTATATCGATTATCTGTTTTTTTATCAAGCTGGTGCCTTTTTAATCTGTAGAGTAATACTCGGACTTATCAGATAAATAGGGATGATGATGGCTAGAACACGTACTAAGAAAAAACCAAAGGTTTGCCTTGTTCTACAAGGTGGTGGTGCATTAGGTGCTTATCATATTGGCGCGTATCAAGCACTGGAAGAAGCGGGATACACACCAGACTGGTTTGCTGGCATTTCTATCGGCGCGTTGAACAGTGCCATCTTGGCTGGCAATGAACCTGAAGATCGTTTAAATAAATTGGCTGACTTTTGGGATCGTATATCAAGACCTGAGACTGATGTTGATTTATTACCAGCCATGGCACCGATGTTTAATACTTTTAGTGCATCTCAAGCATTAACAATGGGCCAACCTGGCTTTTTTGTACCTCGTATTATTAATCCATGGTTGTCATTGCCTGGTGAATCAGCAACCAGCTTTTATGATACTAGCCCGTTATTTTCCACTATCGATGACCTGTCTGATTTTTCTCTTATTAATCAACAGAAAGCCCGTTTAACTGTTGGCGCAACAAGTGTCACCAAGGGAGAGTTGGTATTTTTTGATAGTCATACACAGCCATTACAACCCGCTCATGCTATTGCGAGTGGATCTTTACCACCCGGTTTTCCAGCCACCAAAATTGGTGATGATCATTATTGGGATGGTGGGTGCGTTTCCAATTCACCGATCAATGGTATTTTAGATTTAGCTGAAAAAGATGAAGATTTACTCGTCTTTATGGTTGATTTATGGAATGCGAAAGGTGAATTACCACAAACCATGAGTGAAGTGTTATGGCGTGAAAAAGAGATCCAATACGCGAGTCGCTCTTGTGAGCATATTGAAGCGCTTGTAGCAAAACGTAATCTTGATCATATTTTAGAACATTCAAAAGATGTTGTTGATAGTGAACAAGTGCCTGATGTGGTGTCACTAAAAATAGGCAGGCATATTGATATCGTGCATATTACGTTTGATCCACTGAAAGGCCATATTCCATTAAGTGATGCAGAGTTCTCACGTCGTTCTATTCGTTTACGCCGTGAAGCCGGCTATGAAGATATGACGAAAGCTATTAAAGAATCGCCATGGACGCAAAGAAGTAAAAAATTACCCACGCATTATCATCCCCGCCAAGACCACGGTGGATGGGTAGAAGATGATGAGATAAGTAAAGCCAGTTAACGTGTTAGAATTAAATGAAAGCCCCTTAGTTTGGGGCTTTATTTTTAATGGATTAGTCTCGGCTGATATCACCAAACATAGGATCACATAAGATCACTAAATCATCGGTAGCTAACTCAAGCCCAGCCATACGATCACCACTACTAATGTTCACTTTAGTATGTTGCTCTATTTGATGATCGAAAATAATAGGTAGTGGGCGTTTCAAGCCTAATGGCGCAACCGTGCCAATGACTAAACCTGTGATTTTTTCAACATCAGACGCATCAGCACAGGTCATACGACGACAACCAAATAGCTCACGGACTTTCTTAGGATCAACAGCATTCGGGCCTGGTACACAGGCTAAAACATGAAACCCTGCCATATCTTTGAGCAAAATGGATTTGACCAGTTGCTTTGGGTCAACCCCACGTTCTTGAGCCGCTTCCTCTATAGTTTTTGCTGGCTTGCTGTGATGAAGAAGGCGAAAATCAACGCCTTCTTCTTCAAGAAAACGGGTAACAGCAGTATCGATAGAATTATGCGTCATCATCTAAAGCGTAAGGTAATGGATGTTTTTCCCAGATAGCATCTGGTTGTAATGCAAATCGAAATTGTGCATCGTCATCGAGATCGTTTGGTAATACCACTAAAGCTAACGCTTGTTGATCATTAAATTGGTAGCCAGTGATAACCGTACCACCTTTACGCCAGTTTTCACCAACGCTACGTTCAAGTGCATCACCTGCCTGTGGGCATTGTGTGGATTCACCGCTCACGATGTACATTGCGCGTTTGTTAATACCACGGTATTTTGCACGAGCAACCGTTTCTTGGCCTGTGTAACACCCTTTTTTAAAGCTAATACCATTAACCGCCTGAAGGTTCATCGCTTGTGGAATAAATTCAAGTTCAGTTACTGCTTCAACACGGGGGAGGGCTGCTTTTATATCGTATAAGTTCCACAACGCAGCATCGGTTAGCGTTGCGTTATCCGCAAAGTGTTGAGCAACCGTTTCAGCATGCTCAGGTGGTGTGATAACAAACCAACGTAAGTTATCTACTTTTACCGCGGTTGCTGTGTCGTTATGACGGACATCATCATTACCTGTAAAGTAGTTATCAATCGCGTTTTGAGCTTGTTCTCCACTAAGACCTAGGACTACGTCAGTTGATTGATTAATGTCGGTTTTAGAGAAAACCGCGTATTTTTTTAGCTCAGGGATCTGGGTTGCCATGACAGTTTGGCGTTGAAGATAACCATAGCCATTGTTGATATGGAAAATACGCATCACAGTACGCATTTTACCTTTTGCATCACAATGTGCTGCTAATGTTGATTTACCCGCTTCTAGTGATACAAGATCACAGGTTAACTGACCTTGTAAATAGGCTTTACTGTCGGCACCAATTAACGTGACCATCCCCCAGTCATCAAGCTTACTTAATGCTAAAGCTGGAAGAGGATCTTGCGATGATAAAGCAAGGGGGGAAAACGTTAGATTTGTTGACCAAGTACTCATATCTCTGTCCACAGAATGTTGTCATTATTACGACATGGTATACCAAGTAAATGAAATAATTAACCATCGTCTCGCTGTGGAAATCAGACAAGAGTCATTGAGAGGGGATTTATCGTTTTCATGTCTCATCTTTAATGATTGCTTGTTTAAGCGCATGGTCGGGAAGTGATGTCACTGCTACTATAAATAGCTGTTTCTCTTTGTTTTAAATCTACAGCATTAAATAGGTTTTTAGTTCTAGTTATCGAGGTTAAATATGTTAAGCGCGGAAGATAAAGCACGAGTTAAATGGGCATGCCGACGTGGAATGCTAGAGTTAGATGTGATTATTATGCCGTTCTTTGAAGAGCGTTTTGATGAACTATCAGAGCAACAGCAGCAAGATTTTATTAATCTATTAACGTGTGATGATCCTGATCTTTTTACATGGGTGATGAAACACGGCCGCAGTGAAAATGAAGCCCATGCAAATATGGTGGATATGATTGTTGCTCACAACAACAGTAAATTACGCTGATCTTTATTTATTCCCATCTAAATTACAGATAGCCACATTAACGGTAGCTTACCTGTGTGTGGCTATATTCCTCTTATTCTCAAGTTCCTTACTTATTCTTCCTATTACTTTGATTTTGTGTGAGAAGCTGTATGACGAATACCTTAATTCGGCGATATACAGTTATCGATTACAAGGGCGTTTGCGACTTTCTTCTGTGGGGGAAGTTTATTATCAACAGCAACGAGGTCGCGTGATTTATGCTCGCCCGTTAACCCGTTGGTTGATCATATTTAAAGTGGAGGGGCTATCTCATCGTTGGGTTATTGTCTGGCGTGATAGTTTGTCCGAACGTCATTATCGCCATTTAAAAATGTTTACTTATCTTTACTTCTCGTTCCGTTAATTTTGGAAAGCCTCAGTTTGTACTAGTTAGATTGTGAGCTGAATTCAGAGTTTTTATCTTTATTTAAAATTTTTATTACATTTTTATTTCAATTCGCGGTAAAAATATATATTGATAAAAATAATAATAACTATAAAAACAGGAATTAAAAATGAAAATAAAACATAAGTTAATGGGGCTCAGTGTTATCTCTGTTATCGCTTTAGTTTCTGTACTTGCTATGAGTAAACTAGCTAACGACAGAGTTGAAACTATCGGTCATGTGGTGCAAGGGATAGGTCAACTAGAAGTAACATTGCTTAACTTAAGGCGTAATGAAAAAGACTTTTTGATGCGTAAGAACTTGAAGTATCGCGCTAAGTTTCAAAATAATATCAGTTTATTCAAGCAACAACTCTCTCTCTTAAATCAAGAGTTATCCGATCTGTCTATCGCTGTTCCTGAACTTGATAAATTGCCTGTTGCGATGACAAATTACCAGCAAAAAATGATGGCGTTAATTTCAGCCTATGAGGTGCAGGGCTTAGATACTTCGCAGGGTAAATACCGCACCTTTTTATCTTCTTCTGAAAAAATCAATCAGTTAGTGGTTGAGAAAGACATCAATGCGCCAGCATTATATGAACTTATTCAAACGGCTAAGTTGTTTGTTCTTACTGGTGATCCTGAATACGCCACGTTATATCAACAACAGTTGGCGAAGAATAACGCCCAGTTTGTGGCTGATTATGGCAATGCATTTAGTGTTTTTACCGCCGCTGTTGAGGCTGTATTACAACAAAAAATGATTATTGGGCTCAGTTACAACCAAGGATTACGAGGAGATATTCGCACTCAATCCCATTTGGTTGAACAGACATTTGCGACTGTTAGTGAGCGGTTGACGCAGCTGATTGATGAGCAAAAACAAAAGATTATCGCGATAACCAGTGTGGTTGTAATTATAATTATAGCGCTATTACTTGGCTTATCGTGGGTTATTAGTATGTCGATTCAACGCCGGTTAACCAGTTTAAGTTCGTTAATGGCTCAAATTGCAAAGAGCCATGATTTAAGTTTACAAGCAGATCAAAGCGGTAATGATGAATTTAGTCAAATGGCTCAAAATTTTAACTATCTATTAGCACATTTACGTCAGTTGATTGGAAATGTAAAAGCCGCTGTAGAGCAACTAAGCGATGCATCAGGATCATTACAGCAACGAAGTCGTGATACCGAAAAGGCAATGAAACAACAACAAGAAGAGACTAATTCTGTTGCCACTGCTATTACTGAAATGGGCATAACTATCCGTGAAATATCAAACAATACTGAAGTGGCAGCTGCGAATGCTGAGCGTAGCCAGCATATTGCACAAGAAGGTATTGATGAAGTGAGCGCGACGAAGGATCGTATTCGTTTATTGGCCGTGAATTTAGAAAATACCAATGGGGAAGTCGAAAGTTTATCGAGTTTATCTGAAGAAATTGGCTCAGTATTAGATGTAATAATGTCGATTGCAGAGCAAACGAATTTATTAGCATTAAACGCGGCAATTGAAGCGGCAAGGGCTGGGGAGCAAGGTCGAGGTTTTGCGGTTGTTGCTGATGAAGTTCGTTCTCTGGCATTACGTACACGCCAATCGACAGAAGAAATCACAACCATTATTAGTTCGTTACAGCGGCAAACAGATCAAGTAGTAACGCATATTGTGGATTGTCGCGAGCAGGGCGAAGCCAGTGTAGAGCAAGTTAATAGTGCTGAGCATAAGATTGCGAGCATCATGTCAGAAATGCAGCAAATTATGGATATGAGTACACAAATAGCGACTGCTGTGGAGCAGCAAAGTATCACTTCTGAAGATATTACGGTGAACATTACTTCTATTCGAGATATTACAGAAAACAATTTTCAGGTTGCTCATCAAAATGCCGTGGTAGCAAATGTAGTGGCAGAGCAAGCCGAAGAATTAGACAAAGCTATTACTGGCTATAAAGTGTAGTGGTTGTAACGAAAAAATCCCGACATTTGGTCGGGATTTTTATTGAAGCTGGCTACTGGTAACTTAGCGATTTTCAGGTACTAATACGGTGGGTTTGGCATTTTCGTCTAACTCTGGGTAATCCAGAGTATAGTGAAGACCGCGGCTTTCTTTTCGCTCAATAGCACAACGAATGATGAGCTCAGCAACTAATACAAGGTTACGTAGTTCAATTAAATTGTTTGAAACTCGGAAATGGCTGTAATACTCGCTAATTTCATTTTTCAGTAACTCTATTCGGTGCATGGCACGTTCAAGTCGTTTGGTTGAACGGACAATACCGACATAATCCCACATAAATAAACGTAATTCGTGCCAGTTATGTTGGATAACGACTTCTTCATCCGAGTTACTTACTTTACTTTCATCCCATATTGGTAGCGCTGGTGGTATGACAATGGTATCCATTTTTGCTTGAATATCTTTTGCTGCTGACCAAGCATAAACTACACACTCTAGCAGTGAATTTGATGCCATACGATTGGCACCATGCAAGCCTGTGTAACTCACTTCCCCAATAGCATATAAGCCATCAATATCCGTTTTACCTTTTTTATCAACCATAACGCCACCACAGGTATAGTGAGCGGCGGGAACAATAGGAATAGGCTCTTTCGTGATATCAATGCCGTAGCTTTGTAGCTTTTCATCAATCATCGGGAAGTGTTTTTTAACAAAGTCTGCAGGTTTATGACTGATATCAAGGTACATGCAGTCAGCGCCTAAACGTTTCATTTCATAGTCGATGGCACGGGCAACAATATCACGAGGCGCGAGCTCTGCACGCTCATCAAATTCAGGCATAAAACGAGAGCCATCAGGACGACGTAAATACGCCCCTTCTCCGCGCAGTGCTTCTGTTAGCAAGAAAGTCTGGGCTTCAGGGTGGAATAAACAGGTTGGGTGAAACTGATTGAACTCAAGGTTTGCCACACGACAACCAGCACGCCACGCCATGGCGATACCATCACCGGAAGAAACGTCTGGGTTAGAGGTATATTGATAGACTTTTGAAGCACCGCCAGTGGCTAGAATAACGAATTTAGCCCCCAGTGTTTCTACCATTTCTTTATCACGATTCCACACATAAGCGCCTAATACGCGGTTTGATTCGGTATCTGGATTAAGTTTTTTTTCAGTGATTAAATCGAGCGCATTATGACGTTCTAAAATGGTAATATTGGGATGATTACGGGCTTGATCTTGAAGTGAGGTCTGCATTGCCATGCCTGTTGCATCAGCGGCATGGAGAATACGACGATGGCTGTGGCCGCCTTCACGGGTTAAGTGAAAACGAGGGTTATCATCACTATCAGATTCTTCACGATCAAACGGTACGCCGCCATCAATCAACCACTGAACACATTCTTTAGCATTCTCGGCAATAAAACGAACGACGTCTTTATCACATAAGTGGGCGCCAGCAATAAGGGTATCTTCAACATGTGAATCGATGCTGTCTGATTCATCAAATACTGCAGCTATTCCGCCCTGTGCGTAATAAGTTGCGCCTTCATTCAGCGGTCCTTTACATAACACGGTAACATTGGCAGAAGAAGAAAGGTGTAGTGCTAATGATAGGCCAGCGGCACCGCTGCCAATAACCAGTACATCGCAGTTATGTTGATGAATCTGATTCATACTTGATCTCATATCCTTTTGTTATCTGTCCGTATCCTAACAAATTCACGTCAAATTAGCATGAAAATTGTACGACAAATAAGTTTTATAGACGATTAAGTATTCAAATATATCGCATGACAATTTTTATACCTAGCGTCAATGCGCGAACGAATGGCGATAAAAGGTGAATAACAAAAAACTTATGTCACGTAATAATCCTAAAACTTGTTATTAATTTTGCTTTTTTCACGCTGAAAAGCCCGTTAATATCGTGAATTAAGGTAAGATAGTGATCACTTATATACACCGTGCATAAGTCACAGTGATAAAATAATTAGTAAAATAAGCCGAAATTATTTAATGGGCGTAGGAACTTTGCCATTATCCTCCGGTCATAAGTAGTGCTCATGCTCATAAATATTTCATAACTCAATGATTTGTTTAAGGTGACACTCGGCTTATTTCGCGTTACGACGCCGAACAAATCATGATATAGCATTTTTGATAGAGCACTTAACGCAAGTATTTGTGGCTTTATTTAGCTAATGCAATATTGAGTAAAGACAGATATAGGAGTACACGCTCGAATGAGCGAGCAGCAAACTGATCAGGTATTAATTGAGCGAGTACAGCGGGGAGATAAGCAAGCTTTCAACCTTCTGGTTATTAAATACCAGAACAAAGTTTGTAACCTTGTATCACGTTATGTCAGTAATTCTGGTGATGTACCAGATGTGGCGCAAGAGGCGTTTATTAAGGCGTACCGAGCGTTGCCAACATTCCGTGGTGAGAGTGCCTTTTATACATGGCTCTACCGAATTGCAGTCAATACCGCAAAAAACTATTTAGTCGCTCAGGGGCGTCGTCCGCCTGCATCTGATGTTGATGCAGAAAATGCGGAATACTATGAAAGTGGTAGTGCGCTGAAAGAAATTTCGAACCCTGAGAACCAAATGTTGTCAGATGAATTGAAGCGGGTTGTTTTTAGCACGATTGAAGCGCTACCAGATGATCTCAAAACCGCAATCTCATTACGTGAACTGGATGGTCTAAGTTATGAGGAAATTGCAGAGGTAATGGGATGTCCAGTAGGTACAGTTCGCTCTCGTATATTCCGTGCACGTGAGGCGGTTGAAAAACGTATCCGTCCTCTCATGCAGCAATAATGTTGCACCCAACGGTGGAAAAAATGGCTGATAAAGAAAAGATCTCGGCATTACTTGATGGCGAAGAGCTAGATCAGAGCATTATAAATGCGCTGACTGTTGACAAAGAAGATGAGCTTATATGGCGTGACTACACCTTAATTGGTGATGTGTTACGCGGTGATGCTCCGCAATGCAAAGAATGGAATATTGCAGCGAATGTCGCATTAGCGTTAGACGATGAACCTGCCCATTCAGTTGGACATACTGAAACACCCGTTGCGGTTGTTGCAGAGCCAATTTCGCAAGCAATTGAAGATCAACCAACACCATTTAAAGCCAAGCACACGTTACCGTCATGGCTTACTCAATTTGGCCAAGTGGCCGTTGCTGCTTGTGTCTCTTTAGCTGTTATTGTTGGCGTCCAGCAGTATGATAATGAAGATAATTCATCAGGTTCAACTAACAATGATGTGCCTGTGTTACAAACCATTCCGTTTACAGGTAAAGCGGAACCGGTAAGTTTAAATACCAATATGGCAAGCAATACAGATCGTGCACCAACTGAAGCGCAGTTGATGGAGCAACGTCGTCGTATTAACTCCATGTTGCAAGATTATGAGTTACAGCTGCGTTTTAATGCGCAAGACGGCAGCCTTGATCACTCTTTACTTAAACAACATAATTCTGTGGCAGATTAATGAAAAAGATTCTGGTCGGTGCGATAGCATTGGTCAGCTTGCTTTTGCCTCTCCAAGCCTTTGCTGAAGCTGAAAAGCCTTCGGCAGAGGCTTTGTTGCTTCAAATGGAGCAGGCAAGCCAAAAGCTGAGTTACGAAATATCTTACATTCGAGTAAAAAAGAACAGTATTGATACCTTGCGTTATCGACATGCGTTAGAGGATGGTCAAGGCTATAGTCATTTACTCTACTTAAGTGGCCCTCCTCAAGAAGTGATTCAACGCGGTAATGAGGTGAGTTACTTTGAGCCCGGTCTTGATCCATTCACCGTAAAAAGTGCAAAAATAGTGGCGCCTATCATGCCGCTTATGAAGGCTAATATTCAAGAGTTAGCCCATTACTATGATTTCATTTCAATGGGCCGCGCACGAGAAGCGGGTGTTACCTGCGATGTTATCCGTATTGCACCCAAAGACGGCGAACGTTACTCATATTTAATATGGATTGATCAGCTAAGTCACTTAGTGATGCGTGCTGATTTATTAGATCGAAATGGTGATTTATTAGAGCAATTTCGCGCTGTTTCTTATGCGGTGAATCCGAAAGTGGCTGAAATGCTCAGCAAGTTAAAAACGGTAAAACTACCAGAAGTGGTAAAATTACCAGTACAAGAAAAAGCTAACCTTGATTGGAAAGTGTCATGGTTACCAGATGGCTTTAAATTAATTTCAGGCGATCGCCACCGCCTATTAATGACAGAGCGCCCGGTTGAAAGTCGGATGTACAGTGATGGTTTATTTAGCTTCTCTGTATATGTGTCTGATATTGATAGTTATGCGTTAAGTGGGCAACTTGTCCGTCAAGGTCGCCGAACATTGAGCAATATAGTTAAAGACAATAAAGAAATTACGGTTGTCGGCGATATTCCGCCACCAACAGCAAGACAGATTGCAGAAAGTGTCACTTTCGATAACACTAAAGGGACACCCAATAAGGCAGTAAAAGGTAATTAGTCATGATGCGCACTTTAGCGACAGTGACCGCTGTTGAAAAAGGAATGGTAACGGT
The DNA here is from genome assembly GCF_003026135.1 of Photobacterium sp. GB-36. Taxonomy (NCBI): domain Bacteria; kingdom Pseudomonadati; phylum Pseudomonadota; class Gammaproteobacteria; order Vibrionales; family Vibrionaceae; genus Photobacterium; species Photobacterium sp. GB-36. Next base: position 36,729 of record NZ_PYNY01000005.1, on the reverse strand, counting down.
AAGTTGCCAGCAACAAACAAGCTGTGGCCATTGTGCATCACGTGATAGTTGCGGAACAGGTATTGTAACGAAAGCAATGCCTGGTCGTGTCCATGATGTAAAAATAGCGACGCAATCGCCGCTCTCTATCGGGCAGGTAGTTGAAATCGGCTTATCTGAGCGAAGTATGTTAAGCTCTGCCTTATTAATCTATATGCTCCCATTGCTTTTTTTACTGTTAGGCAGTGCATTGGGGCAATGGGTATTTGTTGATTTAGCCCACAGTAACGAACTGGGTGTTATCAGTTCTGCTGTTATTGCGACAACGTTAGGATTACTGATTGCACGGCACTATGCCAAACGCTTAGAAGGTAATTCAGCGTATAAGCCAACCCTTATTCGAGTTCTCGGCGCACCGATTTCATCAGATAAGCTGATAAATGCCGCATCGAAAGATAGCGAGTAGCGTTTAAATTCGGTAGAATCCGACAACTTGATCGTAAGATCCCATTCATTTTAATCACGAGCTAGTCACGCCATTCATGAAGCACATTCGTAACTTTTCGATTATCGCACATATCGACCATGGTAAGTCGACCTTATCCGACCGTCTAATTCAAGTTTGTGGCGGCCTTTCTGATCGAGAAATGGCTTCACAAGTTTTAGATTCTATGGATCTTGAACGCGAACGCGGTATTACCATCAAAGCCCAGAGCGTGACGCTCGATTACACGGCTAAAGATGGTGAAACTTATCAATTAAACTTTATCGACACACCGGGACACGTAGACTTCTCATACGAAGTTTCTCGTTCACTTGCTGCTTGTGAAGGCGCATTGCTGGTGGTTGATGCGGGTCAGGGCGTTGAAGCTCAGACTCTTGCTAACTGTTACACTGCCATTGAGATGGATTTGGAAGTAGTGCCAATCTTAAATAAGATTGACTTACCTGCGGCTGAACCTGAGCGTGTAGCTGAAGAAATTGAAGACATTGTTGGTATCGATGCTATTGATGCTGTTCGCTGTTCAGCGAAAACAGGCTTGGGTGTTGACGATGTTCTTGAAAAGATTGTTGAAGCAATTCCTGCACCTGAAGGTGATCCAGATGCGCCATTACAAGCGCTAATCATTGACTCATGGTTTGATAACTACTTAGGTGTTGTTTCTTTAGTTCGTATTAAAAACGGTAAGCTAAAGAAAAATGACAAGATTAAAGTTATGACCACAGGTCAAATCTGGGGTGTTGACCGTTTAGGTATTTTCACACCAAAACAAATTGATACAACAGAGCTAAATACAGGTGAAGTTGGTTGGGTTGTTTGTGGTATTAAAGATATTCTTGGCGCACCTGTAGGTGATACTTTAACGCTGGCAAAAGGTGGTTGTGAAACCGCGCTGCCTGGCTTTAAGAAAGTGAAACCGCAGGTATACGCAGGTCTATTCCCTGTTTCTTCTGATGATTATGAAAACTTCCGTGATGCTTTAGGTAAATTAAGCCTGAATGATGCGTCATTGTTTTATGAGCCAGAAAGCTCGTCTGCGTTAGGTTTTGGTTTCCGTTGTGGTTTCTTGGGTATGCTTCATATGGAGATTATTCAAGAGCGTCTAGAGCGTGAATATGATCTAAACCTGATCACTACAGCACCGACTGTAGTGTATGAAGTGAAGAAAACAGACGGCACAATGTTGTACGTTGATAGCCCAGCTAAACTGCCAGCAGTGAATGATATCGAGATTATGGGTGAGCCAATTGCTCGCTGTAATATTTTGGTGCCAAGCGAATACTTAGGTAATGTTATTACCTTATGTATTGAAAAGCGTGGTGTACAGGTTGATATGGTTTACCACGGCAATCAAGTTGCACTAACGTATGATATTCCAATGTCAGAAGTGGTTCTGGATTTCTTTGATCGCTTGAAATCAACATCTCGTGGTTATGCGTCACTTGATTATAATTTCCAGTGTTACCAAGAATCAGACATGGTACGTGTTGATATTCTTCTTAATGGTGAGCGTGTTGATGCACTTGCTATCATTACTCACAAAGATAACTCACAATCTCGTGGTCGTGATGTTGTTGAGAAAATGAAAGAGTTTATCCCTCGTCAGATGTTTGATATTGCAATTCAAGCCGCGATTGGTACGCATATTATTGCTCGCTCTACCGTGAAGCAATTACGTAAAAACGTAATCGCTAAGTGTTATGGCGGTGATATTAGTCGTAAGAAGAAACTGTTGCAGAAACAGAAAGAAGGTAAGAAGCGTATGAAGCAGATCGGTAACGTAGAACTGCCTCAAGAAGCATTCTTAGCGATTCTTCATGTGGGTAAAGATAAATAATTATCTTTAGCTAGTAAGTTTCAAAACGATTAGAAAGTGCTTATTTATTAATTAAATGGCACTTTCTTTTACTCTGACGCTCTAAATGGGGCAGAGCAGATCAACATTCTTCTGTTGGTCGGGTTAAACATAAGGGATAACATGGCAAACACTTTTTCTTTGATTCTGGTACTAGCTACGCTAGTAACAGGGATCATTTGGGCACTTGATAAGTTTCTTTGGGCACCGAAGCGTCAATTAAAAATAGCTGCAGCAGCTGAACAATCCGGTGGTCAAGTTGATGCTAAAACGCTAGAAAGTGTTGCGCCACAGCCTGCATGGGTTGAATCAGCAAGTTCAATGTTCCCTGTCATTGCTTTGATCATGGTATTCCGCTCTTTTATTTATGAACCTTTTCAAATTCCATCAGAATCAATGCTACCAACTTTATACGTAGGTGATTTTATTCTGGTTGAAAAATTTGCTTATGGTCTACGAGACCCTGTTTTCCACGATAAAATCGTCAGTACAGGTGAGCCAAAGCGTGGTGATGTAGTGGTGTTTAAATTCCCACCTCAGCCAAAGATTGATTATATTAAGCGTGTTGTTGGCCTACCTGGCGATACTGTTCGCTACAGTGAAGATAAGCAACTGTGTATTCAACCTAAAGGTACTTCAGTATGTAAACCGGTTAAATTAACCGATATGACTGATAGTGACTTTAAGCAAGGAATGGCACGTTTAGTTGAGTTTAAAGAACAACTGGGTGATGTTGATCACCATATTCTGATCAACCCATTACGTCGTGATCGTCGTATGGCATATGAGCCTCGTCCTGGTATTGGTGAGTGGGTTGTACCAGAAGGAAACTATTTTGTTATGGGTGATAACCGTGACAATAGTGCTGACAGTCGTTACTGGGGCTTTGTGCCAGAAGCGAATCTTGTTGGCAAGGCGGTAGCTATTTGGATCAGCTTTGAGTTTGATCGACAAGCAGATAGTTTACTTCCATCTTGGATCCCTACCGGTGTACGTTTTAATCGTATCGGTAGCATTAAATAATCGAGAGAAAATGACAACTCCAGCGAATAGGCTTCAGCGCAAGCTGGGCTACCAATTTACTAATTGTGAGTTGATGACATTAGCACTGACACATCGCAGTGCTAATGGCACCCACAATGAGCGCCTAGAGTTTTTAGGTGACTCTATTTTAAGTTTTGTTATTGCTGATGACTTATATCACCGTTTTCCTTCAGTGGATGAAGGTGATATGAGCCGAATGCGTGCAACACTAGTCCGTGGAAAAACATTGGCAGAGCTAGGTCGGGAATTCGAGCTTGGCGACCATTTGTTACTGGGACCTGGCGAGTTAAAGAGTGGTGGCTTCCGTCGCGATTCGATTCTTGCTGACTGTGTTGAAGCAATCATTGGCGCGATTTATCTAGATAGCGATGTTGAGCAAGTACGAAGTATCGTATTGGCTTGGTATAAAACTCGTCTTGATACGATTGAGCCAGGTATCAATCAAAAAGATCCAAAAACACGTCTTCAAGAGTGTTTACAAGGTCGTCGTTTACCGCTACCTGCATATACTGTAACTAAGGTACAAGGTGAAGCTCATAATCAAGAGTTCACAGTACAGTGTGACGTAACAGGTTTGGATAAACCTGTAATTGGCAAAGGCGGCAGTCGGCGCAAGGCAGAGCAGGCAGCAGCAGAACTTGCACTAAATCAGTTGGAATCATGACAGATAAACAACATTGTGGCTTTATCGCCATTGTTGGTCGACCGAATGTCGGTAAATCAACCTTGCTAAACCGTTTAGTGGGGCAGAAGTTATCTATTACTTCTCGTAAACCACAAACCACGCGCCACCGTATTATGGGTGTAGACACACGTGACGGCTATCAAGCTGTGTATGTTGATACTCCAGGATTGCACATTGAAGAAAAACGTACAATTAACCGTTTAATGAACCGTGCTGCAAGCAGTTCATTAACCGATGTTGAATTAGTATTGTTTTTAGTTGATGGCACTATGTGGACGGCTGACGATGAGATGGTATTAAACAAGCTGGCAAAGAGCCAGTTACCAACGGTATTGTTAGTGAATAAAGTTGATAACGTAAAAGATAAGCATGAGCTATTCCCTCACTTGCAAGAGCTTGCAAGTAAGATGGAGTTTGTTGATGTGATTCCGGTATCAGCAAAGCATGGTACAAACATTGATGCGGTAGAGAAAATCGTACGTCAGCACTTACCTGAATGTGAGTACTACTTCCCTGAAGAATACGTAACTGATCGTTCTCAACGCTTTATGGCCTCTGAAATTATCCGTGAAAAACTGATGCGTTTTACGGGTGATGAATTGCCATACGCTGTGACGGTTGAAATCGAGCGATTCGACTACAACCCTGAAACCGATGGTTTCGATATCAATGGTTTGATTCTGGTTGAGCGTAAAGGCCAGAAGAAAATGGTGATTGGTAAAGGTGGCGATAAAATCAAAGTGATAGGGCGCGAAGCGCGTTTAGACATGGAAGACTTGTTTGAACGTAAAGTTTACCTTGAACTTTGGGTTAAAGTGAAATCAGGTTGGGCAGATGACGAACGTGCACTGCGTAGCCTTGGTTACATCGACGACTTATAAGGGTAGTAATGGAAGGGCTACAGCGTTGTTTTGTCCTTCATTCTCGTCCCTATAGTGAGACGAGCCTGATCCTTGATGTATTTAGCGAGGATCATGGCCGTCTTACTCTTCTTTCTAAAGGCGCTCGCCGTAAACGTTCTAATCTAAAAGGCACACTCCAACCTTTTACTCCCTTATTTATGAAGTGGAGTGGTAAAGGTGCGATGCCTGTTCTCACTCATGCCGAACCTATCAGTATAGGTTTACCCTTACGCAGCTATATTTTATATTCAGCAATGTATGTGAATGAAATACTGGTACGTGTATTGGGCAACCATACCCCTTACCCACAGTTGTTTCTGGATTATTTGAATGTGCTTAGAGAGCTAGCACAAGCGGATAACCCAGAGCCTGCTTTGCGCCGCTTCGAGCTTTCTCTGCTACATCATCTAGGCTACGGGATTGATTTTCTGCATTGCGCTGGTAGTGGATTAAGTGTTGAAGATGATATGACCTATAACTATCGCGAGCAGCAGGGGTTTATTGCTTCAATGAAAATTGGTTTATTAACCTTTCGTGGTAATGAATTAAAAGCCATTGCTGCGAGGCGATTTGAAACCCCAGAGCAGTTGCGGGCAGCAAAACGATTTACAAGGATGGCATTAAAACCGTATCTTGGTTCTAAGCCATTAAAAAGCCGGGAATTGTTTATCCCGCGAGGAAGGAGAATCGGAACATGAACAATATATTACTTGGCGTGAACATCGATCATATTGCGACATTACGTAATGCACGTGGTACACGTTACCCAGATCCTGTTCATGCTGCAGAAGTAGCCGAGCGAGCAGGCGCTGATGGCATCACTATTCATTTGCGTGAAGATCGTCGTCACATTAATGATCGTGATGTGCGTATTTTACGTGAGACGATCCAAACTCGCATGAATTTAGAAATGGCCGTCACTGATGAAATGGTGGCAATTGCGTTAGATGTTAAGCCTGAATATGTTTGCTTAGTACCAGAAAAGCGTGAAGAGTTAACCACAGAAGGTGGTCTAGATGTCGCAGGTCAACTTGAAAAAGTAAAAGCGGCAACAGAAAAACTTACAGCTGCTGGGATCAAAGTGTCACTTTTCATTGATGCTGATCGCGCGCAAATTGATGCAGCTCATGCATGTGGCGCACCGTTTATTGAGCTTCATACTGGGCAATACGCAGAAGCGACAACCGAAGAGGCACAATCGGATGAGCTGAAGAAGATTGCTGCAGGTGCAAGCTACGCTCACAATTTAGGTATTAAAGTAAATGCAGGACATGGTTTAACTTATCACAATGTTAAGCCGATAGCGGCATTGCCAGAGCTGTATGAACTTAACATTGGTCATTCTATTATGGGACGAGCAATGTTTGATGGGTTAGAAAAGTCAGTGGCTGATATGCGTTTGCTAATGCAGGAAGCGCGTGGTTAATGGCGATTGTTGGTTTAGGGACTGATATTGCTGAAATTGAGCGAGTCGAAAAAGTCTTTGCTCGCTCAGGTGATGCGTTCGCCCAGAAAATACTGTCTAGCTCTGAGCTTGAACAGTTTCAGCAATTGAAGCTAAAAGGGCGCTTTTTAGCAAAACGTTTTGCGGTAAAAGAAGCAGCATCAAAAGCACTCGGTACCGGTATTGCGTGTGGCGTCTCTTTCCATGATTTTACGGTTAAAAATGATGAGCGTGGTAAGCCATTACTGAGCTTATCAGGTAAAGCAAATGAACTAGCGCAAGCAATGGGCGTGAATCATGTTCACCTTACCATTGCTGATGAGCGTCATTATGCTGTTGCAACGGTCATTTTAGAACGTTGAATCGTGATTCGTTTTTCACGTTAATAAATAAAAAGCGGTAGATAATATATCTACCGCTTTTTTGATCGTTAGCTTATCTGTTTTAAAACAAAAACGGGTTAGTTTCGATAGTCTTTAGACGCTTTGACAATGTTATCCATTTCATCAACCAGCTCTAATAGCTCTGGTTCAATATTGGACAGGGTTGCATTAGCCTTAAGTGCGGTTTCAATTTCCAAACATAAATTCTTCAGGCGTGGAACACCGCTGTAAGCGCAGCTACCGTGTAATTTATGAATCGGTGGCCAGAGTTCAACATCTTTACCATCCAGTGCTTCATTTACCAGCATTTCTACCTCAGGCATGAAATCAAGCAGCATTTGCAGCATGTCATAGGCTAAATCTTCTTTTCCTGCCGCTTGTTTTAACGCTAAATCCCAATCAAAACTAACGTGGTTATTGTTTATTACTGGAGCGACATCATTAACTTGTCCTTCAAGCGTCACTGGCATTCTGTTTACAGATGGTGGCGTTGCTTGCGGTGTGGTTGGGGCAATCCATTTTGCTAAAATTTGCTGCAGAATCTGCTCTTCAATCGGTTTGGTGAGGTAATCATCCATACCTGCATTGATTAAGCGCTCGCGCTCACCTGCCATAGCATGAGCGGTAACAGCAATCACTGGGGTATTTTTATTAAGTGCTGTTTCATGGATTTTCTGACAGGCTGTCACGCCATCCATTTCCGGCATTTGAATATCCATAAAGATCAAATCAAAGGCTTTACTTTGAGCATATTCAACCGCTTTTTTACCACCAGTTGCGGTAATAACGGTTTCCACTCGTTCACCAAGTAGTGCAGAAATCAGTTTTAAGTTCGCTGGGTTATCATCAACCGCCATCACCGTTAGTGGTTGTAGTGTTTCGGTAGTGGTGGGTAATAAAGGTACTTCTAATTCACTTTGCTGCTCATCATCATTATCGCAGAGTGCTTCAAACAGTTTACGTTGCGCCAGCGGTTTACCTAGACAGGCCGACACACCTGTTTGGGTCAGTTTTTCTGATAACGCAAGTTCTGTTGTCGGTAAGCAAACCAAGACCTTTTCAGCGGTTTGCTCTGCTTTAAATACATCATTGAGTATGACTGGCAGTGGTGGCTGCTCACCCGGCGATAAACACAATAGAGCGAAGTCATGGTGATCAATATCATCAGGCATAGAAGCGCGGTAAGTAACATGTACGCCTGCTAACATTAGACGTTGCTGTATCACTGATGCTGCTTGCATGTTGGCCTCAACCAGAAGTAATGACTTACCTTCAAGTGAAGTGGTATCAATAGGCTGTGATACAGGTAGATCTGTTTTGTTCATTTTGATGGTGAACCAGAAGGTCGAGCCTTGGTGTAAGCGACTAGTTAAGCTCACTTCACCGCCCATTTGACTTACCAGTTTCTGGGTGATCACTAGACCTAATCCTGTACCGCCATAACGGCGAGAAATACTGGCGTCGGCTTGGCTAAATGCTTGGAATAATTGCGCTTGCTGACGCTCTGAAATACCAATACCAGTATCGCGGACCATAAATTGCAGGGCGATATTATTATCGACTTCGGATTTTAACTCGACAGAGACATCAATATTGCCATGCTCGGTAAACTTAACTGCATTACCAATTAAGTTAGTGACCACTTGCTGAATACGTAATGGATCACCAATTAAGCCTGCTGGAATACGATCATCAATTTTCAGTGTCAGCTCTAGGCCTTTTTCGTGGGCACTTGGTGCAAGTAAGCGCATGACTTCATCGAGTGAATCTGTAAAGTCGAAAGGAATGTTTTCCAGTAACAGTTTACCCGCTTCGAGCTTCGAGAAATCGAGAATGTCATTGATGATGGTCAGCAGGTTATTGGCTGAATTCTCAATCGTTAATAGGTAATCTTTCTGGCTAGTGTTCAGTTTGGTTTTGAGCATTTGTCGGGTAAAGCCAATGACCCCATTTAGCGGAGTGCGGAGCTCATGAGACATATTGGCTAAAAACTCTGATTTCACCCGTGCCGCTTCCTGCGCACGCTTTTTCGCAATATCTAATTCAACGTTTTGAATTTCTAGCTGCTCTAACGTTTCACGTAGATCGGATGTTGCTTGATCGATACTTTGTTGCATTTCAATGTGGTATTCCGACAACGAAATTGCCATAGCATTAATACCGTTTTTCAGGGTATCTAATTCGCCCAACAATCGGCCTTCAATTCGAATATCAAGGTGGCCGCGACGGATCCTATCTACCACACTGATCATATGAGAAATGGGTTGTGTCACGTCTTGCATCAAGCGATACGCAAACAATGATGACAGGGTTAAGCCCAGTAATAACACCATTAAGGCGGTAAATACTTCTTGGTATTGTTGTAGACGTAGCGTGCTGAGATCCAGCTCGATAGCGATATAGCCGAGGGCTTTACCACGAACATCGCTACCAACATTCGTTCCAAATTGACCTTCGGTAAGAATGGGCGCGCGTAATATTAAGGTGTTATCGGTTAACTGGGTATCCAGTAGCCGAGGAATAGGTTTGCCCTTTGGGTACATGAAGGAATCAAAATTACGGTGAAAGTTAGATGTGGCAAAAATATGGTTATGGTTATCAAACACCGCAATGCTGCGGATGATGTCGGAATGTTTTCTATGGGTATAACCAATCAACCGACGAATTGCTTCTCGGTTTTTTTCTGTCATGCCGTATTCCGCTGAAATCGCTAACGGCTCGATGATACTTGCACCTGTAGAAATCAGCTGATGTTCTAGATCCTGATAACGGCTCATGGTGAAAAAAGCGCTTAATAATAAGCCAATAATAAGTGTAGGTGCTAATGTCAGAGTAAATACTCTGGCACGAAGTCCATATCTGGTCATGGTTCTCTTAATTACAAGCAGATAAATCTGTGGGAGAATTGGCTCCCATCAGTAGCACTAGATTAAATAAATCAGTGCTGTTCGACAAATACTCAATGCCTGAACAGTGAGCAAAATTTTATGGCACGCTTTTTTAAGCCTCAAAAACGTAAAACTGATACGAAGCATAAAGAAATAACTATCAGCCGTTTAGATCATATCGGCGCTGGCATCGGCCATTTGAACAACAAACCTGTTTTCATTGATGGTGCATTACCCGATGAAACCGTTGTTGTGCAATTGACGGAAGACAAAAAAAATTATGCCCGAGCTCGCGTGATCAAACGTTTAAAAGACAGTGCTGCGCGTATTAAACCTCATTGTCCAATCTATGACCAGTGTGGCGGTTGTAACTTGCAACATTTATCCCACCAAGGTCAAGTTATCGCCAAACAACAGGCGCTAAGTGAATTGATGGCGAAATTTGCGATCACAGAAAAAGACGATGCCTCACAAGTTGAGCCTATTGTTGGGCAAAGTGAACATTATCGTCGCTGTGCACGTTTTAGTGTCCGTATGCTACCTAATGGCAAAATGGTATTTGGCTTTCGTAAAAAACAGAGTAAAGACATCGTTGATGTGAATGCTTGTCCTGTTTTGGCGACCACACTTAATGATTTGTTACCGCCATTACGTGAACTGTTAAGCAACCTTAAAGGACGTAAACATGTTGGCCATATAGAATTGGTCAATGCAGATAATGGTCGCGTATTGTTAATTCGTCATTTGCAGCCATTCAATGACAACGATCTCGCAGCGATTAAAGCTTTCGCTACTGAACATGCATTGATGCTATTTTTAGCGCCGTCGTCAGATGAGCTTGACCATGTGTTAGGTGAGGAGCCGTACTACGATATTGACGATGTAAGACTGACGTTCTCACCAAAAGATTTTATTCAGGTTAATCGAGACGTAAACGTAAAAATGGTTGAGCAAGCGATAAATTGGCTTGATATTCAGCCGCAGGATAGGGTACTCGATTTATTCTGTGGGCTAGGCAATTTCAGCCTTCCGCTAGCAAGACGAGCGAAAGCGGTAGTCGGCGTGGAAGGTGTTGATGAAATGGTCGCGCGAGCGACTGCTAATGCGGCAGCAAATGGTCTAGATAACGCAACATTTTATCAAGCAAATTTGGATGAAGATGTAACGAAACTAGTGTGGGCGCAAGAGCAATTTGATAAGATTTTACTAGACCCAGCACGAGCTGGGGCGGCTGGCGTGATGCAGCATATTGTAAATTTAGCGCCAAGCAAAGTGGTCTATGTATCATGTAACCCAGCAACATTGGCTCGTGATAGTCAAATGTTGTTGCAGCAAGGGTATAAGTTGGCACGTCTTGGTATGATGGATATGTTCCCTCATACAGGGCATTTAGAATCAATGGCGTTGTTTGTTAAAAGCTAATCACCATAAAAAAAATAGCAATGTGATGTAAGACAATCATCGGTATTCAGAGAAAACAGGATAGAAACATGGTCGCAGTTCGCGGTGCGCATTTAAAGGAAAATACCACATTTGAGCTTGTCTCGTGGGTCGAGAGTTTACGTCAAGATGCAAAAGTATCGAGTCGGATAGAAGGAACATATCAGCGTTGTATTGAACTTGCCGCTGAACAAGAAAATGGTCAGTTACTGTTGTGGCGTGGTCGTGAGCTAGTTGAAATCCTTGTCACCTTGAGTATGGATGCTGATACGTTAATTGCAGCCTTGTTATACCCATTAGTGGAAGGTGGTTGTTACAGCACTGACGCGTTAAAAGAAGAATATAGCGGGACGATTTTACATTTAGTTCAAGGTGTTGAACAAATGTGTGCAATCAGTCAGTTAAAATCAACGGCGGAAGAAACTGCGCAAGCTGCGCAGGTGGATAATATTCGACGTATGTTACTGTCGATGGTTGATGATTTCCGTTGTGTGGTTATTAAATTGGCTGAACGTATCTGTAATTTACGTGAAGTTAAAGATCAGCCTGATGAAGTACGTCGAGCTGCAGCGCAAGAATGTGCCAACATTTATGCACCATTAGCAAACCGTCTTGGTATTGGTCAGCTTAAATGGGAAATTGAAGATTACGCCTTCCGTTATCAGCATCCTGATACTTACAAACAAATCGCAAAGCAGTTATCTGAGCGTCGTATCGACCGTGAAGGCTACATTACTCATTTTGTTGATGATTTATCTGACGCGATGAAAGCATCAAATATTAAAGCAGAAGTGCAAGGTCGTCCTAAGCATATTTATAGCATTTGGCGCAAAATGCAGAAGAAAAGCTTAGAATTTGATGAGCTTTTTGATGTTCGAGCTGTACGTATTGTTGCTGAAGAGCTACAAGACTGTTACGCCGCATTAGGTGTGGTGCACACTAAATACCGTCACTTACCGAAAGAGTTTGATGACTACGTTGCCAACCCAAAACCTAATGGTTACCAGTCTATCCACACTGTGGTGTTAGGCCCTGAAGGTAAAACGATTGAAATTCAGATCCGTACCAAGCAAATGCATGAAGAATCTGAATTAGGGGTTGCGGCACACTGGAAGTATAAAGAAGGTACAGCATCAGGCGGTGCACAATCGGCTTACGATGAGAAAATCAATTGGCTGCGTAAGCTATTAGCATGGCAAGAAGAAATGTCAGATTCTGGCGAAATGCTGGATGAGCTTCGTAGTCAGGTATTTGATGATCGCGTCTATGCTTTCACCCCTAAAGGGGATGTGGTTGACTTGCCATCGAATGCGACACCGCTTGATTTTGCTTATCATATTCACTCTGAAGTGGGCCACCGTTGTATTGGTGCCAAAGTAGAAGGGCGTATTGTCCCTTTCACTTATCATCTTCAAATGGGCGATCAAGTTGAGATCATCACGCAAAAAGAGCCGAATCCGTCACGAGATTGGTTAAACCCTAACTTAGGGTTTGTGACATCTAGCCGTGCTCGTGCCAAAGTGCATGCGTGGTTCCGTAAGCAAGATCGTGATAAGAATATTATTGCGGGTAAAGAGATCTTAGAAGCTGAGCTGGTAAAAATTCATGCAACATTAAAAGATGCGCAATATTATGCGGCAAAACGTTTTAATGTGAAATCGCCTGAAGAGCTATATGCGGGGATTGGCAGTGGTGATTTACGTATTAATCAGGTGATTAACCATATTAATGCGCTAGTGAATAAACCAACAGCTGAAGAAGAAGATCAGCAGCTTTTAGAAAAGCTATCTGAGGCAAGTAATAAACAAGCCACAAACCACAAAAAACCGCAACGTGATGCTGTTGTTGTTGAAGGTGTTGATAACCTGATGACTCACCTTGCGCGTTGTTGTCAGCCTATTCCTGGCGATGATATTCAAGGTTTTGTTACACAAGGCCGTGGTATTTCTGTTCACCGTATGGATTGTGAGCAGCTTGAAGAGCTTCGTCATCATGCGCCAGAGCGTATTATTGATACGGTTTGGGGCGGTGGTTTTGTCGGTAACTATACCATTACCGTGCGTGTGACGGCTTCTGAGCGTAATGGCTTATTGAAAGAATTAACCAATACTTTAATGAATGAAAAAGTGAAAGTAGCGGGAATGAAAAGCCGAGTTGATTATAAAAAGCAAATGTCTATCATGGACTTTGAACTTGAATTAACTGATTTAGAAGTGTTGGGACGTGTACTTAAACGCATCGAACAAGTTAAAGATGTTGCCGAGGCTAAACGTTTATACGGTTAATTAACTGATTAAAATATAAATTAAGGGGAGCGATATGCTTCCCTTTTTATTTATTACGACATAATGAATAGTAGTAATTATTAACGCGCACATCTTAAAATGGAATAATTTATTAATTTAATGATCTAAAATAAGACTTGATGTTGACTCATATATAATAGACCGATAGTATTCTATTAACTTTAAAATAAAGACTCAGTATGTATTTATCTCAATTACATAAAATATTATATGCATTATTTATAGCAATATTACTGTTAAGTAGTAGTGTGAATGCTGCGTATATGAGTCAAAATGTTCAAGTCTCTAATGTTGCTAATTTAGCAAGTAATATTAAGAGCGAACTGCAATACCAGCAAACGGCTACTCAACAATCTCATCACTGTAGTTTGCAATGTGAGAATAGTTGTAATGATTGTTCACAGTGCTCATGTTGTCGAGTACTGCCTCGTACTGGCAGTAATCCATTTCATCTACTCTCTTTTTCTCCGCTTATTATCACTCGTGTCAGTAAGCTGTTACCGATTGAATATCTTCAAGAGTCGCTTGTTCTTGCCGTTATAAAATCAATTTATCGCCCTCCTATTGCCTAATAGTTTGCTTATTTCTGGATCTAAATTGGATTCAAAGTAAGTGTTAATTTCACAAATTAATTATCCCATCTTAATTATATAGATGAGTGATGATTGTTATTAATTAATGATGTTGCTTTATAAATAAAGCGGCAAGAGAACTATTATGAAAAATTTACTATTAAAATTATTAACTAAAAATAGTATTACGAGTGTTTTATTACTTATTTCAACATTTCTTATTCCTGATAATAATTTTATCAATGTACCTAGTGATGACATCAAACAATTGCTGTTTTTTATTCTTTGCCTGCAGGGAATGAAAGTGGGTGCAGATAAAGTAACGTTTAAATAATTAACGGGGGTATTATGAAGTCGAATGTATTAAGCATGATTAGAGAAAAAAGTCTTACAATAGTACTGTTATTGTTAATGTCATTTCTGTTGCCAAACTATGCGTTAGCAGAGTCTTATAGCGTAGATTCTTCTAATCACACGTGCTCTCATCACTCTGATTGCCAACACCATGATTCACATCACCAAGGGTGTAGACACCATCGCCATGAGTCACATCAACATCGATGTGATAATCATCATTATGATGGTGATAATGGACATGAAAATTGTGCTCATGCTAGAGATCATCATAAGCAACATGAGCATTGCCAACATGATGATGATTGATCGTTGCTATGAATTTCTAAATTAGTTTTCTAGTATTAACTATCGAAGTTTTGGCGCTTTAAAGTTAGCAGCTGAAAGCGCCATTTTTAAAGAGTTGATGGTATGGAAAATAAAAAAGCATCTCAGATGGAACAATTATTAGCAATTATGTCTCAGTTGCGAGACCCACATCGTGGTTGTCCGTGGGATTTGAAACAAAACTTTGATTCAATCGTTCCCTATACCCTTGAAGAAGCCTATGAAGTGGCTGATGCCATCGAGCAGAAAAACTGGAACGATGTAAAAGAAGAATTAGGTGATTTATTGTTTCAAGTTGTTTTTTATAGTCAGATGGCCAAAGAACAAGGGTTGTTTGAATTTGACGATGTAGTGGCAGGCATAAGTGAAAAGCTGGTCCGTCGTCATCCCCATGTTTTTAGTAATGCTGATTTTGATGATGAAGCAGCCGTTCAACAAAACTGGGAAGCCGAAAAAGCCAAAGAGCGCGCAGCTAAAGAGCAAGATGTGAGCTTGCTTGCTAATATTCCAAACGCATTACCGGCATTAATGCGTGCTGATAAAATTCAAAAACGCTGCGCGAATGTTGGTTTTGATTGGGATGAATTAGCACCAGTGGTTGATAAAGTAAAAGAAGAGCTTGATGAAGTGATGGACGAAGTGATTCAAGCGGTGCCAGAACAACAACGAATAGAAGAAGAGCTCGGTGATCTACTATTTTCAGTGGTGAATTTAAGTCGTCATTTAAAAGTAAAACCAGAGATGGCATTACAAAAAGCTAATAAAAAATTTGAAAAGCGTTTTCGCCAAGTGGAAGAAAGTGTGCTAGAACAAGGAAAGATCATTAGTCAGTGTTCATTAACTGAGCTAGATGAAGCATGGAATAGTGTTAAAGATAAAGAAAGTAAAAATCAGTAATTAAAAATTCAGCATGATTTTTAAATGCATTATACCATTATGGTATTGTTTTGGTTGTTAAAGCTTGATATTTCAGTGGCATAACGCTTACTTGATTTGAAGCAAAAAAAATCAAATGGCGGTGTGATAGTTTTCACGTTGTGGCGATAAATGGTGTCTGGTATACTAATTTCCCGTCCAGATACATTTATCCTCTACACCAATCTTCCAGGTTAAACATGACTACGAATTACATTTTTGTTACGGGCGGAGTAGTTTCCTCTCTAGGTAAAGGCATTGCTGCTGCATCACTTGCAGCGATTTTAGAAGCACGTGGTCTTAACGTGACTATGATGAAGCTTGACCCTTACATCAACGTTGATCCAGGCACAATGAGCCCAATTCAACACGGCGAAGTATTCGTTACGGAAGACGGTGCAGAGACTGACCTAGACTTAGGTCACTACGAGCGTTTCATTCGTACCAAGATGACTAAGCGTAATAACTTTACAGCTGGTCGTGTGTACGCAGACGTATTACGCAAAGAGCGTCGTGGTGATTACTTAGGTGCAACGATTCAGGTAATTCCTCATATCACTAATGAAATCAAATCTCGCGTGTTAGCGGGTGCTGAAGGTCATGATGTAGCAATCGTTGAAGTAGGCGGTACTGTGGGTGATATTGAATCACTCCCATTTATGGAAGCTATTCGTCAATTAGCCGTAGAGCAAGGTCGTGAAAACACCATGTTCATGCACTTGACACTTGTTCCTTACCTAGCAGCGGCTGGCGAAGTGAAAACTAAGCCAACTCAGCACTCAGTAAAAGAACTTCTTTCTATTGGTATTCAGCCAGACATCTTAGTGTGTCGTTCTGATCGTATGATCCCTGCCAATGAGCGTGCAAAAATTGCCCTGTTCTGTAACGTGCAGGAAAAAGCTGTTATCTCAATGAAAGATGTAGATTCAATCTACAAAATCCCACAATTAATTAAGTCTCAAGGTCTTGATGATTTAGTGTGTAAGCGCTTTGGTATTACAGCACCAGAAGCTGATCTTTCTGAGTGGGAACAAGTTATTTATGAAGAAGCGAACCCTACCTCTGAAGTCGTTATTGGTATGGTTGGTAAGTACATTGAACTGCCAGACGCATATAAGTCAGTTAACGAAGCACTTAAACACGCGGGCCTGAAAAATCGTCTATCAGTAAAAATCAAATACATCGATTCTCAAGATGTTGAGTCAAAAGGTACAGAAGTACTGGCTGGCCTTGATGCAATCTTGGTTCCAGGTGGTTTTGGTAGCCGTGGTGTTGAAGGTAAGATCCTTACTGCTCAATACGCACGTGAAAATAATATTCCATACCTAGGTATTTGTTTAGGTATGCAGGTAGCATTAATCGAATTTGCTCGAAATGTAGCCAAAATGTCTGATGCGCATTCAACTGAATTTAATGCTGAAACTAAATATCCAGTCGTTGGTCTTATTACTGAGTGGATTGATAGTGAAGGTAAAGTTGAAGAGCGTACTGAGAAATCAGATCTAGGCGGTACAATGCGCCTTGGCTCTCAGCTATGTCATCTACAAGATGGTTCTAAAGCGCGTACGTTATACGGTCAGCCAACGATCCATGAGCGTCACCGTCACCGTTACGAAGTAAACAACACTTTACTACCTAAGCTTGAAAAAGCAGGTCTAAAAGTATCTGGTTTGTCTGCTGACAAGAAACTTGTTGAAATTATTGAAGTTCCGAATCACCCTTGGTTCGTAGCTGCACAGTTCCACCCTGAGTTCACATCGACACCTCGTGATGGGCACCCATTGTTTGAAGGTTTTGTAAAAGCGGCGGGTGCATACCACCGTGGTGAGCTTAACCAGTAAGGATTACTGATAGCTGTAGTTGTTATGGCTACAGCTATTTTTTTAGCTTTTAATTTGAAGATAAAGCAAGAGGAAACACAATGTCTAAGATCGTTAAAGTTCTAGCTCGTGAAATCATTGACTCACGTGGTAACCCAACAATTGAAGCTGAAGTTCACCTAGAAGGTGGTTTCGTAGGTATGGCTGCTGCGCCATCTGGTGCTTCAACTGGTTCTCGTGAAGCTCTAGAGCTTCGTGATGGTGATAAATCTCGTTTCCTAGGCAAAGGCGTTCTGAAAGCTGTTGCTGCTGCAAATGGTCCAATCGCTGAAGCACTAATCGGCCAAGATGCAAAAGACCAAGCTGCAATCGACCAAGTTATGATCGACCTTGACGGTACTGAAAACAAATCAAACTTCGGTGCTAACGCAATCCTAGCTGTATCACTAGCTAACGCAAAAGCTGCTGCGGCATCTAAAGGCATGCCTTTATTCGAGCACATTGCAGAGCTAAACGGTACTGCTGGTCAGTTCTCTATGCCTCTACCTATGATGAACATCATCAACGGTGGTGAGCACGCAGATAACACTGTTGATATTCAAGAGTTCATGATTCAGCCAGTAGGTGCTAAGACACTTCGTGAAGCTGTACGTATGGGTTCTGAAGTATTCCACAGCCTAGCTAAAGTTCTTAAGTCTAAGGGCATGAGCACAGCGGTAGGTGACGAAGGTGGTTTCGCACCAAACCTAGAGTCAAACGAAGCTGCTCTTAAAGCAATTAAAGAAGCTGTTGAAGCTGCAGGTTACGAGCTAGGTACTGATATTACTCTAGCAATGGACTGTGCTGCATCTGAGTTCTACAACAAAGAGCAAGGCATCTACGATCTTAAAGGTGAAGGTAAGCAATTCACTTCAGAAGAGTTCAACTACTTCCTTAAAGATCTAACTGAGAAGTTCCCAGCGATCGTTTCTATCGAAGATGGTCTAGACGAATCAGATTGGGCTGGCTTCAAGCACCAAACTGAACTACTAGGTGACAAAATTCAACTAGTAGGTGACGATCTATTCGTTACAAACACTAAGATTTTCGCGGAAGGTATTGAGAAAGGTATCACTAACTCAATCCTAATCAAGCTTAACCAAATCGGTTCTCTAACTGAAACTCTAGCTGCTATTAAGATGGCTAAAGACGCTGGTTACACTGCTGTTATCTCTCACCGTTCAGGCGAGACAGAAGACGCAACTATCGCTGATCTAGCGGTAGGTACTGCTGCAGGTCAAATCAAAACGGGTTCTATGAGCCGTTCTGACCGTGTTGCTAAGTACAACCAACTTATCCGTATCGAAGAAGCACTAGGTGAGCGTGCTCCTTTCAACGGTCTTAAAGAAGTTAAAGGCCAAGCTTAATTTTTTATTAAGCGATGATTGAGTTTACTCAATTTGGTAAATAAAACCGCCTTGCAAGAGGCGGTTTTTTTATCGCTAAAATAAAAAACGCATCACTAAGCGGCATCAATATTTATGCAGGAATCAATGCTTATTTTGTATTGTTGTCATGAATGCTGTTTTTATTTTCAACAAAAAGAAGGGCTAAGTAAGGGAGATGTAAAGTCTCATGGCATAATAGTAGTCACCATTGACTGATTATGGGATTATTGCTGACTCGCAAAATGTATTCCAATTATTTAGGTTTATTCAATAATCGGAATGCAGCTTGCTGTTTAAAATTATGTCGCAGGGAGAAGTATGCGCCTGTTTATTATTGTATTATTGGTTCTTATCGCTTGGCTACAATATGATTTCTGGTATGGCAAAAACGGTATGAAAGAATTTACCGCTGTCACAGAGAGCGTAAGCTTACAACAAGCCGCTAATGCCGAATTACATCAGCGTAATCAGCAAATGTATGCGGAGATCAAAGATCTTCATGGCGGCAAAGAAGCTGTGGAAGAGCGTGCACGTACCGATCTTGGTTTGGTAAAACCAGGGGAAACATTTATTCGTGTTGTTAGTGATAGTAACTAATTACATATTTTAGTTAAGTGATGAGATAACCTTTCATGATCGATAAATGCATTGCTATTGTACCTGCTGCAGGGATTGGTAGCCGAATGGCCGCTGATCGTCCTAAGCAATATTTAACGATTGCTGGTAAAACTATTCTAGAACATTCGGTTGAGCGGTTATTAAGCTTGCCTGAAGTCCAACATGTTGTGGTTGCGGTGAGTAGGAACGATCCTTACTTTTCAACGTTACCATTAGCGAGCGATCCTCGCATCACTGTGGTTGATGGTGGTAATGAGCGTGTGGATTCGGTATTTTCAGGCTTAGCTGCAATCAATGATGATAACGCTTGGGTGATGGTACATGATGCCGCTCGCCCTTGTGTACGTATCGAAGATCTTCGTCAATTAATGGCTGCGGCTGAAACGTCTGAATATGGTGCAATCCTTGCCACGCCAGTACGCGATACCATGAAACGCAGTACTGTTAATTCAAATACACGAGCAGTGATTGATCACACCGTTGACCGTGAGCAACTATGGCATGCATTAACACCTCAAATGTTTCGTGTCGGTCAGCTACGTGATGCGTTAACGACCGCTTTAGCAAAAAAGGCGGTGATCACTGATGAAGCCTCTGCGCTTGAATTTTGTGGTTTTTCCCCCGTGTTGGTGAAAGGGCGTGCGGATAATCTAAAAGTAACCCAACCTGAAGATTTAGCTTTAGCTGAGTTCTACCTACGACAATTATTAAAGGAATAACCATAATGCGAATTGGTCATGGTTTTGATGTTCATAAATTTGGTGGTGAAGGCCCGGTAATTATTGGTGGGGTAGCGATCCCTTATGAGCAAGGTCTGATCGCTCATTCTGATGGTGATGTTGCACTACACGCGGTATGTGATGCATTACTTGGCGCAATAGGCGCAGGGGATATTGGTCGTCATTTTCCCGATACAGATGCGGAATGGGCTGGTGCTGATAGCCGATTTTTATTACGTGATGTCTACAGTAAAGTTAAAGCACAAGGTTACAGACTTGGTAATGTAGACGTTACTATTATTGCACAAGCGCCAAAAATGGCGCCGTATATTGATGCGATGTGTCAAGCGATTGCAGACGATCTGGAAACAGATATCACCAATGTAAATGTTAAAGCAACGACCTCTGAACGTTTAGGTTTTACTGGACGTAAAGAAGGCATTGCTTGTGAAGCGGTTGTTTTAATTAAAAAGGTATCTTGAGCTTATGTCTCACTCCAACACTGCAGAAAATATAATGGATTGTTTTAATTGGCTACATGCAAAGCCAATCTGTCACGGACGTCTTAAAGCCAGTCCTCAGGACTTCATCGTTAATGAAGAACTTGGTTTTAAATTTAGCGGTACAGGCGAGCACCTGATGGTGAAAATTCGCAAAGTCGGTGAAAACACCAAATATGTAGTGAATGAGTTAGCTAAAGCATGTGGTGTTAAATCACGTGATGTTAGCTGGGCTGGGTTGAAAGATCGCCATGCAATCACTGAGCAATGGTTAAGCGTTCACTTACCGGGTAAAGCTGATCCTGATTTAAGCCAATTTGAAGCTGAACATCCAGGTGTCGAAATTCTTGAAGTGACACGCCATGATAAAAAATTACGCCCAGGTGATTTAGCGGGGAACTGGTTCCAATTACGCCTTACTGATCTAGATAACCTTAATGCATTAACTGAGCGTCTGGAAATGATCAAAGCACAAGGTGTTGCAAACTATTTTGGTGAGCAGCGTTTTGGTCATGGTGGTAATAACGTGGTTAAAGCACGTGCTTGGGGCAATGATGAATTCCGTGTACGTGATAAGAGTAAGCGAAGTTTTTACTTATCAGCAGCACGTTCTTGGATGTTTAACCAAGTATTATCAAAGCGAATTGAGCAAGGTTTAACCTCAACCATTATGGCAGGCGATTGCTTACAAATGGCAGGCGATGAGCGCACGTTTGTTGCTGATGTGGTAACTGATGGACTCCAACAGCAAGTCAATAGTGGCGAGGTAGCTATTACCGGTCCGTTGCTTGGTGATAATGCTCTGCCAACTCAAGCTGAAGCACAAGCATTTGAGTTAGCAATTGTTGAACAAGAACCTGCATTGGTTAAGCTTGTTCGAGATAACCGAATGCGTCATGATCGTCGCGCATTATTATTAATGCCTAATAATATGCAATGGCATTTTGAAGACAAAGATTTGATTGTTTCATTTGCTCTGCCTGCTGGTAGTTTTGCCACCTCGGTAGTGCGTGAGTTAATCATGCCACTTAACTCTGAGGTTGTGAATGATGAGAATATTGATCAGCAATGATGATGGCATTTTTGCCGAAGGCATCAATACACTTGCAAAAGAATTAAGCCAACTGGCCGATGTAATTGTGGTTGCACCCGATCGAAATCGATCGGGTGCTTCAAATTCATTGACCTTAGATTATCCACTGCGTATTCGACAAGAAGCTGAAAACCGTATTTCAGTACAAGGAACGCCAACTGATTGTGTGCATTTTGCACTGAATGAATGGTTGGATGAACGTCCCGATATTGTCGTTGCAGGGATCAATCATGGCGCTAATTTAGGTGATGACGTGCTGTATTCCGGTACTGTGGCAGCGGCAACAGAAGGGCACTTTCTAGGTGTTCCTGCTATTGCAGTATCACTTGTTGGTAATACACACTTTATAACG
Source organism: Photobacterium sp. GB-36 (assembly GCF_003026135.1). Taxonomy (NCBI): domain Bacteria; kingdom Pseudomonadati; phylum Pseudomonadota; class Gammaproteobacteria; order Vibrionales; family Vibrionaceae; genus Photobacterium; species Photobacterium sp. GB-36. The sequence continues at coordinate 14,604 of NZ_PYNY01000005.1, read as the reverse complement.
GCAGCAAAGGTTGTGAAACAAGTGATTGAACAGCTATCTAAGCAGCCATTACCCAGCAACAATATATTAAATATTAATGTGCCTGATGTACCTTTTGAGCAACTTAAAGCTTGGCAAGTCACTCGTCTTGGGGCAAGACATCGTGCTGAAAATATGATCAAAGAGCATGACCCAAGAGGCCAACCACTATATTGGTTAGGCCCTCCTGGTCAATGCCAAGATGCTGGTATTGGTACTGACTTTTATGCGATAGAGCAAGGAGCGGTATCAATCACGCCTCTACAAGTCGATTTAACCGCGCATGATGCCATGGTTGGAATTGAGGGCTGGATGAAAAATGTGGAGATCCAGTAGTCATGCGGTATCAAAATCAAGTAGATAGCTTGATAACATTTTTAAACAATAAAGGGATAAGTAATCAACGTGTTCTCAATGCGATTGCAACAGTGCCTCGAGAGCGTTTTATTGATGAAGCTTTTTCCTATCAGGCATACGAAAACAATGCGTTACCCATAGGTAGCGGACAAACGATTTCTCAGCCTTATATTGTAGCAAGGATGACAGAGTTACTAGGGTTAACCTATCAATCCTCTGTATTAGAGATTGGTACTGGCTCTGGATATCAAACCGCCGTATTAGCACAGCTGGTTGAGCATGTTTATTCGGTTGAACGAATTAAAGCGTTGCAGTGGCAGGCCAAACGACGTTTCAAGCAGTTAGAGTTACATAATATATCAACCAAACATGGCGATGGCTGGCAAGGATGGGCAAGCAAAGGTCCCTTTGATGCGATTATCGTGACAGCTGCAGCAAGTGAGATCCCCCAGAGCTTACTTGCTCAACTTGTTGATGGTGGACGATTAATTTTACCTGTTGGTTGTCAACAGCAAGAATTGAAATTGATTGTTCGAAATGGCGAAGCATTTTGCGAAACCGTGATTGAACCCGTAAGATTTGTGCCTTTATTGGCTGGAGATTTGGCTTAAACCATGAATACAGAGTGTATGATGAAAAAAATAATTCAACCTTCCTTGTTAGCGGTGACGAGTATGATCCTGCTATCAGCTTGTAGTAGTCATACACCAGCACCGGTTGCCAATCTCAGCAAAGATTACTCACAATTAGAGCGTGGTAGTTTTAAAGGAAATTCATACACGGTAAAGAAAGGAGATACGTTATATTTTATTTCCTATGTTACGGGGCAAAATGTAAAAGATATTGTGAAAATCAATAATCTATCAGAGCCTTATATTATCTATCCAGGCCAGCGTTTAGTGCTCTCTAGTGGAAGTAATAGTTCATCATATAGTTCTTCAACGCCTCCTGTTGTGGTCAAGCCTCCTGTTGTAAATACCACTCCAACAACACCGAAAAAGCCAGTTGTTAAACAACCAGAGCAAAAAACAACCAATAAAACGGTTGCACAGCCAAAACCAAAAGAGTACTCTGAAAACTCAAAAGTTAACAAACCTGTAACAACTAAGCCAAGTACAAGTTCAGCAACATCTAAATGGGCTTGGCCTGTAAAAGGGAAAATTATTGCTGGTTTTTCTAATTCAGATAACGGCAATAGAGGTATTGATATTGCAGGTACGCGAGGAGAAGCTATTAAGGCGACTGCCGCAGGTCTTGTTGTATATGCTGGTGATGCGCTACCGGGTTACGGTAATTTAGTCATTATTAAGCATGGTGAAGACTACTTAAGTGCTTATGCACACAACGACAAAATTTTCGTAAAAGAACAACAACAAGTAAAAGCTGGGCAAAAGATAGCTTCCATGGGAAGCACTGGGGCTAGCAGTGTAAGGCTACACTTTGAAATTCGCTATAAGGGTAAATCCGTCGATCCGATGCGTTATTTACCGAAGTAAAAAGTGAAAGATCAATGATGCAGTAATAAGAGATGACATGATGAAGTTGTAATGTCTTGCTAACTCGCCATCTGGGAGGCGCTATGAGTAGAAGCAGCACAGCCACAAACCTTGATTCATTCACTTTAGACGAAGAACTGGATATTGATGTACCAGCACCTACGTCTGCTGATGATAGTTCTGAAACTACCGCAGCATCACCTGTAACCGATGATACAGATGATGCTGAACTTGCCAAATATGAGTCCACTCAAAAAGCACTGGATGCAACTCAACTCTATCTCGGTGAAATTGGCTATTCGCCCTTACTTACCGCAGAAGAAGAAGTATTGTATGCACGACGCGCATTAAGAGGCGATGAAGTCGCCCGTAAACGTATGATTGAAAGTAATCTTCGTTTAGTGGTTAAAATATCACGCCGTTATAGTAACCGAGGACTTGCGTTACTCGACTTAGTCGAAGAAGGTAATTTAGGCCTGATCCGTGCGGTTGAGAAGTTTGATCCCGAGCGTGGATTCCGTTTTTCTACCTATGCCACATGGTGGATCCGTCAAACGATTGAACGGGCTATCATGAATCAAACCCGTACTATTCGGCTGCCAATCCATGTCGTTAAAGAGCTCAATGTCTATTTACGTACAGCACGTGAATTAGCACAAAAGCTGGATCATGAGCCAACAGCAGAAGATATCGCTCAACAACTGGAAAAACCGGTTGATGATGTGAACCGTATGCTGCGCTTAAATGAGCGTGTGAGCTCGGTCGATAATCCGATCGGTGGGGATTCTGAAAAAGCACTGCTTGATATTATTCCTGATGAGAAAGGTGGCAGTCCTGAATCATCAACCCAAGACGATGATATAAAAAACTCTATTGTTCACTGGTTACAAGAACTCAACCCTAAACAACGTGAAGTGTTAGCGCGTCGATTTGGCCTATTAGGTTATGAGGCATCAACATTAGAAGATGTGGGACGAGAAATTGGTTTAACCCGTGAACGAGTACGTCAAATACAAGTTGAAGGCTTACGACGTTTGCGTGATATGTTGACTCATCAAGGGTTAAATATCGAATCACTATTTAATCAAGAAGTTTAGATTCAATATGGCTTTAACAATTATTTAAATCACTTTTTAAGAGTCAATAATGAATTTAAAGTAATAAAAAAGGACGCTTCAGCGTCCTTTATTGTATCTGATTTTAATGATGTTTAATTAAAGCAGCGCTTTTAAACGATAGAGCTCATCAAGTGCTTGACGTGGTGTTAACTCATCAGGATTAACGTTTGCTAAAGCTTCTTCTACTTCACTCGGCTCTGGGATCAAACTTAATTGATGCTCTTCTTTAGGTGCGCCCGTTGTGATCTCGCTAGGTTGCAGAGCTTGTTGGTGACCTGATGCCTCCAATTGCTGTAGTTTTATCTTAGCGCGTTTAATCACCGTCTTAGGCACCCCAGCTAAGCTCGCTACCGCTAAACCATAAGACTTGCTTGCGGCACCTTCTTGTACCGCATGCATAAAGGCGATTTCATCACCATGCTCAACGGCATCAAGGTGAACGTTAGCTAACCCTGTTAATAGTGATGGCAGCTCAGTCAATTCAAAGTAATGAGTCGCAAAAAGTGTCATGGCTGAGATTTTATCCGCGAGCCATTCTGCACTTGCCCATGCCAGCGATAAGCCGTCATAAGTACTAGTACCACGACCAATTTCATCCATTAAGACTAAACTTTGCTTGGTCGCATTGTGAAGAATATTAGCCGTCTCTGTCATTTCAACCATGAAAGTTGAGCGACCAGATGCTAAGTCATCAGAGGCACCAATACGGGTAAAGATGCGATCTAATGGACCAATTTTTACCGCTTCAGCTGGGACAAAAGAGCCAACATGTGCCATTAACGCAATTAATGCGGTTTGGCGCATATAGGTTGATTTTCCCCCCATATTAGGACCCGTGATGATTAACATACGACGGTCTTGATGAAGCGAAATAGGGTTGGCAATGAACGGTTCACTTAGCACATGCTCAACGACAGGGTGACGACCTGCTGTGATTTCAATACCTGTTTCTGTCATTAACTCAGGGCGACAGTAATTAAGGCTATCAGCACGTTCAGCAAGGTTGGTTAATACATCAAGCTCTGATAATGCACTTGCTGCATTTTGCAGTTGTTCAAGATGAGGCAATAGCTTATCAAACAGTTCTTCCCATAACTTCTTCTCAAGAGCGAGTGCTTTTGATTTAGAATTTAAGACTTTATCTTCATGCTCTTTAAGCTCAGGGATGATGTAACGCTCTGCGTTTTTCAGTGTTTGGCGACGAACATAATGACTTGGTACTAAGTGACTTTGACCACGGCTTACTTGAATAAAGAAACCGTGTACTTGGTTGAAGCCCACTTTTAGGCTGTCGATGTCGTGACGTTCGCGTTCACTGGCTTCTAATTCTTCTAAGAATTTAGTTGCGCCATCTGCTAAATCACGCCACTCATCAAGTTCTGCGTTATAACCCGGTGCAAGAACGCCACCATCACGAATGATAACCGGTGGATTTTCAATAATGGCATGCTCAAGTAATTCACATAGCTCGTCCATCGGCGCTGCGTGAGTGGCTAAGTCGTTAATGCGTGTTTGGGGTATTTCCGCTAATAATTCAGCAAGTTCTGGTAGATACTGCATTGCTGTTCGCATGCGTGCTAAATCGCGTGGACGTGCTGAACGTAATGCAAGACGCGCAAGAATACGTTCTAAGTCACCCATGTGACGCAAGACGCCCGATACATCGACAAACATGCCGCTATTTTTAAATGCTTCAATGGCATCTAGGCGACCATTTAATTGTTTTTGATCGCGAATAGGTTGGTGAAGCCAGCGTTTTAATAAACGACTCCCCATCGGCGTTGAGGTTTGATCGAGGACGGCAGCTAGTGTGTTATCGTAGCCACCGGCAAGGTTTTGCGTTAACTCTAAATTGCGACGTGTCGCAGCATCTAAGATAACCGCATGATCTTTAGTATCTAAAGTGATCGCACGAATATGTGGTAATGCCGTACGTTGGGTGTCTTTGACATATTGCATTAAACAGCCAGCCGCACATAGCCCTAACTCCGCATTCTCAACCCCAAAGCCGATTAAATCACGGGTACCAAATTGCAGAGTGAGTTGCTGGCGCGCGGTATCTAATTCAAACTCCCAAATAGGGCGACGACGTTTGCCTTTAAACGGTTCTACTAAATGTAGGTAGGTAAAATCTTCAGGATAAAGTAGTTCAGCAGGACTAGTACGTTGTAATTCAGCCTGCATTTCTTCTTCGCTGTTTGGCTCTGTGAGCATGAAGCGACCAGAGGTGATATCTAATGTTGCGTAGCCAAATTTATTATTTGCAGTATAGATAGCGGCAATTAAGTTATCACGTCGCTCGTTGAGTAACGCCTCATCACTGACCGTACCTGGCGTGACGATACGTACGACTTTACGTTCAACAGGGCCTTTACTGGTAGCCGGATCACCAATTTGCTCACAAATCGCAACAGATACACCTTGCTGAACCAATTTAGCTAAATAACCTTCAACCGCATGGTAAGGCACACCGGCCATCGGAATAGGCTCGCCATTGGTTGAGCCACGTTTGGTTAGCGAAATATCAAGCAGTTGAGAGGCACGTTTCGCATCATCAAAAAACATTTCATAGAAATCACCCATGCGATAGAACAATAATATATCAGGGTTCTCAGCTTTGATTCTTAAGAACTGCTGCATCATAGGTGTATGTTTTTCTAAGCCTTTTATCGTCACGATATTGCCTACTCTTGCTTGAACGTGGTCATGCCGACATAACAGCATGACCCATGAATATTTGATCGCTAAGGATACGTGAATCTGGCTATAGGGCAAAGTAGCGAAATACGTTTTTTTAGATATTTGCATTAGCCTTAGATAGGGGTAAAGTCGAGAAAAGAAATTGTAATTCGTATTATGAAACGAAATATCGAGAGCATTTCACGTTGATAGCGCTAGCAAGGAGCAAATAAAAATGAATATAGAACAACTTGCGACAGATTTAGGTCAGGCATTAAAAAATAAAAATTGGGTTGCAACGACAGCGGAATCTTGTACTGGAGGTGGTGTTGCTTATGCGATCACTGAAATTGCGGGCAGCTCTGCTTGGTTTAATCGCTCGTTTGTTACCTATAGCAACGAAGCAAAGCAAGAAATGTTAAGTGTTTCTAGCGCGACGTTAGCAGAATTTGGTGCGGTAAGTGAAGCTGTGGTATTTGAAATGGCTTGTGGCGCATTAGCGGCTTCACGGGCAGATATCAGTGTGGCGATCAGTGGCATTGCTGGCCCTGATGGTGGCAGTGAAGAAAAACCTGTCGGTACTGTCTGGTTTTGTTGGGCTGATGTAACGGGTTGGCGACAAACAACGTGTTGCCACTTTGAAGGCGATCGAAAAAATATACGATTACAAGCGATTGCTAAGGCATTGTCTGTCATGCTTGAACGAGCATCAAGTGTGGTGGAGTAGCACAAGGCTAATGCACATTTAACAAAAAAATTATGATCATCTATAGACACTGTATGAATAGACAGTATACTAGGCGGCATAGAAATACTTCACTCATTTCATTTTAGCATCCGTTGGAGAGTCGAATGGACGACAACAAACAAAAGGCTCTTGCCGCAGCGTTAGGCCAGATTGAGAAGCAGTTCGGTAAAGGTTCAATCATGAAGTTGGGCGATAACCGTACTATGGATATCGAAACCATTTCAACTGGTTCATTATCGTTAGATATTGCACTCGGTGCTGGTGGTTTACCGATGGGACGTATTGTAGAAATTTACGGTCCAGAATCATCTGGTAAAACAACTTTAACCCTTGAAACGATTGCAGCAGCTCAGCGTAAAGGAAAAACCTGTGCTTTCATCGATGCTGAACACGCACTTGATCCTATCTATGCGCAGAAGCTAGGTGTTGATATCGATCAGCTATTAGTTTCTCAGCCAGATACAGGTGAGCAAGCGCTTGAAATTTGTGATGCATTAGCTCGCTCTGGCGCGGTTGATTTAATCGTTGTTGACTCAGTGGCTGCTCTAACACCTAAAGCTGAAATCGAAGGTGAAATGGGCGACTCACACATGGGTCTCCAAGCACGTATGCTTTCACAAGCGATGCGTAAGTTAACGGGCAACCTTAAGCAGTCAAACTGTATGTGTATCTTCATCAACCAAATCCGTATGAAGATTGGTGTGATGTTCGGTAACCCTGAAACGACTACTGGTGGTAATGCACTGAAGTTCTATGCATCTGTTCGTCTTGATATCCGTCGTACTGGCGCAATCAAAGAAGGAGACGAAGTTGTTGGTAACGAAACACGTATTAAAGTAGTTAAAAACAAAATTGCAGCACCGTTTAAGCAAGCTGAAACTCAAATTCTTTATGGTCAAGGTTTCAACCGTAACGGCGAGCTCATTGATTTGGGTGTTAAGCATAAGTTAGTAGAAAAAGCGGGTGCTTGGTATAGTTACCAAGGTGATAAAATTGGTCAAGGTAAGGCAAACTCTTGTAAGTACTTGGTCGAAAACCCTGCAATTGCTGCAGAAATTGAGAAAAAATTACGTGACTTGCTACTAACACCTGTGACTGAGGGTGATCAAGTTGACGAGAAAAATAGTGATATTGAAGAAGACGAAGCATTCTAAATTACGTTAATTCGTATCAAGAAACCCAATCTTAGGATTGGGTTTTTTTATATCTGGTGTATTTTAGTTATAGAATGAAAATTAGATCCTCCTTAGTGTTGTATTTTGTTTTAATATAAATGAACGTTATTTTTTACTAAGCTATAACGGTAACTCATTGATATCGCTTAATAGGTATATAGAAAGTGAAAGACGGTTTTTCGTTATTACATTGGACAGGACGCATTTTTAAGCGTTTCGCGTTATGGCTCTATAGTATTAGGCATATTTTTGTCGCATTATTTGTATTGGTTAATAGCGGTTTAATTTTCCATACTATTTATGGTTTACCGATTGATCTGATCGCGATCTTTAATGTGAAAGATTATGAGCAAATTAACCATAGTTTTTTAACTAACGCGCCTTATTTCATGCTGGGTGTATTTATAGCTTTAAGCTCTATTGGACTCTTTTTTAGAGCTCGAATATCGTGGATGATCAGTTTCACTTTAATGATCATCGATACGCTTTATACCGCGCATATCCACCCTGATCAGACCTATAATATTCACTATGGCTTAATTTCTTTATTAATTTTATTTCTAGTTCGTCGCCATTTTTCAAGAAGCAGTGTTGCTGCGGGTAGTATTTTTGCGTTGATCAGCGTGATCACGTTAATGCTCACGTCAACCTATGGTGCGCTGTATTTTGGAGATGGTTTTGACCCTAAAATTACCTCATTATTGACCGCGTTTTATTACGCGATAGAAACTATGTCGACAGTGGGGTATGGTGATATTGTTCCCGTTTCGGAGCCTGCACGATTATTTACTATCTCAGTCATAGTGTCTGGTATCACGGTCTTTGCTACATCGGCGACATCAGTATTAGGTCCTGTTGTTCATAGTGGTTTTGAGCGACTTGTTAAAGGTAATACTAAAAAAATGAATAGAACTAATCATTTTATTATTTGTGGCTTATCTAGCCTTGCAATCAATACAATAAAGCAACTGTCTTCTCGTAAACAACCAATCACCGTGATCGTATCTCCTCGCACTCAACAAGCAGCGAAGGATTTACTTGAAGATTTAGATGTTGTAGTGGGGGATTACAGCGACGGTGAGATCTTAACTCAAGCCGGTGTCATGAATGCAAAAGCGGTGCTCGCATTAAGTGATGACGATGCTGATAATGCTTTTATTGTGCTGTCAGCGATTGAATTAGAAAGCAGTGCACGTACGGTTGCATTGGTAAATGACAGTAAAAATATTAATAAAGTGAAAAGTGTGAATCCTGATATTGTGATTTCACCGCAGCAATTTGCTAGTGATATTTTAGCGCGGGTGTTAAATGGTGAAAGTATTGATAGTGATTCGATCGTTTCTTCACTTCTTAACTCTGTTCAAGGCTTATCAGCAAAAGAGATCTCGAAATAGGTAGCCGAAAAGTGTTTATCTCATAAATTACGCGAACGTCTCATTCAATCCTGAGCTATCACCTACCAAATGCATTAAATAATCGGATTATTTAATGCATTTTCCCATATAACATTTTCAGTTATTGCTGCCGTTGTTTTACAATAGCCCCCAAAAAATTTATCTTAGTTCGATTACTCAGCTCGACCTTTTAACTAAAGTATGTTTTTCATACCCAAAAAGGCGAGGAGGAAGATCACATAAGTATGATTTTCTGTCTTTCAATAAAGCATTAATTCAGGATTTGCCAATGTACATGAGCACTGATGAGATCCGCCGTGCGTATCTTGCGTTTTTCGAGAGCAAAGGCCACCAAATAGTGGAAAGCTCCTCTCTTGTACCTGCGAACGACCCAACATTGTTGTTCACAAACGCGGGTATGAACCAATTTAAAGATGTTTTCTTAGGTTTAGAAAAGCGCAGCTACACGCGAGCGACAACGGCTCAGCGCTGTGTACGCGCAGGTGGTAAGCATAACGACCTTGAAAATGTAGGTTTTACAGCGCGTCATCATACATTCTTCGAAATGTTAGGTAACTTCAGCTTTGGCGATTACTTCAAGCATGATGCAATTGCATACGCTTGGGAATTTTTAACCTCTGTTCTTAAACTGCCAGCTGATCGTTTGGTTGTGACTGTGTATGAAACCGATGACGAAGCATTTGAAATCTGGAACAAAGAAATAGGTATTCCAGCTGATCGTATCGTGCGTATCGGTGATAAGAAAGGTGGCAAGCCTTTTGAGTCTGACAACTTCTGGCAGATGGGGGATACAGGTCCTTGTGGTCCATGTACAGAAATTTTCTACGATCACGGTGATCACATTTGGGGTGGACGTCCAGGTACACCAGAAGAAGATGGTGACCGTTTCATCGAGATCTGGAACAACGTATTTATGCAGTTCAACCGTCAAGCTGACGGTACAATGGAACCGCTACCTAAGCCTTCTGTTGATACCGGTATGGGTATTGAGCGTATTGCTGCAATTATGCAAGGCGTACATTCAAACTACGAAATCGACATTTTCCAAACGCTAATCAAAGAAGCGGCGAAAGTGATCGGCTTTGACGATCTGTCTAACCAATCACTACGCGTTGTGGCTGACCACATCCGTTCATGTGCTTACTTGATCTCTGATGGTGTTATGCCGTCAAACGAAGGTCGTGGTTACGTACTTCGTCGTATTATCCGTCGCGCAGTGCGTCACGGTAACAAGCTAGGCGCACAAGGTGCATTCTTCTACAAGCTTGTAGGTCCACTTGCTGAGATCATGGGTACCGCTGGTGAAGAGCTAAAAGCACAGCAAGAACTAGTAGAAAAAGTTCTTAAGATTGAAGAAGACAACTTTGGTCGTACTCTTGACCGAGGTTTGACAATTCTTAACGAAGCACTAGATAACTTAGACGGTAAAGTGCTTGATGGTGAAACAGTATTTAAACTATACGATACGTACGGTTTCCCTGCTGATTTAACCAACGATGTTGCTCGTGAGCGTGGCTTCACTATTGATGAAGACGGTTTTGAAGCGGCAATGGAAGAACAACGTCAACGTGCTCGTGATGCGGGTAACTTTGGTGTTGATTACAACACAGCAATCAAAGTTGATGCTGAAACAGAATTCTGTGGTTACAGCGCAACAGACGGTGAAGGTGAAATTGTTGCCCTATACCGTGATGGTATTGCTGTTGATAGCGTAAATGCAGGTGAAGAGGCGCTAGTCGTACTCACGAATACACCATTCTATGCAGAGTCAGGTGGTCAGTGTGGTGATAGCGGTATTCTTACTGCTGAAGGTGTACTGTTCAACGTTGCTGATACGCAAAAGTTTGGTGCAGCAATTGGTCATAAAGGTCAAGTTGCTGAAGGTACACTAACTGTTGGTCAAAAACTAACAGCGTCTGTAGATTCAACGCGCCGTGCAGCAATCAGCCTAAACCACTCAGCAACACACCTAATGCACGCAGCACTGCGTAACATTTTGGGTGAGCATGTGGCTCAGAAAGGTTCATTAGTCAAAGCTGATGGTCTACGTTTCGATTTCTCTAATCTAGAAGCCGTTAAACCAGAACAACTACGCGCTGTAGAAACCATGGTTAACGACCAAATCCGTGCTAACCATGCGATTGAAACCAATATCATGGACATCGAAGCGGCGAAAGCGAAAGGTGCAATGGCACTATTTGGCGAAAAATACGATGATGAAGTACGCGTACTAAGCATGGGTGAGTTTTCAACTGAGCTTTGTGGTGGTATTCACGCAACTCGCACTGGTGACATTGGTCTATTTAAGATCCTATCTGAAAGCGGTATCGCGGCTGGTATTCGTCGTATCGAAGCGGTAACAGGCGCTGCGGCAATTGAAGCGATGCATAACGAAGATGTAATGCTAGCTAAGACTGCTCGTCTAGTGAAATCTGATTCAGCATCAGTTGTAAGCAAAGTGGAAGCATTAGTTTCGCACAGCAAGCAACTTGAAAAAGAGATCCAACAATTAAAAGATAAGTTAGCGGCACAAGAAGGCGCAACACTTATCAATCAAACACAAGAGATTAATGGCGTTAAAGTTTTAATCGCAAAACTTAATGGCGCAGATAATAAAGCACTTCGTGGCATGGTTGATGAACTTAAAAATCAGCTAGGCAGTGGTGTTGTTCTACTTGGTAATGTAAGCGACGACAAAGTAGGCTTAATTGCAGGTGTAACAAAAGATCTTATTGGCAAAGTTAAAGCGGGTGAACTAGTTAACCTAGTTGCTCAACAAGTTGGCGGCAAGGGCGGTGGTCGTCCTGATATGGCGCAAGCTGGTGGTACAGATGCTGCAGCATTACCTGCGGCATTGGAAACCGTTGCACCATGGCTAGCTGATAAACTGTAATTACTGGAGAGGTAATGTGGCACTATTAGTGCAGAAATTTGGTGGAACATCGGTTGGCTCAATAGAGCGAATTGAAGCGGTGGCTGAGCGTGTGATAAAAGCACGCCAGTCTGGCCATCAAGTTGTCGTTGTTCTTTCTGCGATGGCTGGAGAGACCAATCGTTTATTAGGTCTAGCCAAGCAAATAGACGAAATACCAACACCACGTGAGCTAGATGTATTGCTTGCAGCGGGAGAGCAGGTGTCAATTGCCTTGTTAGCCATGGCATTGAATAAACGTGGCTACAGTGCGGTATCGTTGATCGCTGATCAGGTTGTTATTCGAACAGATAATGCATTTAATAATGCCACTATTCGTGAAGTTGAAACGCAGCGAATAACCGCATTACTTGGCGACGATAACATTGTTATTGTCGCTGGCTTTCAAGGTCGTGATATTGATGGCAATATTACGACATTGGGGCGCGGTGGTTCTGATACCACCGCAGTAGCGATTGCAAGTGCGTTAGATGCAGACGAATGTCAGATCTTTACTGATGTTGATGGCGTTTATTCTACCGATCCAAGAATTGTTCCTACAGCAATACGACTCGATGTCATTCATTTTGACTACATGACGTCAATGGCTCGTTTGGGTGCGAAAGTACTACAGCTACAATCTGTTGAGTATGCTTGCCAGCATCGCGTTCCACTTCGTGTACTTTCTTCTTTTGATGATAGTGAAGGGACGCTAGTAAATTTTGATAGTATGGTTTCATCAACTATTATTGGTATCGCGTTACAAAATCAACATGCGTTGCTTGAAATAGCGCTTCCAGAAACTGAGATCAGCAAACATTTAGCATTATTTGGTGGAACTGCGTGGATTATTGCTCATGCAAGTGATGAGAATAAATCACAAATAGTTGTTGTAAATGATGATATTGCACGCTTGAAGCTAGTTTTTGATAGTAAAATGCGCCATATTGGTATGGTCTCCATTCTTTCCTTAGTAGGAGATAACACGGAACACTATTTGGATTCAGTTCAAAAGGTGTTAAAGGAGGCTAACATTAAAGTGCATACTTACCAGAGTGACAAACAATGTTTATCTTTGTTAATTAATGATGATGATCATGTCGCTGCTGTAGATTTAATCCATAAAAGGTTTGTGGTTGACGGCCAAAGTCTGGATAATCAATCATATCTCGCTGTTTCTTGAGCAGTGGCTATTTACGAAGTCGTAAATAATATTGGATAGTAAACGTTAAATTCTTATAAGATTGAGATGACTCAAGGAGCACATAAATGTTAATTTTGACACGTCGCGTAGGTGAAACCCTAATGATCGGTGATGAAGTGACCGTAACTGTTTTAGGTGTTAAAGGTAACCAAGTACGTATTGGTGTTAATGCACCTAAAGAAGTATCTGTTCACCGCGAAGAAATTTACATGCGAATTCAAGCGGAAAAAGAAACAGACTCTCAGGGTTCTGGTAACTATTAATTTGAAGAAGGTCTGGTATAAAACTAGGCCTTTTTTGTATTTGTAATAAATGAATGCGTTTAAAAATTTATTTAATCGCGAGTAATTACAGGCCCCATTAAGTTAAAAGTAAGTGAATAATTCAACGCTTACGTTGTATTAATTACCTCATTGATTATTAAGTACGCATGCGGTTCGTGATTGTCATTTTTTATCAATAAAGTGATTGACTTATTTTTGGCTGACAGTAATATGAGCCCCCGAAAGACGGTGAGGTGGCCGAGAGGCTGAAGGCGCTCCCCTGCTAAGGGAGTATACGGTTTATCCCGTATCGAGGGTTCGAATCCCTCCTTCACCGCCATCTTTCAACTTGTTTTATTTTGATAAGATAAGTTAGCCATATAAGGCATTTAGTGCGCGCGTAGCTCAGCTGGATAGAGTACCTGGCTACGAACCAGGCGGTCGGAGGTTCGAATCCTCCCGCGCGCACCATTATTTAGAGTGATGAGTGGTAAACTTGTTATTCGCACCGATTTGTGTGGTGAGGTGGCCGAGAGGCTGAAGGCGCTCCCCTGCTAAGGGAGTATACGGTTTATCCCGTATCGAGGGTTCGAATCCCTCCTTCACCGCCATTATTATTGATGGCAACCTTGTTGATATCAATATGGTGTTTCTTTAGCGAGAAGCACCCAGTGCGCGCGTAGCTCAGCTGGATAGAGTACCTGGCTACGAACCAGGCGGTCGGAGGTTCGAATCCTCCCGCGCGCACCATTATTTAGGATGATGAGTGGTAAACTTGTTATTCACACCGATTTGTGTGGTGAGGTGGCCGAGAGGCTGAAGGCGCTCCCCTGCTAAGGGAGTATACGGTTTATCCCGTATCGAGGGTTCGAATCCCTCCTTCACCGCCATTTATTTTGCTTTCGTCAACGATTATCGCAAGGTAAGGTTTGTCGACTGCACTATTTCCTTTTATAGCTTAAAGGAATATCTTTCTCTAAGAAAGAACAGTGCGCGCGTAGCTCAGCTGGATAGAGTACCTGGCTACGAACCAGGCGGTCGGAGGTTCGAATCCTCCCGCGCGCACCATTACTTAAACGTGATAAGCCTCAATGCTTGTTGCTGTTACACCGATTTAGTGCGCGCGTAGCTCAGCTGGATAGAGTACCTGGCTACGAACCAGGCGGTCGGAGGTTCGAATCCTCCCGCGCGCACCATTATTTAAACGTGATAAGCCTCAA